>CAZARE010000392.1:0-2874 GCA_964487455.1 uncultured Propylenella sp.
GAACGACTATGTCGAGCGGTCGCGACGCATGCACTTGAACGACCTGGAGAACATCCCGGCGTTTCTCGCCGCCGGCCTCATCTTCGTCGCCGTCGCGCCGCCGCTCTGGCTGGCGGTCGTCACGATGGCCGCCTTCGTCGTCGCGCGGCTGGCGCATACTCTCTTCTACGCCACCGCGCAGCGCCATGAAGTGCGCGCAACGCCCTACACGATCGGCTCGCTGATGGTGATCTTCATGGCGCTCTATGCGCTCGTGGCGGCGCTCGTCCCCTTCTAGCGGAGCCGCTCGACTTATCCCCGGGGGAAGGCCTCAAGGGGGAGGATCGGCTCCTTCAGGCGCCTTCGCGCGAAGCGGGGCGCGCAAAGACAAGCCTGGATAAAGCGAGTTCCGGCAAGGGGTTAAGCAGGCCGCGGTGCCGTCCCCAAAGAAGAATCACGTCTATAGGAAGAAATTCCTTGACGCAGCGTACGCTGGTTCCGTAGCTTCCGGGCATGGTCGGACGAATGCGTCCGGCGGCGAAGACTCTCCAGGACAATTGGAATGGAAGACCGGGCAGGCGAGGGCGCTTGGCGCACCGCTCATCCGCCTTCCGGCGAAGCCGGACGGCACCTTTTCCCACAGGGGGAGAAGGCGGGGTGCTCCTCGGCAGGCGCTGTGCAGGACGAAGGCGTTGCAACCGCTGCAGCGGAGGCTGCAGCGGCAATGGGGGACTCCGATCTTGCTCGCGCCGGCGGAATGGATGCCCGGATCAAGTCCGGGCATGACGACGGTTCTGCAGCGTCAAGCCGTGACGTCGACCTCGACGCGCTGCGCCGCGCCTACGAGCTGTCGGGGGAGACCGTCGCGTCCATCCAGGAGCGCTTCGGACTGACGGCGTGGCAACTCAGGAAGCACCGCGAGCGCGGCGGCTGGACGACGCGCCAGCCGGCGGCGGCGCCCGGCCTGCTGCGGGGGCACAAGCCGATCGGCGAAGAGGCGCTGGAGCTGAGATTGAACCGGCTCGTCGCCATCGGCGCGGCGATGCTGGAGCGGCGACTGGCTAAGGAGGGGATGACGGAGGCGAATGCGCGCATGCTGACGGAGCTCTGCCGCGCACAGGAGAGCAGGATGCGAACGATCAAGAACAAGAACGGAAGAATCCGCGAGAAGAAGAACAACGATGCCGGACGCGATCTCCGCGACGACCCCGACTGGCTCATTGCCGAGCTCAGTCGCCGACTTGATCGCCTTAGCGAAGCCGATGCGGCAGATGGAGCGGCACGCGCTGGCAGCGGCGATCATCAACAAGCTGGGGGCGGAGAACGGTAAGGAGTTGCTGGCGCGATGGTCCGACGACGGCTGGGCGCAAGCGTATCAGCGTCCGCCTGCCGGCGATTGGACGACCTGGCTCCTTCTCGGCGGGCGCGGCGCCGGCAAGACGCGCGCCGGGGCCGAATGGGTCAGGGCGCTGGTGCTCGGCCGCGCCAGCCGGCGCAGCGATCCGGTGGAGCGCATCGCGCTTGTCGGCGAGACCATGGCCGACGTGCGCGACGTGATGGTGAACGGCGAGTCGGGGCTGGCGCGGCTCGACTGGGGGAAGGGCGAACACCCGCGCTGGGTCGGCGCGCGGCGCGCGATCGAGCTGCCGAACGGCGCCATCGCCATGGGCTTTTCCTCGGAGGATCCGGAGAGCCTGCGCGGCCCGCAGTTCTCGGTAGCCTGGTGCGACGAGCTGGCGAAGTGGAAGTATCCCGACGCCACCTTTGACATGCTGCAGTTCGGATTGCGCTTGGGGACAAGCCCGCGTCAGATGGTGACGACGACGCCGCGCCCGATCCCGCTTCTGAAGCGCATCATGGCGGATTCCGGCACGGTGAAGACACACGCGCGCACGGTCGACAATCCGCACTTGGCCAGACCGTTCCTGGCGCAGATCGTGGCGCGTTACGGGGGCACGCGGCTCGGACGGCAGGAGCTTGACGCGGAGCTGATCGACGAGCGCGCCGACGCGCTGTGGTCGCGCGCCGCGATCGAAGCAAGCCGCGTCGAGCTCGCGCCCGAGCTGAAGCGCGTCGTTGTGGCGGTCGATCCGCCGGCCGCGTCTGGCATGCGCTCCGACCAATGCGGCATCGTGGCGGCGGGGCTCGGGCCGGAGGGGATCGGCTACGTGCTCGCCGACGCGACGGCCGCCCGCCTGACGCCGGCCAGATGGGCGAGGCGCGCCGCCGATCTGTTCCACCGCCTGGAGGCCGACCGCATCGTGGCGGAGGTCAACCAGGGCGGCGACATGGTGGAGGCGGTGATCCGCCAGGCGGACGAGTCGCTGCCGGTGGAGAAGGTGCGCGCCTATCGCGGCAAGTATCTGCGCGCCGAGCCGGTGGCGTCGCTCTACGAGCAGGGGCGGGTGAAGCATGTCGGCGCCTTCCCGGAGCTGGAGGACGAGATGTCCGACTTCGGGCTCGGCGGGCTTTCCTCCGGCCGCTCGCCCGACCGGCTCGACGCTCTGGTGTGGGCGCTCTCCGCGCTCATGCTGACGAAGGAGGGCAAGCCGCGGGTGCGGGGGATGTAGGCGGTGGGGAGCCGACTGTCAGAAAAAGGGCCGCGCGGCGGATGCCGGCGGCCCAAGTCTAGGGAGGAATGCCATCCTTGATGGCGAACGCCCGGCGATACACGAGCCGGATGTAGGGGCGGTGAATCGCGGCGGGTCAAAGGCGCGTCAAATTGGACCGATACCCCGAACAAGCGGGCGGAGGAAAAAGGGGCCGCGCGGCAATGCCGGCGGCCCAAGTCTAGGGAGGAAACGCCCTCTAGGAGGGCAGCCCCCACGTAAGCCGGCGAAAGCACGACGGCAAGGCCGGCCGCCGAGGAAGTTTCGTGGGCATGTTCAAAGTGTG
>CAZARE010000393.1:0-4951 GCA_964487455.1 uncultured Propylenella sp.
GCAGTGGCGGCGCGCATCGCCCCGGCCGCGACCGGAACCGACACCGGCGGCTCGATCCGGCAGCCCGCCGCCTTCACCGGAATCGCCGGGATCAAGCCGACCTACGGACGCTGCTCGCGCTGGGGCATCGTGGCCTTCGCCTCGTCGCTGGACCAGGCCGGCCCGATCGCGCGCTCGGTGCGAGACTCGGCGATCCTGTTGAGGTCGATGGCGTCGGTCGACCGGAAGGACACGACCTCCGCCGATATCGAGGTGCCGGACTACGAGATGGCGGTCGGGGAGAGCGTGCGCGGGCTCAAGATCGGCGTGCCGAAGGAATACCGCATGGACGGCATGCCGCCGGAAATCGAGACGCTATGGAGCCAAGGGATCGAGTGGTATCGCGCTGCCGGCGCGGAGATCGTGGACATCTCGCTGCCGCACACGAAATACGCGCTGCCTGCCTACTACATCGTCGGCCCGGCGGAAGCCTCGTCCAACCTAGCGCGCTACGACGGCGTGCGCTACGGGCTGCGGGTGGAGGGCGACGACGTCATCGACATGTATGAGAAGACCCGCTCCGAGGGCTTCGGAAAGGAAGTGAAACGGCGGGTGCTCATCGGGACCTACGTGCTTTCCGCCGGCTATTACGACGCCTACTATGTCAAGGCGCAGAAGGTGCGCACCCTGATCAAGCGCGACTTCGAGGAGGTCTTCGCCGCCGGCATCGACACGATCCTCACGCCGGCGACGCCGACCGCGGCATTCGGCATCGGCGAGAAAGGGGCGGCCGATCCGGTGGAGATGTACCTGAACGACATCTTCACGGTGACTGCCAACATGTCGGGGCTGCCGGGGATCGCCGTGCCGGCGGGACAGGATTCGTCCGGCCTGCCCATGGCCCTGCAGCTCATCGGCCGGCCCTTCGACGAGGCGACGCTGTTCCGGGCGGGCCAGGTGATCGAGGACGCGGCGGGGTTCTTCACGCCGCCGCGGTGGTGGTGAGTTGGCAGCCAGCAGGGAATCGATGCGATCCAACGGGGAGCTTTCGCCGGCGGGTTATCGGGTCGGTTCGATTTCTGGAGAAGCGATTGGCCAGGGAGGATGTCCTCGAGGCACTGCGTCTCCTCGCCGACGGTAAGTGGGATGCGGCGCACGAGCTCGTGCAGGATGACCCGTCACCCGAGGCGGCGTGGGTCCATGCGCACCTCCACCGCGTGGAGGGCGACCTCGCCAATGCCGGGTATTGGTATCGCCGCGCGGGTCAATCCGTAGCGCACGGCAACTTGACCGATGAACGGAAGGCGATCGAAAAAACATTGCGAGAGTGAACAGCTTACGGCGTTTCTCTCAACGAGCCTCTTAAGCGGCGCCGCAACGATTCCCGCGATCCCCTCATCCTATGATCCCATGAACCAAGGATGCCGGCGTCCTTGGAACAGTGTGCGCTTAACCGCCCGTTAACCATGCGGCATCGATAAGCCGAGGACGGCGTTTCCGAGTAGCGCACACGAAGTCGCGTGTGCGGCCGCTCGGGACGCCGACCAGCCGGCGTCAGCCTGCTCCCGACAGACTCCCCCGGCGGAGGACGCGATGAAGACGATCGCCTTCGTGACGCAAAAGGGCGGCAGCGGAAAGAGCACGTTGTGCATCGGGCTCGCCGTTGCGGCGCAGGAAGCCGGAGCGTCCGTGTGCATCCTGGAGATGGACCGGCAGGCGACAATCGGCGACTGGGCGGAGTCGCGCGGACCGCGGCCCCCCGAGGTGGCACAGATCGACTCCGCCGAGATCGCCGCGGTTCTGACACGGCTCGCCGATTGCGGCTTCGACTACGCCTTCATCGACACGCCCGGCGCGATCGGCCCGGAGACCCTGGCCGCGATCCGTGCCGCGGACCTCTGCATCCTGCCGAGCCGCCCGACGCCGGCCGACCTGCGCGCCATCCGACCGACGCTGGCGGCGATCTACCGCCTCGAGAAGCGCTTCGCGTTTGTGCTGAACCAGACGCCGTCGCGCAGCTACCGCGTGCGCGACGCGGCAGACGGGCTGATTGCCCTCGGCGTGCTGCCCGACGTGAACGTCGTATTGCGCAACGACCATCAGGACGCCATCGGCACCGGACAGGGCGTCACCGAATTCAATCCGTCCGGCAAGGCCGCCGACGAGATCAGGCGGCTATGGGGCTGGATCGCGGCGCGTGCCGGCAAGACGTCCGCAGTGGGCCTGCAAGAACATGACCGCGCTGCCTAGGCCGAGCCTGCGGGCCATCCTCGTCCAAGCGGCGCCGACGGCGCCGCGCGCAGCTCCCTCGCGTGCGCGCTCCGCGGGCCCGCCCCGCCGCGACCCGTCCGGCACGCTGAAGGAACGCGCGCGCCAGCTGTCCGTTTATCTGGAGCCGTCGGCTTACGACCAGCTGCGCGAGCTTGCCCACTCCGAGCGTACCAAGATGCACACGCTGATGCTGGAGGCACTCGATCGGCTCTTCCGCGACCGCGGCGTGCGAAGCATGAGCGAACTGGAGGAAAAATGAAGATCATTCGTTTCATTCTCAACAGGCTGCATAAACTGGCTCAGAAGGTGCATTACGCCTGACCACAGCTGAGTTTCGGGTTCCCAATCGCCACCGCAGCGGATCGGCGGAACGCTCATGACGCCGGTGCAGCTGGAGGCCTATCGAGCCCCGCAGCGATGCGGGTCCGCACCCGTTAAGGCGATCGTAACCAAGACGCCCGATCCTGATCCCGGTTTCGTGACGCATTCGGCGCGCGAGCGCGGCGGCCCGTGGAACGGGCCGGGAGACCAGCGAATGCGCAAGATGGATGGAGCTCTGATGCGACAGCTTGCAGCCGCGATCGCACTTTCCGCCCTGGCAATCGCAGCCATGTTGGGCGTTGTCGGCCCGGCCGGCGCCGCCGACATACCGGGCTACCACAAGCATGCCGGGAAGCACTACTACGGCGCCGCTTGCCCACCGCGCGAGGAGGTGATCCTCTTCAGGAGGGCGAGCGACTTCTCCCTCGTCGAGTTCCCGACCGTGCCGGCGCGCACTCCCTACTTCACCTGCGTGACGGGAACGGTGCTGCTGCCAGGCAACATCCCGCCGCCTCCCGAATATTGCTGCGGCTGAAGCCGGACCGAACCGCTCTTCAAAGGCCGGGCCGCCTGCCCGGCCTTTTTTGCGAACGCTCCGGGCCCTGACTTGCGAGCATCGCGGCGAGGGACTAACCGGGGAGGCTCCTGCCACGCTCCGGCCTGTCCATGCCAATCGCGGAGAACCGCAACGCCAATCCGAAGAACCTGATCCCAGGCGCCAGCGGCGACTGGGAGGTTGTGATCGGCATGGAGGTGCATGCGCAGGTCGCCTCCAAGGCCAAGCTCTTTTCCGGCGCACCGACCGATTTCGGCGGGGCGCCCAACGACCATGTCAGTCCGGTCGACGCGGCGATGCCCGGCATGCTGCCGGTGATCAACGAAGAGTGCGTCCGTCAGGCGATCCGCACGGGCTTGGGCTTGAAGGCGAGGATCAACCATCGCTCTGTCTTCGCCCGCAAGAACTACTTCTATCCGGACCTGCCGCAGGGCTACCAGATTTCGCAATACGATCAGCCGATCGTGGGCGAGGGCACCGTGGTCGTCGAGGTGCCCGGCGCGAACGGCGGTTCGGAGGAGGTTCGCGTCGGCATAGAGCGCCTCCACCTGGAGCAAGACGCCGGAAAATCGCTGCACGACCAGCACCCGAGCATGAGCCTGGTCGACCTCAACCGCTCCGGCGTGGCGCTGATGGAGATCGTGTCGAAGCCGGACCTGCGCTCCGCCGATGAGGCGAAGGCGTTCCTTTCCAAGCTGCGCACCATCCTGCGCTATCTCGGCACGTCGGACGCCGACATGGAGAAGGGCAATCTGCGCGCCGACATCAACGTATCGGTGCGGCGGCCGGGCGAGCCCTTCGGTACGCGCTGCGAAATCAAGAACATCAACTCCATTCGCTTCGCCGGCCAGGCGATCGAATACGAGGCGCGCCGGCAAATCGGCGTCCTGGAGGATGGCGGAACCGTCAAGCAGGAGACGCGGCTGTTCGATCCCGGCCGGGGCGAGACCCGCTCCATGCGCACCAAGGAAGAGGCGCACGACTACCGCTACTTCCCCGACCCAGATCTGCTTCCGCTTGAGTTCGATGACGCTTATGTCGATTTGCTCAAAGAGGGCTTGCCGGAGCTGCCAGACGAGAAGCGCGTCCGCTTCCAACGTGAGTACGCGCTTTCCGCCTACGACGCGGACGTGCTGGTCGCCGACCGTGAGATCGCCAACTTCTTCGAGGGCGTGGCGCACGGCCGCGACGGTAAACAGGCCGCCAACTGGGTGATCAACCAGCTGCTGGGAGCGTTGAACAAAGCCGGCAAGAGCATTGAATCCACGCCGGTTTCCGCCCATCAGATCGGCGAGTTGCTCGACCTGCAGAGCAAGGGCGTCGTCTCCGGCCCGATCGCCAAGGAGGTGTTCGACATCATGTTTGCGGAGGGCGGCGAGCCGCATCAGATCGTGGAGGCGCGGGGGCTCAGACAGGTCACCGACAGCGGCGAGATCGAAAGCCTCGTCGATCAGGCGATCGCGGCGAATCCCGACAACGCGGCCGAGGCCAAGGCAAAGCCGGCGCTCGTCGGCTGGTTCGTCGGCCAGGTGATGAAGGCGAGCCAGGGCAAGGCCAGCCCGCAGGCGGTCAACGCGCTTCTGAAGCAAAAGCTGGGCATCGAATAGCGAGCGATCCGCCCGCTTGTCGAAAAACCAAAATCTTGCCGGGCCCGTATAGTTCGATATCGTGCCATCCGACTCCGAGGCGAACGATGCGCATCCTTCTCACCCTCCTTCTCAGCGTCTGGATCGGCGGAGCGGCGCTGGCGCAGAGCAACGCCGATCGCACTGCGGTGCAGTCCACGATCGAGCAGCAACTCCAGGCCTTCCTCCGCGACGACGA
>CAZARE010000394.1:0-10792 GCA_964487455.1 uncultured Propylenella sp.
AATAGGCACATAGCGCCGCCGATCCTGCCCCAACCGGATATCGCGCTCGGCGAGAGGCAGGCAACGCAACTCGCCGAGCGCTTCGGGCATCTGAGACAGGTTGCCCTGCAGCACGATCACGTCGCCGGCCTGGAACTTGACCGTCCTGAGGCGGCGCGTCAGCCGCTGGCCGCTGCGGCTCACCGCGAGCACGCCGATCTGATAGCGCTCGGCCAGCTGGGCTTGCGCGGGCGTCCTCTCAACCAGCGGCGAGCCTGCCATCACGACCGCCTCAATAACTCCGAACTGGTCGCTAGCACCGCTGCTGCCGCTGCCGCCGCTCGCGCGACCTTCTTTTTCGGTGTCCTCCTCCTTGCCGCCAGCGAGCTTCAGCTCCGCCTGCGCGACCACCTGCTCAAGTGCCGAGGATTCGCCTTCCAGCAGCAGCGTGTCGCCGGCCTCGAGCGTCCAATTGGGAGAGGGGGTCACGCGGCGGAAGCGCTCGCGGATGATCGTGACGACCTGCACCTCACCCTCGCCCAGCTTCTCCAGATCGGCAACGGTGCGGCCGACATAAGGCGAGTCCGGGGGCAGATGCGCCTCCGTCGTGTAGCTGCGGATGCTGAAGGCGGTGTCGAGCGAGGCGGCTCCCTTGCGGTTGGCGGGAAGCAGGCGGTAGCCAAACGTAAGGAACACGACGCCGACGACGGCGATGGAGAAGCCGACCGGCGTGAAGTCGAACATGCGGAAAGGCGCGCCGACCAGGTTTTCGCGCATCTGCGACACGATCACGTTGGGCGAAGTGCCGACGAGCGTCATCGTGCCGCCCATGAGCGAACCGAAAGCCATGGGCATCAGCAGGAAGGAGGGCGATGTGTTGGTGCGACGCGCCAGCTGGAAGGCCACCGGCATGAGCATGGCAAGCGCCCCGATGTTCTTGACGAAGGCGGCGAGCAGCGTGACGGCGCTCACCAGCACGAAGATCACCATCGTCGGCGAGGTGAGGTAGGGACCCAGCTTGCGCAGGACCTGCTCCACGATTCCGGAGCGCGCCACTGCCGAGCTCACCAGGAGAGCGGAAGCGACGATGATGACGATATCGTCGCTGAAGCCGGTGAAAGCCTCCTTCGCGGGCACGATGCCGACAACCACCGCTACGAACAGGGTGGTCATCGCCACGAGGTCATAGCGATAGCGGCCCCAGACGAAGAAGCCCATCATCCCCAGGATGACGGCGAAGGCGAGGCCCTGCTGGAGAGTCATAAATGCTCCGCGAACGGATCAGCCGCGCTCGGCGGCCTCGTCCGATGCGGCGGCTTCCGGATCGGGCGCTGGCTTCACCTCCTCGGCCGGGGCCGCCTCCGGTTCGAGCGCCTCGCGGCTGCGATGCGGCTCGGAGATATTGCGGAGCGCTTCCCGTATCTGCTCCGGTCCGCTGAACCCGTTCGCCAAATCGCTCAGCGCCACGACACCGACGGCCTTACCCTGCTCGTCATAGACCGGCATGCGCCTGATCTGCCGCTCGCGCATCTCGGCGAGGACGGCTTCGATGGCGTCGTCCTCGTTGCAGGCGAACAAGCTGGCGGACATGACGTCCTTGACCACGACCTCGGCTGGATGCCGTCCCTCCACGACCACGCGCAGGAGGATGTCGCGGTCGGTGAGAATTCCTACGAGCGCCTCTTCGTCGCCGATCAGGACGGCGCCGACATCGAACTCCGCCATCTGGGTCGCGGCGTCCTGCACGGTCGCGGTGGGGGCAACCGGATCGAAGCCGCGCGTCATCACCTCAGCCACTCGCATATGACCGCTACACCTTGAAGCCGTTCTTGTCTCGTGAGCGCTCGCAATGGTTCCGCCGAGCCAGCGTGCGGCGGTACCATACCGGCGACGCCCGGCTCGCGGAAGCGTCAATCAGAGGCTGAGAAGCTCCTCCAGATTTAGCGGCTCAAGGGTCATGGCGAGCGTGCCGTCCGGGTCCCGGGGCCAGGCCTCACGCGGCCGATCCCAGTAGAGCTCGACGCCGTTCTGGTCCGGATCGCGCAGATAGAGCGCCTCGCTGACGCCGTGGTCGCTGGCGCCGTCGAGCGGAATCCCGGCCCGGATCAGCCTGCGAAGCGCGTCGGCGAGCGCCTCCCGGGTGGGGTAGAGGATGGCCAGATGGTAGAGCCCGGTTGATCCGGGAAGCGGAGCCTTGCCGCCCCGGCTCTCCCACGTGTTGAGCCCGATGTGATGGTGGTAGCCGCCAGCCGACACAAACGCGGCGCCGGGGCCGTAGCGCTGCGTCAGCTCAAAGCCGAGCACGCCGCAATAGAAGGCGAGCGCCCGCTCGAGATCCGCCACCTTCAAGTGGACATGACCGATACGCGTCCCAGGATCGATGGGGGCGGAAAGCTCGGTGGCGGCGATCTTCGCCAGGGGGGGCTTATCCAGCATCGGCTCTATCTATGCGCGGCGACGCGTGTTCGCCAGTGCGGCTCCGACGCGTTCACGCGCGCCGCGAGATGACGTAGGATTCGTCGTAGAACCAGAGCCCGCCGCGCTTCTTCAACACCGCATCGGTGGCTTCCAGGAACCTGCTGTCCTGAAAGGCGCCGGAAAGGCGCTGGTCCTCGATCTGCGCAACGTAGACGGCGGCGTTCCAAGCCGCCAGCAGGGTCGAGGTACCGATGGAGCCGGAGAGCTCATTGGGCAGCGTATGCATGTCGTAGCGGAAGACGGCGCGCGAATCGGGCTGGTCGGCGAAGCGCATGTCGCGCCCCTCGGAACCGAGCATGTGCTTCGCGGACTTCAGGACATCCTGCCGGGTGGTGACGAATGGGTTCTCGCCTGGCCAGACCCGCTGGATGATCTCCAGGCCGGGATCGCCGCCGCGCGAATGGATGCCGATCAGCCGTCCGCCGGGCCCAATGGCGCGAGCGAGTGGCGCGACCACATTCCTGACCTTGAACTCCACGGGTGTGCGGGCGCGGTAAGGCTGCGAGGCGATGACCAGGTCGTAATCGGCGAAGACCTGGCCCGGCCGCGGAATCACCCCGTCGAGCAAGAACTTGTGATCCTCCCGATAGAGCACGAGGACCACCGGCCGATCGTAGATGGGATTGCCGGTCCTGGGGCTGGCGCGCGCCGTCCAGACATCCGACAGGAAGGGCTGGAGCGCGGTGATCTGTTCGCCGAAGGCATGCCCAGAATTGCCGGACAGCGGGACTTCCTTCCAGATCAGGCTGTGGGCGGCGGAGGGCGAGTTCGGCCGGAGCCACGGCGCCTCGGAGTAATAGAGGTTGGTAAGCACGAGGACGGTCGCGGGATGCTCGAAGAAACGGTCGGGCATCCGTTCAAGCGTGAGCCGGACGTCCTCCAGGCTGATCTCCTTGCCGGTGATGTAGAACGGCATCGTCGGGAAGCGGGCGTGCATGGCGCGCATCATGCGCGCAAGCACGGTGCCGTCGCCCACTCCGGCGTCGAACACCCGCACCGCGGGGGGACGCGGATGAATGTTCGCAAGCTCCTGCGCCACGCGGTCCGCGATCACCCACTTCTCCGAGCAGGTGTTGACGAAGAGCAGATATTTCTGGCGGTTGTCGAAGAAGCGGAAGTTGGCCCCCTGCTCGCGCTTCGGCGATGCTTTGCCGGATTTCGCGGCAGGCTTCGGCTGCGTCGCTTTTGTGCTCTTGGTTGGCCTGTTCACCGCTCTCCCCCCTTCTTGTCGCCGACAACGCTTGCACGACCGGGCAGCCACGACGGCGCACCGAAGAGATCCGCCGCACGGCGGTTTCTCCTCGGGCAGCCACGCGTCGCGTATACACGTGCCTCACTCTGGCGCGGCGGCACGGCGTCCGCCAACCGGAAAATTGCGGCGATGGTTCGTAGATATCCGCCGGACGGCCGGCCGCCGAACTCGAGGGGGCTGCCTAGATCGCCCAGAAATAGCGCGTGAGATGAAAGAACACCGGCGCGGCGAAGATCACCGAATCGAGGCGGTCGAGAACGCCGCCATGGCCTTCGATCGTCTGCCCCCAGTCCTTGACGCCGCGGTCCCGCTTGATCGCCGACAGGACCAGCCCGCCGAGAAACCCCATCAGGGTGATGGCGAGCGCCATGAGCACCGCCTGCCAAATGGCAAACGGCGTGATCCACCAGAGCGCCGAGCCGATGAGCGAGGCGGCCGCAACGCCGCCGACGAACCCCTCCCACGTCTTCGACGGCGACAGCTCCGGCGCGATCCGGCGGCGTCCGTAGAGCTTGCCGAACACGTATTGCAGCACGTCGCTCGACTGCACCACGAGCACCAGGAAGGCGATGAGGAGGAGCCCGCGACCCTCGTAGCCCGGGATGCGAAGCGTAAGCAACGCAGGAACGTGCGACAGGCAAAACACCGCCAGCATGAGCGCCCATTGCGTCACCGCGATGCGCTCCATGAAGCGCGTCGTGTCCGAACGGAGCGCCGCGATGATCGGCAGGAACAGAAACGCGTAGACCGGAATGAAGATCGAATAGAGGCCGTACCAGTCGATGGCGATCAGCAGGTACTGCAGCGGAAGGATCACGAAGAATGCGGCGGCGAGCGCATAATGGTCGCCGCGGCGCGTCTCCGTCAGCGTGATGAATTCCCGCAGCGCCGTGAACGAGGCGATGGCGAAGAGCAGGATGACTCCGAGCTTGCCGAACAGGAAGGCGATGCCGATAAGAATCACCATGACCCACCAGGCTCGGACGCGCTGGTTGAGGTTGGTGACCACTGCGCTGGGGATATCGCCGGCTCGGCGGGCCAGCAGATAGCCCACGAGGCTCGCAGCCGCGAGAACGAGACCGATCCCGACGAAAAGGATCAGCGTCTGATCGCCGGCCGTCATGACCTCGGCATCTCTCTTGGCCTCAGCGCCAGGAGCGCCGCCCGCGCCCGCTCGAGGAAGGCCGTTTTCTCCTCACCCTCGCGCAGCCTCACCGGCATGCCGAAGGAGACGGTGCACAGGATCGGGATCGGTATGAGCTCTCCCTTCGGCATGGCGCGGTTGAGGTTCGCGACCCATACCGGCACCAGCTCCACACCGGGCCGCGCGAGCGCCAGCCGGTAGAGTCCGCTCTTGAAGGGGAGCAGCGGGACCTCGGTGAGGTTGCGCGTTCCCTCCGGGAACAGAATGAGGGAGGAGCCGGCGTCGAGCGCCTCCGCCATCTGCCGGATGGGGTCTTCGGTGCGGTTCGCGGCGTCGCGATCCACCAACACCGCATTGAAGACACGCCGGCCGACGAAGCGGCGAATCGGGTCCTTCATCCAGTAGTCCGCCCCCGCCACCGGACGCGTGTTCAACCGCGCAGCCGGGGGAAGTACCGTCCAGATGAGAACGAAATCGCCGTGGCTTGCATGATTGGCGAAATAGATGCGCGGCCGAAGGTCAGGGACGTGCGCGCCCCACTCCGCCCGCACCGCGGTGACGAGGCGAGCGAAGAGTGCGACGATTCCGGCCGCAAGCCTCTCGATCACGGCGTCGATCCGGCTTGGCGGATCCCCGCCCGCACACGGCGGACGCATGTGGCGACGAGCAATGCCGCAACCACCGCCATGATCAGTGCGGTCCACCCGGGAAGCGGCCCGCCGAATCCGACCCAAAGCCCGAGCGCGCCGAACACCAGCGCGCGGTCGCTCTTTCCCATCGGCCCGTCGTACCTGCGAGTCGCGCCCACTGTGTGTCCGAGCGTCCCGGCGAATTCGGTGAGGATGGCAAGCACGACCACAAGCCCTATCCAGGCTGGGCCAAACGCCGGCACGAGCGCGAAGGGCGCGTAGAGAGCGGCGTCGGAAACGACGTCGCCAATCTCATTCAGATAGGCGCCGAGCCTGCTCTTCTGGCCGTGCTCGCGCGCCAGCATGCCGTCGGCGGCATTGAGCGCCATGCGCGCGGCAAGCCAGGCCGGGACAAGCAGGAATGGCCAGCGCGCCGGCCAGAGCACGGCAACCAGAACGCCGACGAGGATCGATCCGCCGGCGGCGGCGAGTGTGAGATGATTGGCAGTGATTCCGGCTCGCGCAAGCTTTCCGACATGTGGCCGCAGCGCCGACTGAAACGTTGGCTTCAGCATGTAGAGAGTCAAACGGCATCCCCCGCCTGCGACCGGGATCACTTCGCGATTCCGAACGCGGCAGCTTATTTGCGTTTTGTGCGTCCGCCTAGCGGCGTCGCCATTCTTTCCGGCGGGCGCGGCACGACGCCTGGGAGCGCCTCGCTGGCGGCGGCAGTAAACGCGCCGGAGCCGATTCGATCGGCTATCGAAGCCAGGCCGCCTGCCTCGGAAAGGTCCGCCCCGGCGGACCGCGGGGCGGCCTCGTGAACCAGGCGCAATACGTCGGCAAGCGCGGCGCCTGTCGCCTCCGGCCGGGCGTCCCGCACTCGGGCCGCCTCCAAGAACTCAACGGCGAGTACCAGCGCCGCCATCCCCGCCATCGGCAGCAGGCGCCGCACGCCCAAGCCGCTCTCCGCGTGTTCGCGGATGCCCGCGGCAAAGTCCGCGGCGCGCCCCGCCGAGCTGGCGCGATCCGCATCGCTCTCTACGCCGGGCTGGGCGGCGGCGAAAAGCGCGCCGATGCGGGCCTGGGAGAGATCGCCGATTCCGGTCAGCGCCAAGGCGACAAGATTGGCTGCGCGCGCCGCCGAAGAGCGATCCTCCGCGCCCGCGACCAACGCCCCGCTCTGCCAAAGGACCAGCCGGTCCTCGGTCACGGCGTTGGCTGCCCGTTCCAGCGTCGCGCCGGCCTGGCGCAGCAGATCGAGACAGGCCCCCAACTTGAACGGTTCGGCGCGCCTGGTTTTTTCCGTCTGATCGATCTCGCCGGTCCCTTCCGCCTCTGCCGCTTCCGCGATACCGCGGAGCGTACGCAATGTCGCCGCAACTTCGATCTGTCCCGGCTGGCGGTTGAGCCGATGCACGCTTCTGTGCAGCGGTGTCCAAGGAAGGGAGCGTGCCTCCGCGGAGAGGGCCGCAGCGACCAAGGCGGAGTGGAAGACCCGCTCCGCCTCGAAGAGACCTGCCAGCGCCGTCGCGGTCGTAAGCGCAACACCGGACAGCAATGCGTGCCTTTCCTGCCGGGTGAGCTGGAGCGGGGCAAGCTCGGCCTCCTTCAGCGCCTTCGCGGCGGGGCGTCGCTTCTCGCGCAGCACGACCTCACCCGTGCCGGTCAATGCAGCGAAGAGATAGGAGAGCGCCAGCCGGTCGCCGGCATCCTCGACCGGAACGACTGGCAACAGGCCGGCGGCCAGGAAATCGGCAAGCCCACGGAGCGTGTCCCATCGCATGCCCGATACGCCCTGGCTCAGCGAACCGAGCTTCAGCGCAACGAAGAGACGGACGAGAGCCGAGGGGAGCCGATCGCCGCTGTTCTCCATAAGGTCGGCAATGGAGGGCGGCTCGTCGGCGGGAGGCAATTCCCGCCGCGCGATTATCTCGGCCAGCGCGGCCGCACCGGCTTCCACGTCCGGCCGCGCGAACGGATCGAGCGCCACCGGGGCTCCCCGATAGATCGCGCGCCAATGAATGAGCGGCGTCAGGCCGGGCCTGAGTTCCACGTCAGCGGTCATGCCGGGGAGCCCGGTTATGGCGGGGAGGCCGGCGCATAGGCCAAGGCACAGTGAGCAGCACGACATACTCCTGCCCGGTCCGCCGCCGCGCATGATAGCGCATTCATGTGCCCGGATGCCAATCCTTGCAGAGCTGAATCCGTTTCAACGCGTGCGCGGCGTGGCTCCGGCTTCCGCAGCCGAGAACTCAGCTCCCGGCGGCTTCGGCAGCCGGGACCGTGGCCGGGGGCCTTGCGAGCAACAGGAAGCCGATGGCGCTCGCGAACACGGTCGTACCGAAGACTGCGGTGATGCCGAGCACTGCCGGGAAACCTCCGAGCCCATGCAGGACCGCGATCATCGGCACAGCGAGGCCGCTGACGCCAAATCCGAGGAAATAGCGGAGTCCGAACGCCTTGGCCCTTAGATGCGGGGCGACGTAGCGCGCGATCATCGCGTCGTTGATGACGACCTGGCCGTAGATCGAGGCCATCGCGAGAATCATCCCGATGAGCAGCGGAACTCCCAGCGTAACGGTCGCGACCAACAGGCCGAGCGGCTGGAACAGCGACAGGCCGACGAAGAGCTTCGGCAGCTCGATGCGGTCGACCAGCCGCCCCATGACGAGTTGCGTCAGCGCCCCGAGAATGAAGACGGAGGTTGCAAACGTGCCGACGGCGGAGAGCGGCAGATCGAAGCCGAGCCTCTCGTCGATGATTTTGGGAAGAGCGATCGTCACCACGTTGAACGTAATGCCGCCGGCGACGACGGCGATCAGGTAGAGCACGGCGATCGTAGCGGGATTGGCGATCGGCAATGTCTTCACCGTTTCGCCGGGCGGTTTGCGCGTGCCGCCGCGCTCGCTCGGCACCATGGCGATGAAGAGAGCGCCGACTGCGACCGCAAGCATTCCGGGAATGGCGAAGGCGGCTCGCCAGCCAAGCTCGGCGGCGATCAGCGCCGTGGCGCCGGAGGCGAGCGCCGCGCCGAGATTGCCCCATACGCCGTTGCGGCCAAGCTCGCGTCCGAGGCGGCTGGCGTTGCTGACGAGCATGGCAGAGCCCACCGGGTGATAGATCGCCGCGAAGCAGCCAAGGATAAGGAGCAAGACCGCGAAGACCACCGGCGTGGTGGCGAAGGCCAGTCCGATGCAGGAGGCGCCCGACCCCAAGAAGAAGACGGCGAGCAAGTTGCGCCTGCCGACCCTGTCGGCGACCCAGCCGATCGGAAGCGACAGCAGGCCGAAGGCCAGGAACGTGCCGGTCGCGAGGCCGATCAGCTGCGCGTAGGCCAGCCCGCGCTCCGCCGCGATAGCGATGACCGCGGTCGGATAGATCAGCACCGCGAAGTGCACGAAGGCATGAGCGGCGTTGACGAAGTGGATAGTGCGGGAGGCGGTTCGGTCCGGCGGCATGCGCCCCTCTGGAGCCCTCGCAAGGGCGGATGATCGCTACGGCCGACTGGCTGCAACGGCGCACCACGGACTGTAGTGCGCTCCACGAGGCCGCACCAGATTACGGGCGCTGGCTATCCCATCCGGTTTTCGCTCTTGGAATCCTGGCGGCCCGTTTTGATTCCGGCCGAGGACGCAAGCTACGCAAGGCTGCCGGTATATCGCACCCTCATCCAGGTTTCTTCGCCCGGCTCAAGCACCCGCAGGTCGTTCGCTTCCGGACCGCCGGGCTTGGCGAAGGCATTATTCCCATGCGTCACCGGCTCGAAGCAGAAGAAGCCGCAATCCTTGTCCGGGCCATAGACGTGATAGTAACGCGTGGCCGCATCGGCCTCGATGTCGAGCGCTACGCCCCGATCGGACCATTCGATCCGCGCGCGTCCGTCCCAGCCGGCGAAGCCGTTGTCGATGAAGTCTTCGGGAAGGCTGCGCGCGGCGCTAAAGTCCCATTCTGGTCGGATCGGCTCGGGCTCCCATTTTTGCGGAAACTCGGGCGGCTGCTCCAACCAGACTCCGGCGGCGCGCGCCTGTAGCCGCACGCCCGGCGTGCGCACGAACCAGGGATGCTGGCCGAGCCCGTAGGGCAGGGGCTCCGCGCCGAGATGCGTCAGCCGAAGCTCCATGTCGAACACGGCGTCCTCAAGCGTCAGGACTTGCCGCGCCTCGTAGTCGAACGGCGGAATCGCTTGGCTTCTCAGGCTGAGAACGACCCGGCGCGAATCCTGCTCAGCCACGTTCCACGGCGAATGCCAGCCGTCGCCGTGAATGGGAACCTCTTCCAGCGGGTCGTTTGGGGCGATCGGGTAGAACGCGCCACGGAAGGCGAAGCCGCCGCCGGAAATGCGATTGAACCACGGCACCATTGGGCTGGAGGCAAGCGCCCGGGGATTCTCCGACTCTCCGGTCCACGGCCGGAAAATGGGCAACCGCGTGCCGCCCCGTTTCAGGTCGAATGCCGCGATTGATCCACCAAGGCGCGGAAGCACTTCGACGAAGGCGTCTTCGCTCTCCAAGCGAATCCGATCCCGCATCAGCGTTCCCCCATCAGCGGATGCCCGGCCGCAACCCCGTCTCTACCTCTCTGCGAGAACTTCACGTTCCTCGCAAGGCGCGCGCCGGTGAGAGGCGATGGATGCCCACAGGCCATCGCACGGGGTTGCGCCGATGCGGCCGAGGTAAGAGAAGGTGGCCGAATGCCCGGACCAGCCGTTCGCCGCCGCGAAGATTTCCGTTTCATCAAGGGCGAGGGCCGCTTTACGGACGACCTGCGGCTCCCGCGGCTCGTCCATGCCGCGGTCTCCCGTGCCAGTCATGCCCACGCCCATATCAAATCGGTCTCCATCGAGGCGGCGCGGTTCGCGCCGGGCGTGATCGCCGTCCTCACCGCGGCGGAGGCCGAGAACGATGGCCTCTCCATGCTCAAGGCCAGCGTCAATCTCAAGCGGCCGGACAGCTCCGCAGCGCCCCTCACGCCGAGGCCGCTCCTTGCGCGCGATCGGGTGCGCTTTGTCGGCGAGCCGATCGCCGTCGTTGTGGCGGAGACGGCAGCCGCGGCCGCGGAGGCGGCCGAGCTGGTCGCCGTCGACTACGAGCCGCTGCCGGCCGTCGCCAACGTCAAGGTGGCGCTCGCGCCGCACGCCCCGGCATTGTGGGAGGATGCGCCGGATAACATCGCCTATCGCTGGCACAAGGGCGACGACGCGGCGATTGAGGCGGTGCTTAAGAGCGCGGCTCACGTCACCCGCGCCGAGCTGACGATCAGCCGCGTCACCGCGGCCTCGCTCGAGCCGCGGGTGGCGATCGGCGCGGT
>CAZARE010000395.1:0-6955 GCA_964487455.1 uncultured Propylenella sp.
CGGCGACATGCTCGTGCATTCCTCCACGCAGCATCCGAGCGAGGTGCAGCACAACGTCGCCAAGGTGCTCGGCCTGCCCGACAACGCGGTCACCGTGGAGACGCGCCGCATGGGTGGCGGCTTCGGCGGCAAGGAGAGCCAGCCGGCGCTGATGGCCGCGATCGCGGCGCTGGTCGCGGCGAAGACTGGCCGCCCCGCCAAGGTCAGGCTCGACCGGGACGACGACATGGAGATGACCGGCAAGCGCCACGACTTCCGTATCGACTACGAGGCGGGCTTCGACGAGGCGGGGGTGATCCGCGGCGTGCGCTTCGGCCATGCGGCGCGCTGCGGCTACTCGGCGGACCTCTCGGCCGCCATCGCCGACCGCGCCATGTTCCACGCCGACAACGCCTATTCGCTTCACAACGCGCACATACGCTCGCGCCGGATGAAGACGCATACGGTGTCGAACACCGCCTTTCGCGGCTTTGGCGGCCCGCAGGGCATGATCGGCATCGAGCGCGTGATCGACGAGATCGCCTTCACGCTCGGGCGCGATCCGCTCGACGTGCGGCGCGCCAATTTCTATCCGGTGGAAGGCGGGGAGCTGACCCCCTACCACATGGAGGTCAACGATTGCGTCATCGGCGAGATCGTCGACGAGCTGGAGGCGTCGTCGGACTACCGGCCGCGGCGCGAAGCGGCGCGCGCTTTCAACGCAAAGAGCCCGGTCCTGAAGAAGGGCATCGCGCTCACGCCGGTGAAGTTCGGCATCTCCTTCACCACCACGCATCTGAACCAGGCCGGCGCGCTGGTGCACGTCTACAAGGACGGCTCCGTGCACCTGAACCACGGCGGCACCGAGATGGGGCAGGGGCTCTTTGTCAAAGTGGCGCAGGTGGTGGCGGAGGAGTTCCAGATCGACCTCGAGCACGTGAAGATCACCGCGACCACCACCGGCAAGGTACCGAACACCTCGGCGACCGCCGCGTCGTCAGGCTCCGACCTGAACGGCATGGCGGCGCGCAACGCCGCGCGCACGATCAAGCGCCGGCTGATGGCGTTCGCGGCGGAGAAATTCAAGGTACCGGAGGAGCAGGTCGTGTTCCTGCCGAACCGCGTGCGCGTCGGAAACGAGGAGATACGCTTCGCCGACCTGGTGGCGGAGGCCTATCTCGGGCGCGTTTCGCTGTCCTCGACCGGCTTCTACGCCACGCCGGACATCCACTATGATCGCGAAACGGCGCGCGGCCGTCCGTTCTTCTATTTCGCTTACGGCGCGGCGGTAAGCGAGGTTGTGATCGATACGCTCACCGGCGAGAACCGCATGCTGCGCGTGGACATCCTCCACGACGTGGGCCGCTCGCTAAACCAGGCGGTGGACATGGGCCAGATCGAGGGCGGGTTCATCCAAGGGCTCGGCTGGCTGACCACGGAAGAACTGTGGTGGGACGAGCCGGGCAAGCTCAGGACACACGCGCCGTCGACCTATAAGATTCCCACGGCCAACGACCGGCCGGACGACATGCGCATGGCGATCTGGGAGAAGGGCGTGAACCGGTCGGAGACGATCTACCGCTCCAAGGCGGTGGGCGAGCCGCCGCTTATGCTGGCGCTGTCGGCGCTCTCGGCGCTGGTCGACGCGGTTGCGGCGGCCGGCGACTACCGCGTCTTCCCGCATCTCGACACGCCGGCGACGCCGGAGCGGATCTTGATGTCCGTCGAGGACGTGAGAGCGCGAGCAAAGGAGATGGGTAGCTGATGGTCGCGCTCAACCTTTCCTGTTGTCATCCCGGTTTGCCGCGCAGCGGCAAGACCGCGACCCATACACACGGGTTGCGAAGAACGGGTAGCAACGTTGCCGCTTCGTTGATCAAGGGCGGGTGTTCATGGGTCCCGGACTGGCGCTGGCGCGCCATCCGGGATGACAGTCGCGAAGGTTTCGTGGGGAGGACGCTCTGATGCGTGATTGGCTCCAACCCACCCTCGAAGCACTCGAGCGCGGTGAAGCCGCCATGCTTGTGCATGTGGTGGAATTGAGAGGCTCCGGCCCGCGCGAGACCGGCGCGCAGATGCTTGTGATCGAAGATGACAGCGCTGGCACGATCGGCGGCGGTGAGCTGGAGCGCGCCGCGATGTTCAAGGCGCGCGAGCTGCTGCCGGCCGGCCGCGCCGGTCTGATGCGGCTCTTCCTCGGCCCGCAGCTCTGCCAGTGCTGCGGCGGCCAGGTGACGCTGGCCTTCGAGCCGTTCGCGCCGGCCGATCTCGCCTGGCTGAAGAAGCTGATCCATTCGGCGGAAGGGCCCCATGCGCTCTACCGGACCGTGCGCCTCGATGCGGCCGGCAACATGCGGCGCGGTACGGCGGAGGGTGGCGAGCGACCCGACTTCACAGCGCGCTGGAAGGACCCGAGCTCGGTCGAGATTATCGAGCGGGTGAATCCGCCTGCGCCGGCGCTTTGGCTCTTCGGGGCAGGCCACGTCGGCCGGGCGCTGGTGCCGGCGCTGCATCCTCTCGGCTTTGCCATCACCTGGATCGACGGGCGCGACGGGCAGTTCCCCGAGCCGGCCATCCCCGGTGTGAAGCAGCTCGCGCTCGCCATACCGGAGCTTGCCGTGGACGAGGCGCCGTCGGGAACGATCTTCCTCGTCATGACGCACAGCCATCCGCTCGACGAGGCGATCTGCGAGGCCGTGCTGAAGCGCGGCGACTTTGCCTATCTCGGGCTGATCGGGTCGGAGACGAAACGAGCGAGCTTCGTCAGCAGGCTGCGCGAGGCCGGCATCGCGCCGGAGCAGCTTGAGCGCCTGACATGCCCGATCGGCCTTCCCAACATCGCCAGCAAGGAGCCGACGGCGATCGCCGCGTCGGTCGCCGCCGATCTTCTGGTCCGCCGCGAGAGGAGCTTCGTCACGGCTGAGCACGTCGGCGCGCATGAACACTGAGGCGCGCGAGCGCTTCATGCGCCACGCCATCCGGCTCTCCGCCGAGCGTATGCGGGCCGGCGCCGGCGGTCCTTTCGGCGCGATCGTCGTCAAGGACGGCGCCATCATCGCCGAAGGCTGGAACCGCGTCACCTCGGAGAACGACCCCACCGCGCATGCGGAGATCACGGCCATCCGCAACGCCTGCGACACGCTCGCCTCATTCTCGCTGGAGGGCTGCGAGATCTACACGAGCTGCGAGCCCTGCCCGATGTGCCTCGCCGCCATCTACTGGGCCCGCATCGACCGCATCTTCTTCGCCAATACGCGCGAGGACGCCGCCGCGATCGGCTTTGACGACGCGCACATCTACGACGAGGTCGCCAAGCCCATCGAGGATCGCGTCATTCCCACCATCAAGCTTGCCATGCCGGAAGCCGAGGCCGTGTTCGCCGAGTGGCAGGCGAAGCCCGATAAGATCCTCTATTAGGATGACGCGGGGGTACAGGCCGTTGCGATTGGCGAACCCTCCCCCCTGGCGGGAGAGGGTGGCCTTCGGCGTCAGCCGAAGGTCGGGAGAGGGGGCTAGGGCGGAGCCTTCGAGTTCCCCCTCTCCCGCCCCTCGCGCAAGCGCGAGGGGCACCCTCCCCCGCCAGGGGGGAGGGCTGGCGCAAATTCTCCGGCGTTCGAGCCGCACAATCGCATGACTGCCGTCATCCTCGACTGGCTGAATGCTGTGCTGCGTTGGGCGCACATCATGGCGGCCATCGCCTGGATCGGCACGTCGTTCTTCTTCATCTGGCTGGAGGCGAGCCTGAGGAGGCGGGAAGGGCAGGCGCCGGGCATCGCCGGCGAGTCCTGGATGGTGCACGGGGGCGGCTTCTTCCTGGCGGAGAAATACGAGGTCGCGCCGGAGCGGCTGCCGGAGGAGCTGCACTGGTTCAAGTACGAGGCCTACTTCACCTGGATCACCGGCTTCCTGCTCCTCGTCATCATCTACTATCTCGGGGCGGATGCCTTCCTGATCGACCGCGCCAAGGTGCCGCTCGATCCGGTGTGGGCGAGCGTGCTTTCGGCCGGCTCGCTCGCCGCGGCCTGGTTCATCTACGATGCGATGATCAAGTCTCCGCTCGGCGAGAAAACCGGCTGGCTGGCCTTCTGGCTGTTCGTCGAGATCGCCGCTTTCACGTTCTTCTATCACGGCGTCTTTTCCGACCGCGCCGCGTTCATGCATGTCGGTGCGATGATCGGCACCATCATGGCGGCGAGCGTCTTCCTGGTCATCATTCCGAACCAGAAAAAGGTGGTGGCGGATCTGGTGGCCGGCAGGAAGCCGGATCCCGCGCTCGGGCGACAGGCGGGGCAGCGTTCACTGCACAACAACTACCTGACGCTGCCGGTGATCTTCTTCATGATCTCCAGCCACTATCCGGCGATGTTCGGGCATCCGTGGAGCCCCTTCATCGCGCTCGGCATCGTGCTGGCCGGCGGGCTCGTCAGGCACTTCTTCAACGTCGCCAACCACGGAACGATCACCAGGACTGCGGTCGCGTCGATTCCCGCCGCCATCATTGTGGTGATCGTGCTCATTGCCGTGACCGCCTACCGGCCGGAGCGAGGCGCGCAGCCTACGGACGTGTCCTTCGCCGATATCCATCCGATCATCAACGAGCACTGCCTCGCTTGCCATTCCGCTACGCCCAGCCGCGAAGATACGCCGGAGGCGCCAAAAGGCGTGGCGTTCGACAGGCCCGAGGAAATCCGTGTCCACGCCGAGATGATCAAGCGGCAGACCGTGCTTTCCACCATCATGCCGCTCGGCAACGAGACCGGCATGACGGAACGCGAGCGGCTGATGCTGGGCGCGTGGATCGATGCGGGGGCGCCGCTGCGCTAGAGGGTCGGGGACGCCTCTCAGGCGCGCGCTGATTCCTCCGAATGCCAGGTCGAAACGGTGATGTCGTTCTTACCCCGACTGCCCACACGAAAGGGCAGAGAGGGGCCCATCCCCTATCGCGGCGGAGCGTGCAGCGAAAGCCAATGGCGGGCGATGTCGATGCGACGCGTGAGCCAAACGCGCTCCTTGCTCTGCACATAGTCGAGGAAGCGGAGGAGCGCGGCGGCACGGCCGGGCCGCCCGACGAGCCGGCAATGCAGGCCGACCGACATCATCTTCGGCGCGCCGGCCTCGCCCTCGGTGTAGAGCAAGTCGAAGCTGTCCTTGAGATACGTGAAAAACTGGTCGCCGGAATTGAAGCCCTGCGCCGTGGCGAAGCGCATGTCGTTGGCGTCAAGCGTGTAAGGAATGATGAGATGCGGCCCGCTCGACCCATCGATGTAGTAGGGGAGGTCGTCGGCGTAGCTGTCTGACGAATAGACGAAGCCGCCTTCCTCCATCACCAGCCGCGTCGTGTTGACCGACGCCTTGCCCTGGTAGAAGCCGAGCGGCCGGGCGCCTGCGACCTCCGCGTGGATGCGCACCGCCTCGTGTATGTGCCGGCGCTCCTCGTCCTCGGGGAAATCCTTGTAGTCGAGCCACTTCAATCCGTGGCTGGCGATCTCCCAGCCGGCCTCGTTCATCGCGGCCACGGCTTCGCCGTTGCGCGCCAGCGCGGTCGCCACGGCATAGACGGTGACCGGGAGATCGCGGCTCGTGAAGGCGCGCCACAGCCGCCAGAAGCCGGCGCGCGAGCCATACTCGTAAAGCGACTCCATGTTCATGTGACGCTGGCCCGGCCAAGGCTCCGCCCCGACGATGTCGGAGAGCAGCCACTCCGAGCTCGGGTCGCCGTGCAGGATATTGCTTTCCCCGCCCTCCTCGTAATTCACGACGAACTGGACGGCGATAAGCGCGCCGCCGGGCCATCGCGGGTCGGGCGGATTGCGGCCGTAGCCGACCATGTCGCGCGGATAGGTCACCGGCGAAGAAGCTCCGCCACGCTCAGCGCCACGACGGAGGTCGCGGCGGTGAGGTCCGACAGCCTAAGCCGCTCGTCGGCGCGGTGGCCGTTGGCTTCGAGGAACGAGCGCGGCCCGGCGCCGTATGAGACGGTCGGAATGCCTGCCTCCGCATAGAGACGCGCATCTGTATAGAGAGGCACGCCTTCGACCTTCGGCTCCTCGCCAAGGATATCCGCCGCATGACGGCGGATCGGCTCGATCAGCCGCTCCGCGCCCGGGAGCTGGCGCAGTGGCGAGGCGAGGAGCACGCGTTCGATCTCGACGCTCACTCCCGCGAGCTGGTCGACGCTCTTCACGATCAGAAAGCGCAGATGCGCTTCCACCTGCTCCGGGCTTTCCTCCGGGGTCATGCGCCGGTCGAGGCGGATTGTGACCGTGTCCGGAACCACGTTGGTGTTGATGCCGCCGGAGATCAGCCCGACGGTGAGGTTGGGGTGCCCGATGCCGGGATGCTTCGACATGCGACCTGGATAGCCCCTGCGCTCCGCGTAGAGCGCGTTCAGCACCGCGGTCATCGCTTCCAGCGCATCGTGCCCCGTCTCAGGCGCGGCGGCGTGCGCCGACTGGCCGTGCATGGTGACCTTCAGGTGCAGGCAGCCATTGTGGGCGGTGACGATGGAATAGGCGAAGCCGGCGGAGATGCAGAGGTCGGGCTTCACGGTGCCCGTGTCGATAAGCCGTTTCGGCCCGATGAGCCCGCCCACCTCCTCGTCGAAGGTGAAGTGCAGCTCCACCGCGCCCTTCAGCTGCTCGGCCACGCTCTGCAGCGCCAGCAGCGCGAAGGTGTAGGTGGCGAAGTCGGACTTGGAGACCGCGACGCCGCGCCCGTACATGACGCCGTCCTCGACGTGTGCCGCAAAGGGCGGATGCGTCCAGCCTTCGCCCGGCGCCACTACGTCGCCATGCGCGTTAAGCGCGATCGTCGGGCCATTTGTAGAGTGATGGGCGCCGAAGCGCCGGCGCACGACAAGGTTGGTGGCGGAAATCATGCCGGCCGCGCGCACGGCATCCTCGGGTACCTTTTGCCGCTCGACTTCGAAGCCGAGTCCCTCAAGAAGCGCCGCCGCTTCCTCGGCGATCGGCGCGCA
>CAZARE010000396.1:0-5959 GCA_964487455.1 uncultured Propylenella sp.
ACGGCTGAGCCACATCGCGGCCGCCGATCGGCGGCAATTCCTTACCTTCGTTTCATGTAATCTGTCAGGAGACCACCATGGCCCGCGTCAAGCGCGGCGTGACCGCACACGCCAAGCACAAGAAGGTCCTCAAGGCCGCCAAGGGCTATTACGGCCGCCGCAAGAACACCATCCGCATCGCCAAGCAGGCGGTCGAGAAGGCCAACCAGTACGCCTACCGCGACCGCCGCAACAGGAAGCGCAATTTCCGCGCGCTTTGGATTCAGCGCATCAACGCCGCCGCCAGAGCGGAGGGCCTGAGCTACGCGCGCCTGATCGACGGGCTCGCCAAGGCCGGCATCCAGGTGGACAGGAAGGTGCTCGCCGATCTCGCCGTCCATGAGCCGGCCGCCTTCGCTGCGATCGCGAGCCAGGCGAAGGAGGCGCTCGCCTACCTGAAGGAGACCACCCCCGGTCAGTATCAGCGCGCGGTCGGGATGTAGTCGCGACCGATGACGACGTGCCGCGTCGCGCTTTGCGTATTCGCGTTCGCCTTGGCGGCAGCGGACAGGGCCGCCGCGACAAGCGGGTGGGGTTGCTTTCGCGTCGTGAACGTCGACGCTTCGGACGCGCTCAACATGCGGTTCGCGCCCTCGGCAAGCGCCCCGATCGTCGGCACCATCGACCCGGGAAGCCACGGGATCATCGCTCTCAACGATCGCGGCGGCGCGCTTGACACGCTGGCCGATGCCGTAGCGGCCGAGGGGGAGCGTTGCGTTCCTGCCAGCAGACCGGTCACGTCGCGCTGGTGTCATGTGACGCATTTCACCGGCGCCGGCACCAGCATCGGCTGGGTCAGCCGGCGATTTCTGGACCGCGCCGAATGCCCTTGATCCGACGCTCCGTTCCGTGACAGTCGGAGAGGCGGAAACATTCCGGACTGGACCCGGCCGAAGGCCGGCGTGACGATATGCAGGACACGCCTACCTCCGACCTCGCGGCTCTGAAGGCGGACATCGCGGCCCGCATCGACGCTGCGGAGGACGAGCACGCGCTGGAAGCCGTGCGCGTGGCCTCGCTCGGCAAGAAGGGCTCCATCTCCGAGCGCCTGAAGGCGCTCGGCGGAATGAGCCCGGAGGAGCGCAGGGTCGCCGGCGCCGCGCTCAACGCACTGCGCGACGAGGTGGCTCGCGCCATCGAGGAACGCCGCGCGACGCTCGCCGAGGCCTCGCTGGAGGAGCGGTTGAGGACCGAGACGGTCGACGTGACGCTGCCGCCGCGGCCGGAGCGAGTTGGCACCGTCCACCCCGTCACGCAGGTGTGGCAGGAGGTAATCGCCATCTTTGCCGACATGGGCTTCTCCGTGGCCGAGGGACCGCACATCGAGAGCGATTGGTACAATTTCGGCGCGCTCAACATTCCACCCGAGCATCCCGCCCGGCAGGAGATGGACACGTTCTATCTCAAGGCCAAGCCGGACGGGTCGCGCATGGTGCTGCGGACCCACACCTCGCCGGTGCAGATCCGAACCATGGAATCGAAGCCGCCGCCGATCCGCATCATCGCGCCGGGCCGCACGTTCCGCTCCGATTCCGATCAGACGCACACGCCGATGTTCCACCAAGTGGAGGGTCTGGTCATCGACGAGACCACGCATCTCGGCCACCTGAAGGGGACGCTGGAAGCCTTCTGCAAGGCCTTCTTTGAGCTCGACCAGGTGAAGATGCGATTCCGCCCCTCGCACTTTCCCTTCACCGAGCCGTCGATGGAGATCGACATCGGCTGCGCCTGGGAGGGGGGCGAGCTGAGGATCGGCGCCGGCGACGACTGGCTGGAGATTCTCGGGTCCGGCATGGTGCACCCGAACGTGATCCGCGCCGGCGGGCTCGATCCCGACCGCTACCAGGGCTTTGCCTTCGGCATGGGGATCGACCGCATCGCCATGCTGAAATACGGCATCCCCGACATCCGCCCCTTCTTCGAGGCGGACTTGCGCTGGCTCAGGCATTACGGCTTCTCGCCGCTCGCCGTGCCGAGCCTGGCGGAGGGCCTCAGCGTATGAGGAGGCCGCGCGCCGAAAAGCGCGCGGCCTTGGCACTCGTGAGCTAGAAGCGGCGGGGAGCGATCCAGAGGTCGTGATCGCCGGTGGTCGTGCGGAACTCGATCCTCTCCAGGCCCATGTCGGCAAGGAGATTGGCGGGTACCGTCTGCAGCACGCGGCGATCCTTCCCGATCTTCTTCCAGCCGCGGATGCAGCGGGAGATCAGGATGCCCAGTTCCGCGACCGCATGCCATGCGGCGGCGATTCTTGGCGGATTGCGCGATAGCGCGACGGTATTCACGGCTTTCTCCTTCCTTTGACTAGGCGCGGCGCGGGATTAGCCGCGCGGACAGTAGATGCCGGCTTCTCGGGCCGGGACGGAGTGGACTACGGGCCGCCTGTTTCAGCCGCGTTTCGCAGGCGCGCCGAATTGGTTTCCGAAACGCGGTCCTTTCAGGGCGGTCCGCGCGAACGCCGCAAAGTTGCCGCCTTGCCACCTTCGACCCGCCTCGCTAGGTGAACTCCCCGACCCAAGGCCCGCTCATCCCATGAAGTTCACGCTCTCCTGGCTGAAGGACCATCTCGACACCTCGGCGGCGGCACAAGAGATCGCCGACGCGCTCACGCATCTTGGGCTGGAGGTGAAGGAGCTTGCCAACCCGGCGGAGAAGCTGAAGCCTTTCGTCATCGCCCACGTGCTCGATGCGCGAGCGCACCCGAACGCCGACCGCCTGCGGCTCTGCCTGGTCGATTTCGCCGGCGACAAGCCACTGCAGGTCGTCTGCGGTGCTCCCAATGCCCGCACCGGGATGAAGGGCGTCTTCGCGCCCGTCGGCACGCATATCCCCGGCACCGGCATTGACTTGAAGGCCGGCAGCATCCGCGGCGAGGCGTCGAACGGCATGCTCCTGTCGGAGCGCGAGATCGGTCTCTCCGACGAGCACCAGGGGATCGTCGATCTTCCGGCGGACGCGCCGGTGGGCGCCTCTTACGCCGAATGGGCGGGGCTCGACGATCCGGTCTTCGATATCGGCGTCACGCCAAACCGGCCGGACGCCCTCGGCGTCTACGGCGTCGCCCGCGACCTAGCCGCCAAGGGAATCGGCCGGCTGAAGCCGCCGCCGGACATCGCGGTCGACGGCTCGTTCAAGAGCCCCATTCCGGTGGAGCTGCGTTTCAATGATCCCGAGAACACGCCGTGCCCGTTGTTCATAGGCCGCTACTTTCGCGGCGTCGCCAACGGTGCGTCGCCGGTCTGGCTGCAGCGGCGGCTCCGCGCCATCGGGCTGCGGCCCATCTCGGCGCTCGTCGATATCACCAACTACATCACCATCACCTACGCGCGGCCGCTGCACGTCTTCGATGCGGACAAGGTGAAGGGCGCGATCCATGCGCGGCTCGCGCGCGACGGCGAGACGATTGAGGCCCTCGACGGCAAGACCTACACGCTCGATTCTGAGATGACCGTTATCGCCGACGATAACGGCCCGCAGGGCATCGCCGGGGTGATCGGCGGCGAGGTGACCGGCTGCACGGCGGAGACGGTGAGCGTCTTTCTCGAGGCTGCCTATTTTGACCCGATCCGCACCGCGGCGACCGGGCGCAAGCTCGGCATCGTCTCCGATGCGCGCTACCGCTTCGAGCGTGGCGTCGATCCGGCCTTTGTCGAGCCGGGCGCGGAGATCGCCACGCAGATGATCCTGGAGCTCTGCGGTGGGGAGGCGTCCGATCTGGTCGTTGCCGGCGCGCCGCCGGTCCGGAGCCTCTCCTTCCCGCTTCGCATGGACAGGGTAACGACGCTGGCCGGCGTCGATATCCCGCCGGACGATCAGCTCGAGATCCTTCGTGCGCTCGGCTTCGCGATCGCCGGCACCGATGCGGAGATCGTTGCCGAGGCGCCGACTTGGCGGCCGGACATCGACGGTGAAGCCGATCTGGTGGAGGAGATCGTCCGCGTCCACGGCCTCGAAAAGGTCGCGCACGTGCCGCTGCCGCGCCTTGAGACGGTCACCGGCCGCCGCATCTCGACGGCGCAGCGGCGTCGCTTTCTCGCCGCGCGCGCTCTCGCCGCACGCGGCATGAACGAGACGGTCACCTGGTCCTTCGTGCCGAAGCGCGACGCCGAGGTCTTTGGCGGCGGCGCTTCGGCGCTTGAGCTCGCCAACCCGATATCGTCGGAAATGTCGGACATGCGCCCCTCGCTGCTTCCTACGCTGGTCGCCGCGACGCGGCGCAACACGGCGCGCGGCTTTGCCGACTTGGCCCTCTTCGAGGTTGGTCAGGTCTATGGCGGCGATCGGCCTGAGGACGAGCGGATCAACGCCACCGGAATCCGCGCCGGGATGGCCGGCGCGCGCCACTGGACGGGCGAGCGGCGACCGGTCGATCTTTTCGACGCCAAGGCGGATGCCCTGGCTGTCCTGGCGGTGATCGGCGCTCCTACGGGCAGCCTGCAGACCGTCGCCGAGGGGCCTTCGTGGTACCATCCCGGCCGTGTCGGATCGCTGACGCTCGGACCCAAGAACCGGCTCGCCGTCTTCGGCGAGCTGCATCCGCGCGTGCTTCAGGCGATGGATGTGACCGGCCCGCTCGTCGCCTTCGTAGTGGATCTCGATGCGGTGCCGTTGCCCAAGAACTCGCGCACCGCCCGCCCCTCGCTTGACGCCTCGCCGTTCCAGGCCGTGACCCGCGACTTCGCTTTCGTCGTTGCCGGCGACGTGCCTGCGGACCGCATCGTTCGGGCGGCCAAGGGCGCCGACAAGTCGCTCATCGAGTCGGTCTCCGTCTTCGACGTCTTCACCGGCGCGGCGGTCGGGGAGGGGCGCAAGTCCGTGGCGATCGAGGTGACGCTGCAGCCGCGCGACCGGACGCTTACCGAGGAAGAGATCGACCAGGCCTCAGCCGCGGTCGTGGCGGCGGTCGAGAAGGCGACCGGCGGCGAGCTGCGAAGCTGAGCGGCCGGCACTTGCCGGCCACCCCCACGGAGGTCGTCCCCGATGCCCTCTCCGACCGAAGCGGCCACTCCCGCCGGCGTCGGGCGTTAACGCATTGATATCCTTGGATAAGCTGTGGATTGCCATCTTCTCGACATGGAGAATCACAACAATATCAATGCGGTAGCCTGCGTTGGCTTTCTGTTCTCCTTGGCCCTGCGCTCAAGCGCCAACCCGGAACGGAGCTAGAACACAAGGTTGGTCAAAGACTTAGTCAGTCTGATCAGACGGCTTCCCGGTGGCGGGGCCGAAATTCTCGGAGCCGCGCTCCCCCGCGCAGCCCGCGCCATGCGAAACAAGGAGCTTCGCGCCGCCTGTCGGCGCTGCCGAAACGCTTCTGGCGCCCGTTTCGATCACCCCCTATTCGGTTGCTCGCATGAAAGTCTTGATCGTCGGACAGGCCAAAACCGGCACCACCGCGCTTCTCTTCGCCCTGAAGGAGGCCTTGGGGATCGCGCATATGGTGTCCGAGCCGGAGGCGCTCGGTTTCGAGGATCGCTACGACGATTTGATCGTGAAGTACTTCGATCGCGGAGGCGACCGCGAACCCATTCGAAAATACGACAAGGTCGTGATCGTGGTTCGCAACGGCTACGACACGCTGACCAGCCATCTGTTGTTTCAGCCGCGTGCCCATCTGCGCAAGAAGCCGGACCGGGAGCTGCGCCGCTATATCCGCGCTGTCGGCGACGTCCGCCAGGGGCGCGCCGGGATCCTGTCCCTGGCGCGGCTCTTCGAGGAGATGACCGGGATCGATCTGATCGCGTCGGTCGCTGCGTATCAGAAGCGCCTCGTCTCGCTTCGCGCCGAGACAAAGGGAAACAGCCTGGTCTTGAAGTACGAGGACTTCGTGGATGGCAATCTGGCCGAGCTTGAGCGCTATCTCGGCATTCCGGTCGGCGCGGCCTCCGACATCACGCTGCCCAGGAACATCTCCTATGTCTCC
>CAZARE010000397.1:0-5795 GCA_964487455.1 uncultured Propylenella sp.
GGATTGCCTGGAAGGCCAAGCACGCGCATCGCCCCGAGCCGCCCGACCATTAATGGCTTTCCCGGCCGCATGGCGATGCGCCAGAAGTCGAGTTCCATGCCCTTGTCGGCGAGAGCGGCCTGGACGAGGTCGTGCTCGCCCACCGAAGCGCCGCCGGCGACGACCAGGACATCGGCATCGGCCGCGCGCTCGACGAACGCGCCGATCTCGTCGCGATTGTCGGGAGCGATGCCGAGATCTATCGGCTCCCCGCCCAGTTCGCGCACGAAGGCCGTGAGCCCGACGCCGTTCGAAGAGACGATCTGGTCGGGGCCTGGATTGATGCCTGGCGGCACCAGCTCGTCGCCGTTCGCCAGCACGGCGACGCGCGGCCTTCGCCTGACCGGCAAGTGAGAGTGACCCATCGCGGCGGCCAGCGCCAGCGCCCGCGCATCGAGAATGCGGCCGCTCCGCAGGAGCACCTCGCCCCTGCGGAAATCGAGTCCGGCGGCGCGCACATACCGGCTCCGCTCGACCGTCTCGGCCACGCTGATCGCATCGCCCTCGCGCTTGGCGTCCTCCTGTATGAGGATCGAATCCGCGCCCTCCGGCACCGGCGCGCCGGTGAAGATGCGCACAGCCTCGCCGCGCCGGAGCACGCCGGCGAAGCGCTCGCCCGCTCGCGACGTGCCCACGACGTCGAGCCGCGCCCCAGCCGCCGCGTCGGCGGCTCGGACGGCGTAGCCGTCCATGGCGGAGGCGGGGAAGGGGGGCTGCGTTAGCCGCGCCGCAACATCCTCGGCGAGAGTCCGGCCAAGGGCTTCGCCCAGCGGAGCATGTTCGGGCGTCAGCGGCCCCACGCCGCCGAGCAAGCGTCCGACCGCCTCGTCGACCGGAAGCAGGCTCACGCTTTCTCCGCGCGGAAATCGCCGGAGCGGCCGCCGGTCTTCTCCATCAGCCGGATGTCGGTCAGCGACATGCCGCGGTCGACCGCCTTGGCCATATCGTAGATCGTCAGGCAGGCGACCGACACGGCGGTCAGCGCCTCCATCTCCACTCCGGTCTTGCCGTCGAGTTTGGCGAAGGCGGTGACGCGGAGGCCGGGCAGCGAGGCGTCGGGCTCGATATCCACGGAGATCTTGGAAAGCGCGAGCGGATGGCAGAGGGGGATCAGCTCATGCGTCCGCTTGGCGGCCATGATGCCGGCGATGCGGGCGGCGGCGATCACGTCGCCCTTTTTGGTGTCGCCGGCGAGGATGAGGTCGAGCGTCTTCCGCGCCATGACGACGGCGCCGCTGGCGGTCGCTGTGCGCGTGGTCACGCCTTTGTCTGACACGTCGACCATGTCGGCCTTGCCGCTTGCGTCGAGATGCGTCAGCCGCGCTGCGCTCATTCGGCAGCCTCGGCCTCCTCGCGCGACAGGAGCGCGCGCGTCGCCGCCTCGACATCGGCTTGGCGCATCAGGCTCTCGCCGACGAGGATGGCGCGGACGCCCATCGCCTCCAACGTTGCGACGTCGGCGGGCGAGGCGATGCCGCTTTCCCCGATCAGCAGGCGCTCCGCCGGCACCAGCTGCGCTAGGCGGGCCGAGGTCTGAAGCGACGTCTCGAACGTCCTGAGGTCGCGGTTATTGATGCCGACAAGCGGCGAGGCGAGACGAAGCGCCCGTTCAAGCTCCGCCTCGTCGTGCACTTCCAGGAGCACGTCCATGCCGAGAGCCAGCGCCACCTCCTCTTGCCCCTTCGCCTCGTCGTCGGAGACCGCCCCCATGATGAGGAGGATGCAGTCCGCCCCCCAGCTGCGCGCTTCGAAGACCTGGTAGGAATCGTACATGAAATCCTTGCGTAGCACCGGAAGCGCGGTCGCTTCCCGCGCTGCTTTGAGGAATCCCGGCGCGCCCTGGAAGGACGGCCGGTCGGTCAGCACCGAGAGGCAGGCGGCGCCACCCGCTTCATAGGCGCGCGCCAGAGCCGGCGGATCGAAGTCGGCCCGGATCAGTCCCTTGGAGGGGCTCGCCTTCTTGATCTCGGCGATCAGCGCCACGTTGTCGGTAGCGATACGGCGGCGCAGCGCCTCGCCGAAGCCGCGCGGCGGCTCGGTGTCGGCGATCCGCGCCTTCAGCTCCGAGAGCGGCGCCACTGATTTCGCGGCGGCGATCTCGTCGCGCTTATACGCCTCGATGCGGGTCAGGATATCGGCCACGCTGATCACCCGTTGGAAACCTCGACGAGGCGCTCGAGCGCCTTCAGCGCGCGTCCGGAATCGATCGACTGGCGCGCCAGGTTCGCCGCGTCTTCGGTGAGCTCGGCCTTGCCCGCCACCATGAGCGCTGCGCCGGCGTTCATGATGACGACGTCGCGGAACGCGCCGAGATCGCCCTCGAGCACGGCGCGGAGCGCGCGCGCATTCTCCTGCGGCGAGCCTCCCAGAAGCGCCTTCGGCTCCACCGCGTCGACGTCGAACTCCACCGGCTCGATCTGGAACGGGCGCACGCGGCCATTGCGTAGCTCCGCCACATAGCTGATGCCGGTCAGCGAGATCTCGTCGATGCCGCCGTTGTCGCCGAACGTGCCGTGCACTACCCACGCCCGCTCCGCGCCGAGAGAGCCGAGGACCTCGGCGATCGGCTCCACCCATTCGCGCGCGAACACGCCGAGCATATAGCGCGTCACGCTCGCCGGATTGCACAACGGGCCGAGCAGGTTGAAGACAGTGCGCGTGCCGAGTTCGACGCGCGACGGCCCGACATGGCGCATGGCCGAATGATGAGCCGGCGCGAACATGAAGCCGATGCCCGCTTCGCGAATGCATTTCGATATCTGCTCGGGCTGCAGCTCGATGTTGACGCCGAGCGCGGCGAGCGTGTCGGCCGCGCCGGACTTCGAGGAGAGCGCGCGGTTGCCGTGCTTGGCGACCGGCACGCCGGCGCCAGCGACGACAAAGGCCGAGCACGTGGAGATGTTGAAGGTGCCGGACGCGTCGCCGCCGGTCCCGACGATGTCGATGGCGCCCTCCGGCGCCACCACCTTGGTCATTTTGCCGCGCATGGCGCAAACGGCGCCCGCGATCTCGTCGACCGACTCGCCGCGCACGCGGAGCGCCATCAGGAAGCCGCCGATTTGCGTCGGCGTCGCGTCGCCCGACATGATGACGCTGAAGGCGGCCTCCGCATCGTCGCGCGTCAACGTCTCGCCGGACGCGACCTTCGCCAGGAAGCTCTTCATGTCGGCCATGCGAGACCCTGTGCCTATGCCGCCCGCCGCCCGGATCGCTGGTTGAAGGCGCGGGCGAGCTGGAGGAAGTTCTCGAGCACGCGATGGCCGTGCTCGGACGCAATGCTCTCCGGATGAAACTGCACGCCGTGCACGGGGTGGGTCTTGTGGCGGAGCCCCATGATGACGCTTTCATCGGTATGGGCGTTCGCAACTAGGCAATCGGGTACTGAGTCGGGCGCGATGGTCAGCGAATGGTAGCGCGTTGCCTGAAACGCCCCGTTGATGCCGTGCAGCACCCCGTCGCCCTCATGGACGATCTTGGAGAGCTTCCCGTGCATCAGCGTCGGCGCGCGCACCACCTTCCCGCCATAGGCCTGGCCGATCGCCTGGTGGCCGAGGCAGACGCCGAGCATGGGGACCGAGCCGTTCGCCTGACGCACCACATCGACGCAGATGCCGGCTTCGTTGGGCGTGCAGGGGCCGGGCGAACGCACGATCGCCTCCGGCTCGCGGGCAAGGGCCTCTTCCGGCGCGATCTTGTCGTTCCTGACGACGACGGGATCCGCACCCAGCTCGCCCAGATAATGGACGAGATTCCAGGTGAAGGAGTCGTAATTGTCGATGACGAGGATCATCTTCCGCCCGGACGCGCTTTGCTGGCGGGCCAGTTATGCCGCAAGGGCAGGGCGGGTCAAGGAATCTGCCCTGACGGCGGTTTATCGAGTTGCCGGCGGGCCCTATTCTTGATCGATCGGTTGGAGACTTTAGCAGACCCATGTTCGGGCTCAACCTCGACTCTTACCTCGCCCGGATCGGCTACTCGGGCTCGACAACGGCGACGCTGGAGACGCTGCGGGCGCTCTGCGCCTTGCACCCGGAGGCGATCCCGTTCGAGAACCTCGACGTTCTGCTCAAGCGGCCCATTCGGTTGGACATCGAGTCCCTGTCGGCGAAGCTCGTGCACGAGCGCCGCGGCGGCTATTGCTTCGAGCAGAACACGCTGTTCCAGGCCGCGCTGCAGGCGTTGGGTTTCTCGGTGCGCGCCATCGCCGCACGCGTTCAGTGGCGCCATCCCGAAGGCGCGCTCAACCCGCGCTCGCACATGGTCCTCCTCGTCAGTCTGCCCGAGGGCGACTTAATCGCCGATGCCGGCTTTGGCGGCCTTACGCTGACGGCGCCGTTGCGGATGGAAGCTGGCGCCGCACAGACGACATCGCACGGAACCTACCGACTCGTGCCGGTCGGCGAGGAGCTGCAGCTGCAAGCCCGGATGGCGGAGGGCTGGTCGGCGGTCTACCAAATGTCGATGCAGGAGCAGGCGAGCTCGGACTGGGAGGTGGTCAACTGGTACACCTCCACGCATCCCGCGTCGCGCTTCACCAGGCAGCTGATGGCCGCGCGTCCGCTTGGCGAGAGACGTCTCGCACTGCTCGACAATGTGCTCCGCATCCATCGTCCGGACGGCACGAGCGAGCGCCGCGTTCTAGCGACGGCCGAGGAGCTCGCGCTTGTCATGCGGGACGATTTCGGCGTCACGCTGCCGGAGGAGGGCGCGCGCCTGCTCTGCGATCTAATGAGGGAACTTTCGTCCGCCGCCTGTGAAGCGCCCTAATGCTCCCCTACGCTAGCCAGGTCGGCGAAGGTGTCGTGCCGGCAACTCTTGGGCCAGATCGGATGAACGTGCAGGAATCGAGTGAGGCGCCAGAGCTGCGGGCGCGCGGAGGGGCCGAAGCGCTGAAGCGGCGCGGAGCCGCGCTGGTCGCGCTTGGCACGACCGGCTATCCGCCGAAGACCAGCCGCAGGCTCAGGAGCGTCAACGTCGGCTGCTACACAATTGCCGTGTCCTGCGCGCTGTTCGCGCTCACCTACGCGCTGGAGGACATGAGCCGTTACCGGGGCGCCGTGATCGTCAACCTCCTGATGATGGCCGCCGCGCTGATAGTGCCCGCGCTTCACCGGGTTCACGAGTTCGCCGGCGCGCTCTTCATGACAGGCGTCCTGTTGGGCGGACTGTTCCTCATCGTGGCGATGGTCGGGCGGGAGTCGGGAATCCAGATCAATTTCGTCGCCGCTTCGGCCGTCGTGTTCCTGGTCTTCGATCTTGGGCGGCTTCGCTACATCGTGCTCATCATCGCGACGGCGATCGCGCTTCACGTGGCGGCATGGGTTCTGTTTCCCGAGGGTCTCGTGCCGGGGCCGGCCAATGACGCCTTCCTGCTGCGCCTCTACGTCACCGCCGTCGTGACGATCGGGATCATTGTCGCGGTGGTTGTCTACTACGCCTTCTGGACGGCGGAGCGGGCGGAAGCCGAAACCGAGCGCTTGCTCCATCGCGTCCTGCCGGCGCAGGTGGCGGAGCGGCTGAAGGCACGCCCCGATCAGCCGGTGTCCGATAGTTTCGCCGAAGCCGCCGTGCTCTTCTCCGATCTGGCCGGCTTCGTGCCTATCGCCCGTTCGCTCGGCGCGCAGCGTACGGTGGAGATGCTCAATCAGCTCGTGCACCGCTTCGACCGGCTCGCGGCCGAGCACGGCGTGGAAAAGATCAAGACGATCGGCGACGCCTACATGGCGGCTGCCATCGGGCCGCATCCGGCGGACGTC
>CAZARE010000398.1:0-4694 GCA_964487455.1 uncultured Propylenella sp.
GCATTCCTGAAGACGGGCTCATCATCGTCCCCGGGCAAGTGATCACCCCGGACAACGTTGATTCGTTTGAGGCGGAGCTTAAATCGCGTATCAGCGGCTAACGATCCGCCTCAGACTTGGCCGGCGCGAAGGTCCTCCCGCCGCGCCGGCCATGGCCCTTGCGCTCGCCGGACGGACCCGGCACGCAATGATATGGAACCAAGCGCGGTCCTCCCATGGCCGACCCTTTCCTGGAGCTCGTCAAGATCACCAAGACCTATCCGGGCGTGGTCGCGCTGCATGACGTAAGCCTTTCGATCTCGAAGGGCGAAGTGGTTGGGCTGATCGGCGAGAACGGTGCGGGTAAGTCGACGCTGATGAAGGTGCTCGGCGGAGTCACGAGACCGACCGAGGGCAGCATTCGAATCGATGGCGAGGAGCGCGAGGCGCTCGGCGTGGCGGAGGCCATCGAAGCCGGCGTCGCCTTCGTGCACCAGGAGCTCAACCTCTTCGACAATCTCGACGTCGCGGCGAACGTCTTTATCGGTCGCGAGCCGTTCTACGGCGGGCCGCTCCGCCTGATTGACCGCAAGGAGCTGCGCCGCCGCGTGCAGCCGCTCCTCGATCGGCTTGGAGTCGACTTCGGTCCGGACACGCCGGTCTCTGGGCTTTCACTGGCGCAAATGCAGCTCCTGGAGATCGTGAAGGCGCTGTCGCTTGATGCCCGCCTGGTTATCATGGACGAGCCGACCTCCAGCCTCACCATCACCGAGACGGAGCGGCTGATGAAGGTGATCGGCGAGCTCAGGTCGCAGGGCGTCAGCGTTATCTTCATCTCACATCGCCTGAACGAGGTCGAGCGCTGCGCGGATCGCGTAGTGGTGCTGCGCGACGGCGTTGTTGTTGGAGAGCTCGCCCGCGAAGAGATCGCGCATGACCGCATGATACGCCTGATGATCGGGCGCGATCTGAAATCGCTCTATATCCCCCCTGCCGCCGCACCCCGGGGCAAGGCCCTGGAGATAGTGGACCTCCGCACCTCCACCTATCCCGATCGCAGCGTCTGCCTCGACGTGCGACGCGGCGAGATATTGGGGCTCGCCGGCCTTGTCGGTTCGGGCCGCACGGAGCTTGCCCGCGCCGTCTTCCGCATCGACCCTCCGCTTGGCGGCCATGTGCGGATCGGCGGGGAGGACGTTGTGATCGCCTCTCCGCGTGACGCCATCGATCACGGGCTCTTCCTGGTCCCGGAGGACCGCAAGCGCGCGGGACTGCTGCTTGATTTCTCCATGGCCGAGAACCTTTCGCTGCCGGATCTCAAGGCCTATGCCCGCAGCTCCATCATCATTCACGAGGCTGAGCTGAAAAATGCCGAGCGCCAGAAGAATGCGCTGAACATCCGCGCCCCCAGCGTAACGGGCGCGGTCGGCACCCTGTCAGGCGGCAACCAACAAAAGGTGGTTCTGGCACGATGGCTTTCCATGAAGCCGCGCGTCATAATCTTCGACGAGCCCACCCGCGGGATCGATGTGGGGGCAAAGAACGAGATCTACGAATTGATGCGGAAGCTCGCCGACGACGGGGTCGCGATCCTCATGATCTCCAGCGATATGGAGGAGGTGATCGGCGTATCCGACCGGATCGCGGTGATGCACGAGGGCGCGATCAGCGGCTTCCTCGATCGCGCCCGGTTCAGCGAGCGGAATGTTCTGCAGTTGGCCGTCGGCAACCGGCCCGACTGAGGCGGACGATGTTTAAGAAGGACCTCGGCCTACTCGTCCTTATCTTGGTTGTCGGCGCCATCGTGGCGCTCATCAACCCCCGCTTCTTGTCGGCGATCAACCTCGCCAACACCGCGAACCTGATCGGCCTGTTCGGGCTTTTCTCGATTGCTCAGGCTTTTGTCATCATCACCGGCGGCATCGAGCTGTCGGTCGGCTCGGTCATCGCGCTGCTCGGCGTGATCTTCGTCGACCTGATCGCTGTGCAGAAAGTGGGCTGGGGCTGGGCCCTCATTATCGTGATCTTGCTCGGCGTGGCGCTGGGTGCCGTGCACGGCTTTCTGGTCACCAAGATGCGCCTTCAGCCTTTCGTGGTGACGCTCTGCGGCCTGCTGATCTATCGCGGTATCGCTCGCTTCTATACCGAGGACGCGACCGCGGGATTCGCGTTCGGCCAAAATTTCCCCGTGCTCGAGTGGCTCTTTGCGGGCCGCTCCCAAATCTTCGGGCCGTTCGGGACGATGGCGGTTCCCCACAGCCTCATCGCCTTCATCCTCGTGGCAATCGCCATGGGCGTGCTTCTGCACAAGACCGTCTTCGGCCGCTACCTTTTCGCCGTGGGAAAGAACGAGGAGGCGGCGCGCTATTCCGGCATCAATACACAACGCGTGACGATCGCGGCCTACGTGATCTGCATTGCGCTGACCGCGCTGGCGGCGGTGTTCATTGCAATGTACACGCGCTCCATCTCGCCCGCTTCGCACGGCAATTTCTACGAGCTCTACGCCATTGCCGCGGCCGTCCTCGGCGGCTGTTCGCTGAGGGGAGGCGAGGGCTCGATGCTAGGCGTCGTGCTCGGGGTGGTGCTGCTGCAAGTTCTGCAGAACCTGGTAAACCTCCTCGGAATCCCGAGCTCCCTCAACTTCGCCGTCATCGGGGGCGTGATCCTCATAGGGGTGATCGCGGATCAGCAATTCGTGCGCTACCGCCTTCGGCGTGAGGGCCGGAAAACGAAACGTGCCGCCGAGGCGCTCGGCATGCGCGAGCGCGCGCCGGCGGAATAGGGCGACGAACCGGCTGTTCGGAGGAGAGATGCGGCTCATTCAGTTCATCGACCAGGGTGGACGACGTGCGGTCGGCGCTATCGTCGACGACCGACCCCCGCGCACCGTGCGCGGCGCGGAAAGTGTACGTGATTTGGCGCTGAGCGCGCATCGCTCCGGCCGCTCGCTCGTTGAGACGATCGAAGCGCACGGCCTCGGCGCGGAAACGGACTACGACTCGCTGATCGCCGAAAAACGTATTCTGCTGCCGCTTGACCACCCCGAGCCGTCGCGCTGTGTGGTTGCACTCACCGGCCTTACGCACCTGGGAAGCGCGCAGTCGCGCGACGACATGCACGTCAAGCTGCAGGGCGACGATCTCAGCGACTCCATGAAGATGTTCAAGCTGGGGATCGAAGGCGGGAAGCCGGCGGCTGGCGCGATCGGCGTTGCGCCGGAATGGGGCTACAAGGGTGACGGCGCCTGGCTTGTGCCTCCGGAACAGCCGCTGGAGCTGCCTGGCTACGCGGAAGACGGCGGCGAGGAGGGGGAGATCGCGGGGCTCTATGTCATCGGCGACAACGAAGAGGTGCTGCGCGTCGGATTTGCGCTCGGCAACGAATTCTCCGACCACGTGATGGAGCGCCGGAACTATCTCTACCTCGCCCATTCGAAGCTCAGGCAATCGTCGTTCGGGCCGGAGCTCCTTGTCGGCGAGCTGCCGGAAAGCGTCTCCGGCACGGTCCGCGTGCTTAGAAACGGGACCGACGTCTGGAAGGGGGAGCTTCTCTCCGGCGAAGCCAATATGTGCCACTCGATCGCCAACCTTGAGCAGCATCACTTCAAGTATCCGAGCTTCCGCCGACCGGGTGACGTCCATGTCTATTTTTTCGGGGCCAGCGGGCTCAGTTGCTCCGCGGACGTCGCGCCGCGGCCAGGCGACGTCTTCGAAGTCGCATGTCCGCTCTTCGGCAGGCCGCTACGCAATCCGCTTGTCGCGGGGCGTGCGCACGAGCCGATACCGGTGGTCTCCCTTTGAGAGAGCCCAGCAGCAATAAGAGAGGCCCGATATGACCGAACTGCACCACAACCTCATCGGCGGGGAATGGGTCGAAGGCGAGGACGCTACGGCGAACATCAATCCCTCCAATACGGAGGAGGTGGTTGGCCGCTACGCCCGCGCCTCCAAATCCGACGCGGAGCGCGCGATCGCGGCCGCGAAGGCGGCTTTTCCCGAATGGGCGCGCTCCGGAATCCAGAAACGCTACGAGATACTCAAGACTGCCTCCGACGAGCTTCTTGCGCGTAAGGAGGAGCTCGGGCGCTTGCTGGCGCGGGAAGAAGGCAAGACGCTTGCCGAAGGCATCATGGAGAGCGCGCGCGCCGGGCAGATTTTTGCGTTCTTCGCCGGGGAGGCTCTGCGGATCGCAGGCGAGCTGATCCCCAGCGTCCGTCCCGGCGTGGAAGTGACGATGCAGCGCGAGCCGCTCGGCGTGGTCGGCGTGATCACGCCGTGGAACTTTCCCATCGCAATCCCGGCCTGGAAGCTGGCGCCGGCGATCGCCTTCGGCAACACCGTGGTCTTCAAGCCGGCGGATCTCGTGCCCGGCTGCGCTTGGGAGCTGGTTGATATACTGAGCCGCGCCGGCCTGCCGGGGGGCGTCCTGAACCTGGTTATGGGGAGGGGCTCGGTCGTGGGCCAAGCGATCCTCGACAACCCCGACGTCGACGCCATCTCCTTCACCGGCTCTGTCGACACCGGCAAACGTGTCGCCCGCGCCTCGGCAGAGCACATGCGTCGCTTCCAGCTCGAGATGGGTGGCAAGAACCCGCTTGTCGTGCTGGATGATGCGGACCTGACGAATGCGGTCGAATGCGCAGTCAACGGCGCCTTCTTCTCCACCGGACAGCGCTGCACCGCGTCGTCCCGTCTCGTGGTGGCCGAGGGCAT
>CAZARE010000399.1:0-12555 GCA_964487455.1 uncultured Propylenella sp.
TCCGACACTCCGCCCGACCGGCACTAGGACCGGTCTGCGGCTCGTTGCCCGCCTTAAGCCTGATCCGGAGGCGCTCCGCGCACCGGGCTGGCGGAGAGCTGGAGGACTGGGGTCGAAAGCACTGCGCGGGGCGCCTGAGGGGCGCCACCTTTAACATTTGCGAGGCACTCTTCAGGCGCCCCGCTCCCTCCTCCGCATGCGAGGAGGCGAAGAAGGAACAGGACCTCGGGCCGAGCAGGCCGCGGGAAGGATGACGCGCGTACGGGCGCGACTACACGTCGATCAGCTCTTCGCCGGCGAACGCCGCGTGCTCCTGGATGAAGGCGAAGCGCTCCTCCGGCTTGTTGCCCATGAGCCGCGAGACCGTGTCCCTTGTCAGCACGATGTCGTCGTCGACGATTTCGACGCGCAGAAGCGTGCGCTTCGCAGGATCCATCGTTGTGTCGCGGAGCTGCTGCATGGGCATCTCGCCCAAGCCCTTGAAGCGACTGATCTCGACCTTGCCGCGTCCGGAGAACTCCGTCTCAAGCAGCAGATCGCGGTGCTTCTCGTCGCGCGCGTAAAGCACCTTCGGCCCCTGCGCGATGCGGAAGAGGGGCGGGACGGCGAGATAGAGATGCCCCTGGCGGATCAGCTCGCGAAGCTCCTGATAGAAGAACGTGATGAGCAGCGAGGCGATATGGGCGCCGTCCACGTCGGCGTCGGTCATGATGATGACCTTGCCGTAGCGCAGGTCCTCTTCGCGGTAGCGCGCGCCGCTGCCGCACCCGAGCGCCTGCAATAGGTCCGACAGTTGCTGATTCTGCGCCTGCTTGTCGCGGCCGGCGCTGGCGACGTTGAGGATCTTGCCGCGCAACGGAAGGATCGCCTGGGTGGCGCGCTGGCGCGCTTGCTTGGCCGAGCCGCCGGCGGAATCGCCCTCCACGATGAAAAGCTCGGTGTCCTCGCGCGAAGCGGACGAGCAGTCGGCGAGCTTGCCGGGGAGGCGGAGTTTGCGCGTCGCGGTCTTGCGGGCGATCTCCTTCTCGCGGCGGCGGCGGAGCCGTTCCTCGGCCCGGTCGATGACCCATTCCAGGAGCTGGTTCGCCTGGTTGGGCGAGGCGGCAAGCCAATGGTCGAAGGCGTCGCGGACGGCATCCTCGACGATCCGGACTGCGGCGACGCTCGCCAGACGATCCTTGGTCTGTCCGACGAACTCCGGCTCGCGTAGGAACACCGACAGCATCGCCCCGCAGGAGGTCATGATATCGTCGGAGGTGATGACGGACGCGCGCTTGTTGCCGGAGAGCTCCGCGTAGGCCTTGAAGCCGCGCAAGAGCACCGAGCGCAGCCCCGCCTCGTGGCTGCCGCCTTCCGGCGTGGGGATGGTGTTGCAGTAGGAGCGGACGAAGCCGTCGCCGCCGAACCAGGCGATCGCCCATTCCACCGAGCCGTGGCCGCCCTGACGGTCCGTCCTGCCGGCGAAGATCTCACCGCCCACCAGCGTCTCTCCGTCGAGCGTCTTGGCGAGATACTCCTTGAGCCCGCCGGGGAAGTGGAAGGTGGCTTTCTCGGGCGTCTTGCTCTTCTCCGGGATCAGGCTCTTGGCGCAGGACCAGCGGATTTCCACTCCGCCGAAGAGATAAGCCTTCGAGCGGGACATGCGGAACAGCCGGTCTGGAGCGAACTGCGCCTTGGCGCCGAAGACCTGCGGGTCGGGATGAAAGCGGATGCGCGTGCCGCGGCGATTGTGCACCCCGCCGGCGGGCTTCAGCTTGCTCGTGGCCTTGCCGCGCGAAAAGGCCTGGCGGTAAAGCTTCTTGTCGCGCGCGACCTCCACCTCCAGCTTGTCGGAAAGCGCGTTCACCACCGATACGCCGACGCCGTGCAGGCCGCCTGAGGTCTCGTAGACCTTGGAGTCGAACTTGCCGCCCGCATGCAGCGTGGTCATGATAATCTCGAGCGCGGTCTTGCCCTTGAATTTCGGGTGCGGGTCGATCGGGATGCCGCGGCCGTTGTCCGTGACGGTGAGGAAGCCCTCCTTGTCGAGCTCGACTTCGATCCAGCTGGCGTGGCCGGCCACCGCCTCGTCCATCGCGTTGTCCATGACCTCTGAGAAGAGGTGATGCATCGCCTTCTCGTCGGTCCCGCCGATATACATGCCTGGCCGCCGCCGGACCGGCTCCAGGCCCTCGAGCACCTCGATGTCGGCGGCCGTATAGCGAGACTCTGCGGTCGCCCCGCCGCGGTTCTTGCGAGAGCGGCGGCTGGCGACAGCCCCCGCGTCCATTCCGTCCGTCGCGGAGAAAAGGTCTTCGGCGCGGTCCATCGGCGTCTTTCTTGGCTTCGAATCACGTTGCGATCTTGGCACGCTGAGCTGCTTTCCGCGAAAGTTCCGGCTTCGTTCGATTACGGGGTCCGCGCCGGCACCATTGGGTCGGCGGCACGTCTTGACACTTCGTTAACCGAGCCGAGACCCCGCCGTGCCGCGCAAGACCGCGGGGAGGGGAACAACAAATGGAGCATCGGCAACAGAAGGGTCAAGCGGCGTTGGCGGGCTTTCCCGGGGCCGGTTGGAGGACGCCGTGCGGTGCCGCCACATGCGATAGGTCTGGAGCAGCGGCGACGCTTTACGGAGCCGCGGCCTTGTTCACCTCGTCGGCGTAGATGAGAAGCCCGAAGCAAAGGACGAGCGCGAGAATCCATACGCCGCACACCCAGTAGACCACGTGCTGCATCCCCTTGGCCTTGGCGCCGTAGCGGCCCGCCTGGATGTCGCGCGCCATCTGCAGGCCGGCGCCGAGATTGGGGTTGAAACGCGATGGCGCCGACTCCGACTGCCGTCGCATGAGCGCCCGGCCCCCGGCACTCGCGCCGATTCGCGTATGGTACCAGATCGCCAGCGCCGCCATCGGCACGATCATCACGGCTAGGCAGAAGGCGAGGTACCAGTCGCGGACGACCGGGTCGGCGAGGCAGTGCGTCAGTGTCTCAAGCATTGGGAGAGGGTGCCTGGCCTTTGCTTACGACGCGCGTCAGCAACGCGGTTGTCTCGGAAGATTCTGGACACGAAAAGCGGCCTGCCGGCGCGGAGCGCGTCGCGCCACGCAGGCCGCCTCGTTTCGGGTTGCTTGAACGGCTCCCACCATTTCCGCCTTGGCTATTGGCACCTTCGTGCAGGTCCTGCCGGCGACTTGGAGCGAATCTGGCCGGGTGATCGTCAAAGATATGGGCCGAACGCTTCAAAGTCAGGGGCGTAGAGGCGTTCGATCCGGCGTTTGACAGACGGTTCCAGGAACTGGTCGTAGTCGGGCCACGGTGCCAGACCCCTCGCGGCAGGTGCCGTCAGAGGTAGATTGGCAATTCCATGGCCGCGAAACGCGGTCGTCTTCGCCCGCCTAGTGTCCTCATACTCAAGCGTCCATTTCAATCCGGCGAAGTCTGTGCGGGACAGGCCGAGCTCGTCCTCAAGCCGGTTGAACTGATCGAGGAGCGAGCCTTTCGAGACATTGACGATGTAGTCCGGCCGCTTGACCCGCTCGACCGGATGGAGCTGCAGACGGTGGTGAACGTTTGTGTGCCGGAGGTCGAGCGTCTCCAGAAAGTCGAGATAGCGGGAAAAAGGGATGCCGGTCTGCCGGTCCATCGTCGTGTCGAAGCTGGCGAAGCGCTTGTCGACGAACTTGAAGGCAAGCGAGTGCCGGTAGCTGGCAACGGCGCGCTGATACGGATCGCGGATTACGTGCACGACGCGGTAGTCATCCAGGACTTTTCGCTTTCCCCGCCGAAAGGCCTCCGACGAGGGATAGCACATGCTCCGCCATCCATGCGGCGACAGCCCCGCCGCCCGGCAACGCTCGCTCACTCCCATGATCTTTGTGCACCACGCGAGAGTCACGGAGGACGCGGATTTCGCCGCCCAGATCACAAGCAGGGAGCGATCCGGGATCATGATGGGGATGGGTTGCTCGAGGAGAGGGCCGGTCCAGTGAGCCCGCACGCGTCGCGCCGCGCCAAGCACGAGCTCGGCGCCGGGGCTAGAGGATCCAAGGACGTGTCGTACCACCCTCTTTAGCAGGGCTTTTTTCCTTCATACCGTGGAAAGCCAGGGCTAGAGGGCGAGCATAAAGTCCGCGGGGCGGTCAAGCACAGGAAAGACGGCCCGCCGGCGCGGAGCGCGTCGCGCCGTGCAGGCCGCCTCGTTTCGGGTTGCTTGAACGGCTCCCACCATTTCCGCGGAGGCCGGTGCCTTTTGGCCTCATCAAAGAGCCTGCGTGAACCCGCGTTGTGACTTCGCATCTCGCAGCGACCGCGACATCGTTCCGGCGTCTCCGCCTGCCTCGCATCGGTTCAGCGGCGACGTCGAACTGCGCCGTGATGCTGCGTGCTTATTCGGATTCGATTGTGATTTGGGAAACCGCCGATTCCGCAGCTGTGCGCCAGCCTACGAAATCGGCCGTCGTCGCACCGGAGGCTTCATTTTCCTAGACCTCCTCTGTTCTGCAATGCGTGTCGAATCTAATAGGCAGGCCTCGGCAGTCAAATCACGTTTTACGGGCGGACATCGCACCATGCCGCACTAAGTCGGCGCAGTTTTGAGCGCATCTTTTTGAGCACCCGCGGATACACGGCAGCCGGTTCGTCCGAATGCGGGGAAGGGAGGCAGAAAGGCCGCGGGCGGCCCGGAATTCCGCATCCGGCGACTGCTAGGGCTTCTTCCTGCGGCGCGGCACCGGATGACGCTGGCGCGATGTGCATGAAAGAGAGGCGCGCGCCGTTGACCTATGGCCTGCGGCGCCATTCGGAAACTCCAAGATGTGGGACGCTAGCGGCGAATGCGCGTCGTGAACCAGCGCGTCAGGCGGTTCCAGACATCCGCCTTGCCGACGGCGTCCTCCACCCCATGCCAGAGGTTCGGATTGTCATTGATCTCAATGACGGTGACGCCGCCCGGCGTCTCCTTCAGGTCGACGCCGTAGAGCCCGTCGCCGATCAGGCTTGCCGCTCGCAGGCCCGCGTCGAGCACCTCGGGCGGCACCTGGTCGATAGGCAGCGTCCGGGCGCTGCCTTCGTCGGCAGTTCCGTCCTCGCGATGGCGAACGATCTGCCAATGCCGCTTCGCCATCTGATACTGGCACACGAACAGCGGCTGGCCGGCGAGCACTCCGACCCTCCAGTCGAAGCGCGTTGGCACAAAGCGCTGCGCCAAGAGAATGTCGGTCTCCTTGAAGAACTCCGCGACCGTCGCCTTCAACGTCGCCATGGTGTCGGCCTTGCGCACCCCGCGGCTGAACGAGCCGTCCGGAATCTTGACGACGACCGGAAATCCCAGCGTGTCAGCCGCCTGCTCGACGTCGGCCGGGTCCTGGATGACGATGGTCTCCGGCACCGGCAGGCCGGCATGGGTGAGGCGCTCCCAAAGATAGACCTTGTTCGTGCAGCGGATCATCGACATCGGATCATCGATGACCGGCATGCCCTCCATCGTGGCGCGGCGGGCGAAGTGGTAGGTGTGGTTGCGGATCGACGTGGTCTCGCGGATGAACAAGGCGTCGAACTCCGCCAGCCGCGCCAGATCCTTGCGCGTGATGGGCTCTACCTCCACGCCGAGCGGCGCCGCGACTTTCGCCCAATGCTTCAACGTGTCGAGATTGCTCGGCGGGAGCGCCTCGTTCGGATCGTAAAGGACGGCGATCGAATAGCGGGGCAGGGAGCGTGGCTTCGGGGCACGCCACTTGCGGCCTGTGTAGGACTTCAGCGCCGCGGCGAAGAAGCGCCTGCGCTCCGGGGTGCAGCGCGAAAGGGCGGTGAGCTCGATCTTGCGGATCGAGCGCCATTGGTCTCCCTTCAGCGAAACCGTCAGCGTCGGCGCTCGGAACCACTCGAACAGCATCTGGGCAAAGCGCTCGAAGCCCGGCGTCTCGCAACGGCCGAACGCGACGAACAGTGTGACGGGCGGCTCGCCGGAGGACGTCTTGAGGTCGCGGTTCAGCGCCTCCTCCAGCTCGGGCAAAGCGTGCTCGTAATGCGGGCGGCTCCTCAGGTCGAGCATCGTCTCGACGTTGGGCATGACGCGGTGGCCGCGCGCCTCGGCCAGCAGCGCGCAGTAATAGCCGGCCGTCTGGTAGTTATAGGAGCGGGCGAGAATGATGATCTTCTGGCGCGCGCTGCCAAGCATGAACGGTCGCGTCACGTAGTCGTCGGAGGATACGATGACATGCGGCAGATCGCGTGCGTCGAGGTCGCGCGGCTGGTCGGCGACGAGAACCCAATTGTCCATGCGTTCTCCGTGACCTCAGGCGGCGCGCTGCATGGGCTGTCCCCGCGAGCGCGCCGCCGGCGGTAGGTCGCGGGAGTAGAGCAGTGCCGTCGCGCCGTCGCTGTAGTAGTCCGGGCGCCGGCCAATCAAACTGTAGCCCGCATTCTCGTAGAAACGGATTGCCTTCCGATTGTGGGCGCGCACTTCAAGGTACAGACGACGAGCGCGACGGCGGCGCGCCGCGGCCTCCACCTTGGACAGGAGGCGCCCGCCGATGCCCTGGCCGGCCATTTCCGGTGTTACGGCAAAGGAATAGAGCCTGGCGCTGCGTATGCCCCGCCGGGTCAGCAGGATGGCATAGCCGGCAATCTCGCGGTCCTGAAGGGCGACAAGAACGGTGGCGGAAGGACGCCTGGCCAGCGCCGCGAAGCGCCGCCGGCTCATCCGGTCGGTGGGGAAGATTCGTTCCTCAAGCCGCGCGAGCACGCTCGCGTCGGACGGACGCGCCTTGCGGATCTTAAGATCGCAAACGGGGGCGGAAGAGAGACGGCCTGCTCTCGGCATCTCGGGTGGGACGGCCTGTGCCGGTGCGGCCCCTGCCGCACAGAATCGGCGCTCGCCTATTTGCGGCTTCGCGGGCGGAGCTTCAAGCGGGAATTCGGACACCCGCCCGGTTGGCGGAGGGTTCTTCACAAAGACCGATTGTCGGGTCTCCTGGACGGGGATAGGCTGACTTCAAACGCCGCTGAGGCGTCTTCCGAAACAGGAGGTAGCGACATGTTCAGGACGATTGCGAAGCTTGCCGCAGGCGTCTGCCTGGCCGGGCTTTTCGCCAGCGGGAGCTTCGCGCAGGTCGTATACAATCGAGGCAACGACACCGATCCGGTCTCGCTCGATCATCACAAGACTTCGACGATCGCGGAGGCGAACCTTTCCCGCGATCTTTACGAGGGGCTGGTCATCTACGATCCTAAGGCTGAGCTGATGCCCGGCGCGGCCGAGAGCTGGGAAACCTCCGACGACGGCCTAACCTATACCTTCCACCTCCGCGCCGACGCCAAATGGTCCAATGGCGACGACCTGACGGCCGACGACTTCGTGTTCGCCTACCGGCGCATCCAGGACCCGGAGACCGCCGCCGGCTACGCTAACATCCTCTATCCGATCAAGAACGCCGAGGCGATCAACAAGGGTGACATGCCGAGAGAGGAGCTCGGCGTCCGCGCAGTGGATGCGAAGACCTTCGAGATCACACTGGAGAATCCGACGCCCTTCTTCCTTGAGCTCCTCACCCACCAGACCGCGCTGCCGCTCCACCGCGCGTCGGTGGAGGAGCACGGCGACGCCTTCGTCCAGCCCGGCAACCTCGTTTCGAACGGCGCCTACGAGCTGGTCTCTTTCACGCCGAACGACAAGATCGTCATGCGCAAGAACCCCCACTTCCATGACGCGGAAAATGTCCAGATCGACACGATAAACTACATCCCGTTCGAGGACCGCGCCACCTGCCTCCGCCGCTTCGAGGCGGGCGAAGTGCATTCGTGCTCCGACATCCCCGCCGAGCAGATGGACTACATGCGCGAGACGCTTGGCGACCAGGTGCGGGTGACGCCCTACCTCGGGACCTACTACCTCCCGATCAAGGTGAAGAAGGAGAAGCTGTCCGATCCGCGCGTCAGGCGGGCGATCTCCATGGTCATCGACCGTGAGTTCCTGGCTGAGGAAATCTGGCAGGGCACGATGGTGCCGGGCTACTCGATGGTGCCCGACGGCATCGCCAACTACGACAATCCCGTGTTCCTCGACTACAAGGACACCGATATCCTGGATCGTGAGGATCAGGCCAAGGCGCTGCTCGCCGAGGCCGGGATCGAGCCTGGCCAATTGTCGGTGGAGCTTCGCTACAACACCTCGGAGAACAACAAGAACACGATGACGGCGGTGTCGGAGATGCTGAAGTCGATCGGCATCGAGTCCACGCTCTTCGAGATGGAGGGCACTGGCTATTTCGACTACTTGAAGCAGGACGGCGATTTCGACATCTGCCGCGCCGGCTGGATCGGCGACTACAACGACCCGCAGAACTTTCTGTTCCTGTTCGAGAGCGACAATCTCGGCTTCAACTATCCGCGCTGGGCGAACGCGGAATACGACGAGCTGATGGAGCAGGCGGAAACGGAGACGGACTTGCAGGCGCGCGCGGAGATCCTCCGCCAGGCCGAGACGATCCTTCTCGATGAGATGCCGATCATCCCGATCCTCTACTATTCCTCGCGTGCCCTTGTCTCGGACAAGCTGAAAGGCTGGGAGGACAACATCCAGGACGTCCACGCCACCCGCTTCATGTCGATTGAACAGTAGAGATTGAACAGTAGACAGGAGAAGTGCGATGCCCCGCGGGACCGCATCTGGTTCCGCGGGGCTCTGAGAGGGTCTTAGCGGGGTTGGGCGCTGGTCATGTATCGCTATGCCTTCCGGCGGCTCGCCGGCGCCATCCCGACAATCTTCATCATCGTAACGATTGCGTTTTTCATGATCCGGGTCGCGCCGGGTGGTCCGTTCGACCTCGAGCGGCCGATCGACCCGCTGATCATGGCCAACCTCGACCGCGCCTTCAACTTCGATAAGCCGCTCTGGCAGCAATACCTCCTCTATCTCGGCAATCTGCTGCAGGGGGATTTCGGGCCGAGCTTCACGCGCCGCGACTTTACGGTCGTCGATCTCCTGCGCACCGGCCTGCCGATCTCCGTTCAGCTCGGCTCGATGGCTCTTACGCTGGCGTTCGTCGTGGGCACGACTCTCGGCGTCTGCGCTTCGTTGCGGCAGAACACAACGGTTGACTATCTCGTCGTCGGAACCGCCACGCTCGGCATCACCGTTCCGAACTTTGTCGTCGCGCCGGTGCTCAGCCTTGTCTTTGGGGTGATGCTCGGCTGGCTGCCGGCCGGCGGCTGGGGCGACGGATCGTGGCAGAACAAGATTCTGCCCGTGACCACGCTCGCTTTGCCGCAGATCGCGATCATTGCGCGCCTGACGCGCGGCGCCATGATCGAAGCGCTGCGATCCAACCACGTCCGCACCGCGCGTGCGTACGGTCTGCCGACTTATGTCGTGGTCGTCGTTCATGCGCTGCGCGGGGCGGTGCTGCCGGTCGTCTCCTACCTCGGACCGGCAGCGGCCGCGCTGCTGACCGGATCGGTCGTCGTCGAGACGATCTTCGGTATTCCCGGCATCGGCCGCTATTTCGTGCAAGGCGCGCTCGGCCGCGACTACACGCTAGTGATGGGCACGGTCGTAGTGATCGGGATCTTCGTTGTCCTGTTCAACCTGATTGTCGACATGCTCTATGCGTGGCTGGACCCCCGCGTCCGGTACGAGTGAGCGGACGGCGATGGCCCAGATCGAAAACACGGGCGCAGCGCTTTCGGGCGGGGACCGCCTCAATGTCGCGGCAGGACGCTCGCTGTGGCAAGACGCATGGCGGAGGCTGCGACGAAACAAGGCGGCGATCGTCAGCGCCGCGATCCTCATTGTCCTTGCCTTGGCGAGCGTTTTCGGCCCGATGCTCTCCGCGCATCCGTACAATCGCGTCTATCCGCAATACGTCCGGGTTCCGGCGAGCCTTGAGCCATATCCCCGCGAGGAGCGCATCATCCCCGCATTCGAACGCGCCGTATCGCGGGCGCGGGTCGAAATCGGGGAGGTGCGAGTCGACGGCTCGACCGTCAGCATGCCCATCTCAGACGAGGAGCCGCTCGACCCGCGCATCGTCCGCTATGTGGACCGATCCGACCTCTTCGCCAACGGGCGCATCGAGGAGCTGAGCGCGGACAGGCGCTCCGGCCTCATCGTTGCCGATGTTACGCGGCTCCGCTTCCTGTTTGGGACCGACGGGAATGGCCGCGATCTCTTCTCGCGCACGCTGATCGGAATTCGCATATCGCTCGCGATCGGGCTTCTCGCCTCGCTGGTGGCGCTCGCGATTGGCGTGACATACGGCGCGATCGCGGGCTATCTCGGCGGCCGTGCCGACGGGATCATGATGCGCATCGTCGACATCCTCTATTCGCTGCCGTTCGTCTTCTTCGTGATCCTGCTCGTCGTTCTTTTCGGGCGGAACTTCGTCCTGATGTTCATCGCCGTCGGTGCCATCGAGTGGCTCGACATGGCGCGCATCGTGCGCGGCCAGACGCTCTCGCTGAAGCGGCACGAGTTCGTGCAGGCGGCCGAGGCGCTGGGCGTCGGCACCGCCGGCATCCTGAAGCGCCACATCATCCCCAACACGCTGGGCCCGGTCGTTGTCTACCTGACCCTGCTCGTGCCCAGGGTCATCCTTCTGGAAAGCTTTCTCTCCTTCCTTGGCCTCGGCGTGCAGGAGCCGCTGACCAGCCTCGGCGTGCTCATCTCCGAAGGCGCCGCCAACCTCCAGGGAGCGCGGTGGCTGCTGATCTATCCGTCCCTCGCGCTGATCCTGATCCTGTTCGCGCTCAACTTCCTGGGCGACGGGCTGCGCGACGCGCTCGATCCGAAAGATCGCTGACGATGGCCGAGCCGATCCTCGCAGTGCGCGGTCTCGATGTGCACTTCAGCCTTTCGGACCACGAGGTGCACGCCGTCAAAAGCATCGACATGGACGTCATGCCGCGCGAGACGGTGGCGATCGTCGGCGAATCGGGCTCGGGCAAGAGCCAGGCGGTAATGGCCGCCATGGGCCTGATCGCATCCAATGGCAGGGCGACCGGGTCCGTGCGCTACCGCGGCCAGGAGCTGATCGGCCTATCGCGTCGGCGCCTCAACCGCATCCGCGGCGCCAAGATCACTATGATCTTCCAGGAGCCGATGACCTCGCTCGATCCGCTCTACCGCGTCGGCCGCCAGATCGCCGAGCCGCTCATTGAGCACGGCGGGCTGGACCGGAAGGCGGCGCGCGCCAGGGCGATCGAGCTGCTCCGCCTGGTGCAGATTGCACGGCCGGAAAGCCGCGTCGACGCTTACCCACATGAGCTCTCCGGTGGCCAGCGGCAGCGCGTCATGATCGCCATGGCGCTCGCCAACGACCCTGACATTCTCATAGCGGACGAGCCAACCACCGCTCTCGACGTAACCATTCAGGCGCAGATTCTGGAGCTTTTGAAAGAGCTGCAGCAGCGCGTCGGCATGGCGGTGATCTTCATCACCCACGACCTCGGCATCGTGCGCCGCTTCGCTGACCGCGTCTACGTGATGCGGCAAGGCGCGGTCGTGGAGGAGGGGCCCGTTAGGCGCATCTTCTCCGATCCGTCGCACGATTATACGAGAATGCTGCTCGCCGCCGAGCCGGAAGGGACGAAGCCGCCCGTCCCGGAGGGCGCTCCGACGCTGCTTGAAGCGGGTAACGTCAACGTCACGTTTAGCCTCGGCGGCGGATGGTTCGGCGGCGAGGCGTTCGCGCTTCGCGCGGTGGACGGTGTTTCGCTTTCGCTGCATGCCGGACAGACCATCGGCATTGTCGGCGAATCCGGCTCCGGCAAGTCGACGCTGGGGCGCGCGCTCTTGCGGCTGCTGCCGTGCGAGGGGGCGATCCGCTTCGAAGGCCGCGATCTGACCGCCCTCGATCTCAGGAAGGAACGTTGGCTGCGGCGCGAGCTGCAGATCGTCTTCCAGGACCCTTACGGCTCGCTGTCGCCGCGCCTGACCGTGGGTCAGATCGTGACGGAAGGGCTGCTAGTGCACGAGCCGGCTCTGCCACGGGCCGAGCGTGATCGCCGCGCCGTTCAGGCGCTGGAGGAGGTGCAGCTCGACCCCGCGATGCGCAATCGCTACCCGCACGAATTCTCCGGTGGGCAGCGCCAGCGCATCGCCATCGCCCGCACCATGATCCTGAAGCCGAAGGTGGTGGTGCTCGACGAGCCGACCTCGGCGCTCGATCGTTCTGTGCAGAAGGAGATCGTCGAGCTTTTGCGCCGCCTGCAGGAGGCCCATACGCTCTCATATCTCTTTATCAGCCATGACCTCGCGGTGGTGCGCGCGATGGCGGACGAGGTGATTGTGATGAAGGAGGGGAGGGTGGTGGAGCGGGGATCGACCGAGGAGGTCTTCGCCCACCCGAAGGATCCATACACGCAGGCGTTGATGGCGGCGGCGTTTGCTGGAATGCTAAATCGCGACGCAACGCGGGCGGTGGCGCCATAGCCGGCACGTCCGACCGTCGGGCGGAGCCCGAGAGCTTTCTCAGCGTGGGTTTCCGCGTTCTCTCGAGTCGGACAGGTTCTTCCAATTATGCAAACATATTTGTATAATTGATTTATGGAAGAGGAATCGGTGGTGGCGGCGCTGGC
>CAZARE010000400.1:0-17830 GCA_964487455.1 uncultured Propylenella sp.
GTCGTCCCAGAGCCGCGCAGTGGCGTAGTAGGGGTTGCCCTCCGCCTCGTAGCGCTCGCGCACCGGCACCTTGAACGCATCCTCCTCGTCCGCGCTCCACGCACCGCCCTGCGCCTCGATGTTGTCGCGGCGGATGGTGGCGAGCACGGACGCCGCCTGCTCGCCGCCCATGACGGAGATGCGCGCGTTCGGCCAGGTGAAGAGGAAACGCGGGCCGAAAGCGCGGCCGCACATGCCGTAATTGCCGGCGCCGTAAGAGCCGCCGACGATCAGCGTGATCTTCGGCACGGCGGCGCAGGCGACGGCGGTGACGAGCTTGGCGCCGTCCTTGGCGATGCCGCCCGCCTCGTACTGGCTGCCCACCATGAAGCCGGTGATGTTTTGCAGGAAGAGCAGCGGGATCTTGCGTTGGCAGCAGAGCTCGATGAAATGCGCGCCCTTCAGCGCCGACTCGGAGAAGAGGATGCCGTTGTTGGCGAGGATGCCGACACGCATGCCGTGGATCGAGGCAAAGCCGGCGACCAGCGTGTCGCCGTAGAGCGCCTTGAATTCCGAAAAATCCGAGCCGTCGGCGAGACGCGCGATGATCGCGCGCGGATCGTAGGCGCGACGAAGATCGACCGGGACGATTCTTTCCAGTTCCGCGGACGGATAGAGCGGCTCCACGGCCTCGCCGAGCGGGATCGACGGCGCCGGCGCCGGCCCGAGATCGGCGACGATGCGGCGCACGATGGCGAGCGCGTGCTCGTCGTCGAGCGCCAGATGGTCGGCAACGCCGGAGCGGCGCGTGTGCACGTCCGCGCCGCCCAGCTCCTCGGCGGAGACCACCTCGCCGGTGGCGGCCTTGACCAGCGGCGGGCCGCCCAAGAAGATCGTCCCTCGCCCTTTCACGATCACCGTCTCGTCCGACATTGCGGGCACGTAGGCGCCGCCCGCCGTGCACGAGCCCATCACGCAGGCGATCTGCGGAACGCCTTCAGCCGACATTTGCGCCTGGTTGTAGAAGATGCGCCCGAAATGCTCGCGGTCGGGAAACACCTCGGTCTGGTGCGGAAGGTTGGCGCCGCCGGAATCGACCAGATAGACGCAGGGGAGCCTGTTCTGGCGTGCGATCTCCTGGGCGCGGAGATGCTTCTTCACCGTCATCGGATAGTAGGTGCCGCCCTTCACCGTGGCGTCGTTGCAGATCACCATGACGAGACGGCCGGAGACGCTTCCGATGCCGGCGATCAGCCCGGCGCCGTTGATCGCCTCGCCATACATGGCGTTGGCGGCAAGCGGCGACAGCTCAAGAAACGGCGCGCCCGGGTCGAGTAAGCCGGCCACGCGGTCGCGCGGTAAGAGCTTGCCGCGGGCCAAGTGGCGCTCGCGGGCACGCTCGGGCCCGCCGTCCGCCGCCTCGGCACGCCGGGCCTTGTATTCGGCGATGAGCCGCGCCCACTCCTCGGCGTTCTCGGGTGGCAGGCTCGGGTCGAGCGTCTCGGCCTTCAGAATCGTCATCCGCCGACCTTACCCTCCTCGACCCGCACCGGCACCGGCCGGTCGACCAGAATCTGCCTGTGCGGGAAAGGAATTGAAATGCCGGCGGCCTTGAAGGCGTCCCAGCAGGCGAGCAGCGCGTGACCGCGTACGTTGGTGACGCCGTTCTGCGGATCGGAGATCCAGAAGCGCAGGATGAAATCGAGCGAGGAATCGCCGAACCCGGTCAAGTGGCAGACCGGCTGCGGCTGCTCTTCGACCCGCCCGATCCCATTCACTGCCTCCACGGCGAGCCGCCGCACCTCGTGGGGGTCGCTGTCGTAGGCGACACCGAAGGTCACATCGATGCGTACCCGCGTGTCGGTGAACGACCAGTTCTCAACGCGCTGCGTGACGAAATCCTCGTTGGGGATGAGATATTCGCGGCCATCGCGGGTGATCACCGAAACGAAGCGCGCATGCAGCGAGCGCACCCAACCAAACGTCTCGCCGATGGCGATCGTGTCGCCGGGCTTTACCGACCTGTCGAGCAGGATGATGATTCCCGACACGAAGTTCGACACGACCTTCTGCAGGCCGAAGCCGAGTCCCAGTCCAAGCGCGCCGCCGAAGAAGGCGAGCGTCGTCAAGTTCACGCCGAGCAGCGTCAGCGCGACCATGGCCGCCAGCACCAGAAGCGCTATCCTGACGAGCTTGCCGATCAGCACGCGCAGGCTGGGGGTCAGGTCGGGATTTCGCGCGATCTGCCGCTCGGCGAAGCTGCCGACGGCGATCGCGAGCCAGAGCAGAATCCCGGTAAGGATGAGCCCCTGAACGATGAACCAAGCGGAAAGGCGGAACGTGCCGATGGTTACGGCCACCGCGTCGAGCGAAGCCGTGACGGCGTCGAAAGCGCCGAGGATGTTCAGCGCAACGAATATCCACGCAATCCACGCGACGAGGCGGGCCAGCGCGCGGTTGCGGATGAGCCTGGAGAGGACGGAGATGGTCACCCAGGCGGCAATGAGCGCAAGGACCGCCCCGACGATCTCGTTCCGCCCCCGAAGGGTGAGAACATCGAGCGCCACGGCCGCGATACCAAGGAGCAACGCTGCAACGATCCATCGCGTGCGCCGCAACAGAAGAGCGAGGAGCCTCAGCAGGCGCGGCTTGCCATGCACCTCCCGGACACGCGCCTCGAGCGCCGCCTCCACCCTCGCCCCGGCGAAGTAGGCGACGACAAGGCATACGAGTATGATCGCCAGTTGAGCGAGGACCCAGGGCTCGAGCAGCGATTCCAGGAAAGCGAAGAGACCGCGCTCGGCTTCGCTGAGGCGCTGAGAGAGATCGGCATCGAGAATCTGTTCCAAGCCGCGCTCCCGAATGCCCGCCTACATTGAGCGTGGCAGATGCCGCCAGGAGAGCCAAGCGCAGATCGCGCAAAAGAGGCCGAGCGCGGCGAAGACGCCACCAAGTCCGGTGAAGCCGAGAATGATGGCATAGGCAAGCGGCGGCAGCAGCTCCGACATGTCGAGGTAGGTGCGGTAGACGGCTGTCATCTGCGGGCGCTCGTAGACATGCACGGCGCGCAGGAACGGCGCGCTGCCGACCGCGTCGAGCGCCACGGCGAACACCACGCCGGCAAGGAGGAGCGCGGCGGCAAGCCACGGATGCGCCACCCCCGCCACACCGGCAAGCGCCGCCGCGACACCGGCACAGACGAAGGACAGCACCACGACCGCGCGCACGCCGATCCATCCGCCGAGCCGCCCCCAGGGCACGGCCAGGAACAGCAGCGCATTGCCGGCCGAGACCACGATGCCGCCCGCCAGTTTTCCCTCGCCGGTCGCCACCATCAGGATCGGCGCGTAGATGAAAAAGGTGCTCCAGTAGCAGGAGCGGCCGAAGGCGATCAGCCAGGCAAGCCGCATGCGCGGCTGCGCAACGAAGCGGGCGACGCTTCTCAGCGGCCGGACTGGCTTGAGCGGCCCGGGGGAGATCGCCGGGCTCGAGGAGAGCCGGAAGAACCAGAAGATGGCGATCAGGACCAGCGCCCAGGCGCCGCTCCACAGATACGGCGCGACCGGACCGTACACCGTGTAGAGCCAAACGCCGAAGCCCGGTCCCACGCTCCAGGACAATGTGGAGAGCGCCAGGCGCAGCGACTCGGACCGCACCACCTGGTGCTTTGGGATGAACTCCATGATGTAGAGGTTGAGCATGATCGCCAGCGTTGCAGCGCCGAAGACCCGGGCGAACATGCCGACGGCCTGCCCGAGAAGCGTATGCGTCGCCAAGGCCGCGCTGGCGCCTACCAGAATAAGCGCGCCCCCGGTGTAGACGAAGCGTCGGGGGATGCGCCGGAAGAGCAGCGGCGCAAAGAGCGTCGCGGCAATACCGGCCACGCCGATCGCGGAATATAGCAGGCTGACGGCCTGTTCGTCCTTCAGCAGGTCATAGGCCTGGATCGGAACAATCGAGGCGAGCGAAGCGCGGCTGATCGACTCCACCGAATAGAGGATGGCGAATGCCCAGGCGCCGGGCTGGGTGGCGGCGGGGAGCCAGATCGGATGGCGGGCATTCGTGACCACGGCGGGAACCGCGACGGAGGGGCAGGCTCACGTGTGACGCAGCCTCGGAGAAGCCGCAAGCGGCGCCACGACACGGCGCGTCGCGAAACGATCAGTCCGGGGCGCCGCCCCAGTCCATGGGCACGGCGGAGACCATGCGTCCGTCGGGACGGGCAAGCCCCGCGATGCGGTCCCTCTCCGCCGGCGTCAGCGCAAAGTCGAAAATGTCGATGTTCTCGGCGATGCGGCGCGGGTTCGCTGACTTCGGAATGGCGATGTTCATGGGCTGCTCGAGGTGCCAGCGCAGCACAACCTGCGCCGGCGTCTTGTGCTTCGTCTCGGCGATTTCTGCGATTGCCGGATCGGCGAGCATCCGAGCCTTGCCGAGCGGCGTATACGACGTCATCGCGACGCCAAGCCGCGCGCAGGTCGCCAGCAGCCTGCTCTGGTCGAGCCACGGATGGTGCTCGACTTGGTTGGTGACGATCGGCTCGTCGGCCAGCGCGACCGCCGCCTCCACGTAGCGCGGCGGGAAGTTGGACACGCCGACATGACGCGTCAGGCCGCGCTTCCTGGCGTCGCAGAGCGCGCGGATCTGCTCGGCCAATGGCACGCCATGGTTCGGCCAGTGAATAAGCAGGAGATCCACCTGATCCACCTTGAGACGCTTCAGGCTTTCCTCCGCCGATTTCCGCAGCCGGCCTTCGCGCACCTCGCTCTGCCAAACCTTTGTGGTGAGGAAGATGTCGTCACGCGGCGTCACATGAGTGCGGATCGCCTCGCCAACCGCATCCTCGTTGCCATATATGGCCGCCGTGTCGATGTGCCGATAACCGGCCTCAAGCGCAGCATGCACGGCGCGGATGGCCGCATCGCCGCGTAGCTCCCATGTGCCAAGACCGATCGCCGGTATCTCCGCGCCGTTCGCCTTCACGCTCGGGGTCATGGGCGCTTCCTTAACGTTGGCCGACGCGGGCGGGCAAGCGTCTTGCGCATAAGCGGCCGCGTCGGCGAGCGCCTGGCCACTTCCTGGAAGCCTGCCTCGCGGAACACCGATGCGATGCCGGGGTAACCTTCGCCCCAGATCAGCTTGCGGGCGGGCTCTATCGGACAGGCCTCCACGATCCCGGCGCCCTCCCCAGCGGCAAAGCGCAGTGCGCCCTCTAGGAGAGTGCGCATCATCCCCTGCCCGCGATGCCCGGCGCGGATGAAGAAGCAATTGACCGCCCACACGCCTTCCACGGCATCGAGCGGCGCGGCGACACGCGAACGGTTCATCTGCGGCAGCGTGTGGCGCGGACCGATAGCGCACCAGCCCACGGCCTGGTTGCCTTGGTAGGCAAGCACGCCAGGCGGTGGCCCCGCATCGACGATGGCATGGAAGCGGTCGCGCTTCTCATCGCGCGGAACCAGGTTCCAGTCGGCGCGGGTCATACGCCACCACATGCACCAGCAGCCGGAATTGGCGCCGCGCTCCGGTCCGAAAAGTCCGACGAGATCGTCCCACCGATCAGGCGTGAGGGCGTGGATGGCAAGAGCGGGCATGGCGCGGCAATCGTCGTCCAGTCGGTTTCGGCGATCCCCTTACCGCAGCGCGAGCGCCAGAGCCATTAACCGACTATCAAGCATGCCAATCTATCCCCTTTCGGCGTTCCGTGCCGGAGGGGTTCGCATGCGCAGCGTTGGGGGGTTGGACGAGTTCCGGAGGTTCGCAGCGTCCGAAGCGGGCGTTGGCATCCTGCTCGCCGCGACCGGCCTCATCACGTGGACCGGTCTGTCGGTCTGGGGAGGATTCGCGCCGGATGAGCCGGCTTTTCGATTGCGCGAGGCGTGGGACATCCTCGCCTATTTCTATGTCGGTGTCCCGATCATGGCGCTGGCCGTTGCGATCGCGGCCTTTCTAAAGCCGCACCGCGTCTGGCGCTGGCCTATCTGGCTCGTCGCCGGCCACCAGATCGGCGTGATGCTCGTAGGGCTCGGCATGCAGTCGGCGCCAAGCCTTCTCATCCTGACGATCATCCTCGCCATCCTGCTCGCCGCCGGCTTCGCAATTCCAGCCATGCTCGGCGCGATGGCGGCGCGGGCGCTGACGGAACGGGCTTATTGATGACTGGAGTCCCTATCTCCGTCGCCGCCCATTAATCAAATGAACCTCCACACCGATTGAGATGTCAGCCCAGCTGGCGTCCGTGGTGAATGCGTGGAGCCCCTCCCGCTCAGCCAGAGCCAAGCAGCACCGATCGGCAACCGAAAGACCTTGCCGCTTCGTGGCGGCCCACCAGGAACCTGCGCGGCGACACAGGTCCCTATCCAGATCGACCAAGCGATAGGGGAGGCTACCGACGACATCCAAAGCCTGCTCAGGCGATTGTCCACGCCAGATCAGCTTCCCAATAACCTCCGCTTCATTGACTACACTTACCAGCGCACTGTCGATCACCTCGGCGACCTCGTCTGCGCCAGGCTCATCACGGAGCATTGCCAGGATCGCAGAGGCGTCTAGTACGACGGCCTCAGTCATCCGACATCTCGCGCTCGAACTCTCGCCTGCGCTCTTCAATCAGAGCTTCGGCAAGACTGTCGTCGCCAGGGATCGTCTCACGGACAATCTTCTGAGCCAGCTTGATGCCCATCTTCGGTGTGATTAGCCGCAACTCGCCGTCGACGACGCGCGCCAGTAAGCGGTCACCCTCCTTGACCTGCATCACCTTGCGATAGACCGCGGGTATGACCACGCGGCCGCCCGGGCCGAGAGTCACGTCGAGACGCTCGGGAAGCGCACGCTCCCATTCCTTTTTCTCTTCGGCGAAGCCCCGGGGCTTCTTCCTCTGGCCGGGCATGGCATATAATCCGTACTATGACAAATCACCCGATATTTGCCACTTCTTCACTGAAATGTCACGATCTGGTGCGGCCGCTGCGTTGACTACCTACTCTTCTCATAAATCTCCCGGCCGATGAGCATGCGCCGGATCTCGCTCGTCCCTGCGCCGATCTCGTAGAGCTTGGCGTCACGCAGGAGCCGCCCCGTCGGGGATTCGTTGATATAGCCGGTGCCGCCGAGGCACTGGATGGCGTCGAGGCAGACCGCCGTAGCTTTCTCCGCCGCGAAGAGGATGGCGCCAGCGGCATCTTCGCGCGTCGTCTCGCCCCGGTCGCAGGCCTTGGCGACTGCATAGACGTAGGCGCGCGACGCGTTCAGCGTCACATACATGTCGGCGAGCTTGCCTTGCATGAGCTGGAACTCGCCGATCGGCCGGCCGAACTGCTTGCGCTCGTGCACGTAGGGCACGACAACGTCGAGTGCTGCCTGCATCAGCCCGAGCGGACCGGCGGCGAGCACTGTGCGCTCGTAGTCGAGACCGGACATCAGCACGCCGACGCCCTGCCCGACGTTGCCCAGCACGTTCTCTTCCGGCACCTCGCAGTCCTGGAACACCAGTTCCCCAGTCTCCGAGCCGCGCATGCCGAGCTTGTCCATCTTCTGCGCCACCGAGAAGCCGGGGAAGCTCTTCTCGACGATGAACGCGGTGATGCCGCGCGCGCCGGCCTCGGAATCGGTCTTGGCGTAGACGACAAGCGTATCCGCCTGCGGCCCGTTGGTGATCCAGAATTTCGAGCCGTTCAGCACATAGCGACCGCCGCGTTTGTCGGCGCGAAGCTTCATCGACACCACGTCGGAGCCGGCGCCGGCCTCCGACATGGCTAGCGCGCCGAGATGCTCGCCGGAGATCAGCTTGGAAAGATAGCGCTCCTTCTGCTCACGATCGCCCCAGCGAAAGATCTGATTGACGCAGAGGTTGGAGTGGGCCCCGTAGGAGAGACCGATGGAGCCGGAGGCGCGGGAGACCTCCTCCATCGCCACGCAATGCTCCAGATAGCCAAGGCCCGATCCGCCGGCCTCCTCGGAAACGGTGATGCCGTGCAGGCCGAGCGCGCCCATCTCCGGCCAAAGCTCACGCGGAAACCAGTCGTCGCGGTCGATCCTGTCGGCGAGCGGCGCAATCCTGTCGGCGGCAAAGCTCGCCACCGTGTGGCGCAGCATGTCGGCGGTATCGCCGAGCCCGAAGTCAAACATGCGCGGGGCGTTGGGAATCATGAGCCAGCCTCCCTCCTGTGGTCGAAAGGATGGCCTTCGTCGTGGGGCCGATCAAGCGAGGTGAACGCTCCAATTTTCTGCGCGGTCTTGCCGATCCCGGACAGCCGCTTCGCGAACCTGGAAGTCAGCGAAGAAATACTAGTAGTTCGGCCAGAGGCCGGGCGTCGCCATCTCCACCACGTTGCCGGCCGGGTCATCAAAGTAGAGGCTCCGCCCGCCCGGCGGCCAGGTGACCTCGCTGCGGATCTGTACGCCGGCAGTGCCAAGATAGGCCCTCCAAGCATCATAGTCCTCTAACCTGATGGCGAAGGCGAAGTGCGCCGGGCCTTCCGAATGATGTCCGGGGACCGTGCCGCCGGGGCTTTCGCTGTCTTCGTGCGTCATGCCGCGGCGGAAGACGAGCAGCACCTGGCTCCGCGCCACCGCGTAGGTGTACATACGCGGCGTGTCGAGGACACGCTCCAACCCAAGGACCCCACCGTAGAAGGCATGAGCGCGTACAAGGTCGTCGACGTAGAGGGCCGTCTCGACGATGCCGCGGATCGGCGGCGGCCTGCCTTCGCTCATCGCCGGTACTTGACGAACGGCGTCAGCCGCCCGACCCGGTCGTAAAGCCGCCGCGCGATCATGTTGTCGTGCGCCGTCAGCCAATAGACCTGGTCGGCGCGCGCTTCGTCGGCAGCGCGATAGACCGCCTCGATCAGCGCACGTCCAGCCCCGGTCCCGCGCGCCTCGGGCCGGACAAAGAGATCTTCGAGGTAGCAACGGTCGGCGATCGACCAGGTGACCGGATGGAAAAGGTAGTGGACGATGCCGACCAGTCGGCCCGCCCCGTCAAAGGCGCCGAAGCCGTTGAGCGGCTGCCCCGGGTCGAGCAGCCGTCGCCAAGTCGCCGCCGTTACGTCGTCGGAAACGGATGTTTCGTAGAACTCCAGATAACCCCGCCAGAGCGGCAGCCAGGCGTCGCGATCCTCAGGCTCAAGCGAACGTATCGTAACGGACATGGCGACCATTTCTTCCCAGCGCGATGTTGTCCGAGAGCGGCTCCAACTCTTCGGATCGCGCCAGACGCCGTCATGTCATGTCGGCGCTGTCCCCGGCAAGGCGGAGGCTGATCGCGCCCGAGCCGGCGACCCCGCGCCGCCGGAGCCAGTGGTTCCAGTCCTTCTCGGAGCCGTTGAAGACGTTGCGGTCGACGTCGCCCTTGATGCCGGGAACGCGGCCGGTGGCGGTGTACTGCCAGAAGGTCCACGGGCGGCTCTTGTAGCGCTCGTGCGGCTCGGCCGCGACGCTTCTCAGCCAGAATTCGTAGCCTTTAAGCTCGCCCTCGAGCACGTCGCGGTGGAAGTTGATATCGGTGTAGATCACCGGGCGCTTGCCGGTGTGGTACTCCATGATCTCCAGCATCTTGTGAATCTTGGCCAGCGCAACTTCCCGCGACACCCGCTTCGGACACGTGACCGAGTGGTTGTTCCACTCAAGATCGAGCACCGGCGGAAGCTGGGTTGGATCGTGCGGGACCGCGTGCGAGAACCAGACCGCCTGCTCGCTCGCCGTGCGGCACCAATACATGAAGTGGTAGACCCCACGGGCGACGCCGGCCCCCGCTGCCGCCTCCCAGTTCCGGTAGAAGCTGTTGTCGACGTGATCGCCGCCTTCCGATGACTTCATGTAGGCGAAGCGGATGCCGGACTTGCGCACTTGCACCCAATCGATGTCGCCCTGGTAGCGGGAGATGTCGATCCCCTGCACGGGCATGGAGTAGGCGCGGCGCACGCCGTTGTGGGGGTCGGAGTCGCCCTTGAACTCGGTCTTGAGCTTTCCGCCGCTGCAGCCGGCGACGGCGAGAGACAGAAACAGGGCGGCGATGGCGAAGAACGTGCGGATCATCGGTCGAAGGGTAAGGTTGCAGGGCATGTGCCAGTCATGCCGCGTTTATCATTTCAGCCATATTAATATGCAGGGTTAATGGCGCGGCGGTGGCCTAGTAAAGCCCAAACCACCACGCGGCCAGGCCGAGGAAAGCGAAGAAGCCGAGCACATCGGTAATCGCCGTCAAGAAGACGCTGGAGGCGACGGCTGGATCGGCGCCGACGCGGTCGAGCGCCATGGGGATGAGGACGCCGGCAAGGCCCGCCACGAACATGTTGGCTACCATGGCGGCTGCAATGACGAAGCCGAGATCTGGATTGGAGAAGATTCCCCCTGCTACGATCCCGACTATCACCGCAAAAATCGCCCCATTGATCAGCCCAACCAGCATCTCCCTCCGCACGAAGCGCAGCGATTGGACGGTCTCCAGGTCGCGGGTGGCGAGTGCGCGCACGGTCACCGTCATGGCCTGCGTGCCGGCATTGCCGCCCAGCGATGCCACGATCGGCATCAATATTGCGAGCGCAACCATCTGTTCGATCGTCGCATCGAAGAGGCTGATCACGTAAGCCCCGGCGAATGCAGTGCCAAGATTAAGGACCAGCCATACGAAGCGCGATCTTACTGAATAGAAGACGCTGTCGGTAATCTCCTCGTCGCCGACGCCGGCGAGGCGTTTCATATCCTCGTCGGCCTCCTCCTCGATGACGTCGACGATGTCGTCGATGGTGATCACGCCGACCAGCCGGTTCGATTCGTCGACCACGCCGACGGAAAGAAGATTATAGCGCTCGAACAGCCGGGCGACGTCCTCCTGATCGTCTGTCGCCTGCACGGTGTGCTTAGCTTCGGAAATGATCTCTTCTATCTTTACCGGCCGCTTGGAACGCAGCAGGCGGTCGAGCGGCACGAAACCGAGAAACTGGAAGCGCGGATCGACGATGTAGATCTCGGTGAACTGATCGGGAAGCCGCTCGTCCTCCCGCATGAAATCGATGGTCTGGCCGACGGTCCAGAAAGGCGGAACGGCGATGAACCTCGTCGTCATCCGCCGGCCAGCGGAGTCCTCCGGATAGTCGAGGCTGCGCTCAAGCGCGATGCGCTCGGCGAAGGGCAGGCCCGCGAGCACCTCCTCGCGGTCTTCTTCCTCGAGGTCCTCGATGATGCCGATGGCGTCGTCAGAATCGAGCTCGCGGACGGCCTCGGCGATCTGCTCGTTGGGGATCGCGTCGAGAATCTCGTTGCGGACGGTCTCGTCGACCTCGGTCAGCGCCACCCAGTCGAAATCGGCACCCATCAGGCGGACGAGCTGGGCGCGCTCGTCCGGCTCGAGCGCCTGGAGCACGTCGCCCAAGTCGGATTCGTGCAGGTCGCCGACGAGCTCCCTCAGCGACGCGCCGTCACGCCGGGCGATGGCGTCGGAGACCCGCTCCACGAAATCCGGGTCGAGCGCCCCCTCCTCGTCGCGGATGGCGGGGCCGGCCTTGGGCTCCTCCTTGACGGCCGCGTCTGTATCCACGAGGAGTCCTCCGCTCGCCGGTGGCGGAACAGCAACCGACCTCTAGCCTGTGCTCCCGCTCAGGAGAAGGCGGTTTCGGGGCGGTCGCGAGCCCACAGCCCTTGTGGCTCAGGATTCGGTTTGCTACATGAGCGCCCGCTGGCAAGGCCGGCATCTGTCAAGCGGTCGTGGCGGAACTGGTAGACGCGCAGCGTTGAGGTCGCTGTGGGGCAACCCGTGGAGGTTCGAGTCCTCTCGACCGCACCAGCTTCCGCTGCGAAGCAGTGGAGGCTGTCGCGCAGTAGCGAGATGAGCGAGCTTGCCGTCCCCCAGGTCACGGACCGGCTGGCCGCCGCGCCAAAGAGCAGCGGCGGCGCCGGCGTGGAGTGGAGCGTCAGTGACGATCCTGTCCCCTACCTTGAAGCGGTCGCCGCCATGGAGGCGCGCGCCGCGGCAGTCGCCGCCGGCGAAGCGGCGGAGCAGGTTTGGCTGCTGGAACATCCGCCGCTCTATAGTGCCGGTACCAGCGCGCGTGATGCCGACCTTGTCGACCCGGACCGTTTCCCCGTGTTCCGCGCCGGACGCGGCGGACAGCTTACCTATCACGGACCGGGCCAACGGGTCGCCTATGTCATGCTCGACCTGAGCCGGCGCGGACCGGATCTCAGGCGCTTTGTCGCGATGTTGGAAACTTGGATCATCGGCACGCTTGCCCGCTTCAACGTCACGGCCGAGCGGCGCGGCGACCGGATCGGCGTCTGGGTGAGGCGACCGGACAGGCCGCCGCTCCCGGGCGGTGGCATGGCGGAGGACAAGATCGCCGCCATCGGCGTTCGCGTTCGCCGCTGGGTGACCTTCCACGGCGTTAGCCTGAACGTCGACCCGGACCTGGAGCACTATTCCGGCATCGTGCCCTGCGGCGTGTCGGGCTACGGCGTTACCAGCCTTGCCGATCTTGGCATCCCGGTTTCGATGGCGGAGGTCGACTCGGCGCTCATGGCCGAGTTCCAGATCGTCTTTGGGCCAAATTCCGGCCAGCGCTCTTCGTATTCGCGTACGGCGGCTGCACTGTAGCTTGGGGGGATCACACCATGCAGACTGCGCAAGCCGCAAAAACCCGGGAATGCGGCGAGGGGGAATCATTCAAGGACAACAACCATGCGAGTTGCTGCACTTTTTCTGGGAGCGGTGCTCCCGATGGGCCTTCTGTCCCAGGCTATGGGCCAGTCGGACGCACTGATTGACGGCGCCGACGTCGAGGAGATCGTCAATGTGGCGCGCGGCTACGGCAGCGCCACGCTCGAGACGCGGGATGATGGAAACCCAAAGATCGCCGCGCGTATCGATGGTATCTCCTACCAGATATATTTCCTCAACTGCGACGAGGCGCATGTCTGCGAGGATATCAATTTCTACGCCGGCTTCCTCGATAACAAGCCGTCGCTTGAGCACATCAACGCTTGGAACCGCGACAAGCGGTTCGGAAAGGCCTATCTAGACGACGATCTGGATGCTGTCGTCGAGATGGACGTGAATATGGAGCGCGGGATATCCCGCGCCAATCTCGATGCGACGTTCGGCGTGTGGAAGCTGATCCTCGAGCAGTATACCGACTATATCGACTTCAAATAGGCTACTCGCCGGCGAGCACTGACCAGTCGCGGCCGCCTTTGTGCACGAATACGATCACCTGCTCGTAGCCGGACGGGTCGGGATGCGACTCCGGCATCAGCCGCACGACCACGGTGATGCGGCTGAGATTGTCGCCGAGCCCCGGCTCCTTCAGCGTTTCAAGGAACGCCTGCTGCGCCGCAGTGCGCGCCTCGATAACCGTCAGCGGACGTGTCTCAGGGGTCAGCAGCACGCGCACATGGCCGCTGTCGGGGCCGCCCTCCTGAATGAAGCGCATCTTGAGATTAGCGGAACCGCCAATCGCGTGCATATCCCCGGCCGCCGCTTCGACTACCGCGGCCGTACCTTCACCGGGCGTGGCAGACAAGGCTTGCGGCGCACCAACAGAAGTGGCCGCCGCTCCGGCGACAATGATCCAACCCGCTGACGCAACTCTCGACATGGACGCAACACCAACCCTGCGGCCCACAAGGCTAGCTTAACGAAGGGTTAAGGCGCCAGTTCGGATTTTAGCGATCGAAGCGAATAGTAAACGGCCCGAAGAGCAGCTCGGCCCGGCCCAGAACATCCACACGATCCACGCGCGCTCCGCGTGGGCCGTCGCGGCATGCGAAAAGCATCGCCTCGACCGCGTTGGCCGGGCCGGATATGACAGCCTCCACATCGCCGTCGGCAAGGTTGCGCACCCAGCCGGAAAGCCCGAGCGCGTTCGCCCGCCGCTCGGCCCAGGCGCGGTAAGCGACGCCCTGCACCAGGCCGGAGATGAGGACGTGCACGGCGCGGCTCTCGCCCACGGCTCAGGCAAATTCCATGATGACCGCATCGACCGCCAGGCTGTCGCCGGGCTTGGCCAGAATGCGAGCGACGGTGGCGCTGCGCTCGGCGCGCAGCACGTTCTCCATCTTCATCGCTTCCACGATCGCCAGCGTCTCGCCGACCTCGACCTTCTGGCCCTGCGACACCGCAATGGAAACCACGAGGCCCGGCATGGGACAAAACAGCATCCTCGAGGTGTCCGCCTCGGAACTCTCGGGCATCAGCGCTGCAAGCGCCCCGGTGCGCTGCGTCAAGAGTCGAGCGGGAAGAGCGACGCCGCGCCTCGCCACCTGGAGCGCGTGGCCGTTCCGGTCAACCTGCGCAAGGACCGCCTCCCCGCCGATCATGCCGCGCCAGAGCCGTTCCCCCGGCCGCCAAGCGGATCGGACGGCGAGCTCCCCCCCGCCGTCAATGGAGAGCCTCAGCACCGGTTCGGCGGCGCCAGCGTCGAGGCTCACCGTGACTGTGTGCGGCTCGCCGCCGAGAAGCAGCACGCCGTCCCAGCTAGGCAGCGGCGGCGAAGCGGTCTCCATGACCCGCAGCGGAATCAGCCGACGGCGCTCGGCTAGCTCCGCGGCGACGGCGACGGCCGCAAGAATCTCACGCTCCCGCTGGTCGGGCATCGCGCCACGGAAGCCGCCCGGAAATTCCTGCTCGATGAAACCAGTGCAAAGCCGCCCTTCGCGCCAGCGCGGATGCGCCATCAACGCGGCCAGAAAGGGGATGTTGTGGCGGATGCCATCAAGCACGAACGCATCTAGCGCGCTGGACATGGCGTCGATCGCAGTTGCTCGGTCAGGCGCGTGCACACAGAGCTTGGCGATCATCGGATCGTAGAAGAGCGAGATCTCCGACCCCTCGACGACACCGCTGTCGACGCGGACGGTGACACCGGCGGCGGACTCCTCGCGGGGCGGCACATAGCGGGAGAGCCGGCCGACCGAGGGCAGAAAGTCGCGCGTCGGATCTTCGGCGTAGATGCGTGCCTCAATGGCCCATCCCGCTATTCGCACATCCTTTTGGCTCAGACGCAACCGTTCGCCCGCAGCGACGCGAATCATCTCCTCGACCAGGTCCACGCCGGCGACGAGCTCCGTGACCGGATGCTCGACCTGGAGGCGCGTGTTCATCTCAAGGAAATAGAAGCCGCGCTTGGCATCGACGATGAACTCCACCGTGCCGGCGCTGCGATAGCCCACTGCCTTGGCCAGCGCGACAGCCTCGGCGCCCATGGCCGCGCGTGTTTTCTCATCGAGAAGGGGCGACGGCGCCTCCTCCACGATCTTCTGGTGGCGACGCTGGATGGAGCATTCGCGCTCGCCGAGGTGGATGACGTTGCCGTGTGAGTCGGCGAGCACCTGGATCTCGATGTGCCGCGGCTCCTCGATGAACCGCTCCAGCAGCAGCCGGTCGTCTCCGAAGGCGGAACGCGCTTCCGAGCGCGCGCGCGCTAGCCCTTCGAGAAGCTCGGCCTCGCTGGAGGCAGCACGCATGCCCTTGCCGCCGCCGCCGGCGGATGCCTTGATCATCACGGGGTAGCCGATCTCGGCGGCGATCCGCATCGCATCGTCGGGGTCGGCGATGGCTCCGAGATGTCCCGGGACGGTGGCGACGCCCGTTTTCTCGGCGATCCGCTTGGATTGAAGCTTGTCGCCCATCGCCTCGATGGCGGCAGCCGGCGGACCGATGAAAACGATGCCGGCGGCCTCAAGCGCTCGAGCGAAGGCGGCGTTCTCGGCAAGGAAGCCGTAGCCCGGATGCACGGCCTCCGCGCCGCTGTCGCGAGCGGCGGCAACGATGCGCTCGGCGACGAGGTAGCTCTCCCCCGCCGGTCCCGGCCCGATCGCAATCGCCTCGTCCGCCAACTCGACATGCGGCGCGTTGCGGTCCGCCTCCGAATAGACGGCGACGGTAGCGATCCCCATGCGTCGCACAGTGCGGATGATGCGGACGGCAATCTCGCCGCGATTGGCGATGAGAATCTTGTCGAACACGCCTGTTCCGCCGCGTGCTCAGAGCCCGGACAGGGCGCTGGAGGCAGATGAAAGGCGAGGCGCGAGAAGAAGGTCGGTGGAACCGTGTCGGAGCAGTTCCGCGCTGACGCTGCCGATCAGAAGCCGCGCCAAACTCCGGCGCGCATGTGTGGACGCCGCGATCAGATCGCATTTGTTCCGTTCGGCGAATTCCTTCAGCGCCTGCGCCGGATCGCCCTGGACGACGCGTGCCCGTGCGCGCGTGCGGTGTTCGGACAAGGAGGCCACCAGCCGCGCCCGCGCTTGGCGCGCGACCTGCGAACGATGCCGGTCGATCGCCGCACTGTCGATTGCAGCCTGGTGCATCAGGCCCACCGCGGGAGCCTGGAAGGCGTGCAAGACGGTGATCTTGGCCGGAGCGGCTCCGCCAAAGGAATTCAGAATGCTGACGAGCTCCGGCCCTTCGTCGCTCTCAACTCCAACCAGAGCGTGGCGGTACGAAGGGGCGACCGGGCGGCGTGCGATCAACACCGGCACCGCCGAAACGCGAACTAGGCGTTCAATGGTCGTGTCACGAAATGCATCCCGCAGGACATTGCGCCGGTGGTCGCCGGCGACGATCAGCTCAGCGTTGGCCTTCGTCGCCGCCACATGCAGAGCCCAGTAGATGTCCCCACGCACGACCAGGGGCCGCGCGCGCGGCGCTTTGGTGGACTTGGCGATCCCAGCGAGCAGCCTCTCCGCTTCCCTCGTCCGGGCCTGGAGTATCTTGGGCGGCAGCTCCTCGCCGATCGCGTGCACGATGGTCAGTTGAGCGCCCGCTCCGTCCGCGATCGCCGCGCCGCGCGCGACGGCTAGCGCGCCGCGTTTGGAAAAGTCGGTTGCAACGACTACGTTCTTCATGTCTCGACCGCCTTTTCCAGGGATCGACGCGCCTCCTCGTCGAGATCGGCGATCTCCTTGGCTGCGGCAATCGCCGCATCGTCGAACGGATAGAGCATCAGGTCGACGCCGCTTTCACCGATGCGGCGCGCCTCCTCCTCGTCGCGCACAGTGATCGCCACGCGACCGCCGAAGCGGTGCGTTCGGATGGCGCTCAGGAGCCCGCTCCGCGCATCCGTCTCGGTGAGGAGGATGGCCCCGTAAGGGACGGACAAGACCACCCATCGCACCTTCGCAAGCGGCAGCTCCGTCCAGAATTCCGATTCCGTCGCATCGCCGTAGCGCACCGTGTAGCCCTGCGCCGCCCAATGCCTGACCGCATGCGGGTCGAGATCGACGCCGAGCACGCCGAAGCCCGCGTCAGCCAGCCGCTTCAGGAGCTGGCCGCCGAACCGGCCGAGCCCGAAGACGATGATTTCGGCGGTTTGCTCCTCCTGCCCGGCGTCCGCCAACGCCGCTCGCCGACCGCCGAAATCGAAGACCCTGAGTAGCGGCTTCGCCCATTCGTACAGCTCGTGCGAATAGGTGATCATGTAAACCGAGGTCGCGATCGTAACGAGCCCGACGAGCGTCACCAGACCGACGGCAGACTGATCGACGTGGCCCAGGCTCAGCCCCATGGCTATGAAGATCAAAGAGAACTCGGAAATCTGGGCGACCGTAAGCCCGGCAAGAAAGCCGGTTCGGGCGCGGTAGCCCATCCAAGCCATGATCGCTACCACGATGAGCGGATTGCCGATCAGCACGAACAGCGAGAAGACCATGGCCCGGCCGAAATCGCCACCGAGTGTCGAGAGATCGAGGCTCGAACCGATGGAAAGGAAGAAGAAGAGGAGCAGGAAGTCCCGCAGGGCGGCAAGGCGCGCGGAGATCATGTCTCGATAGGGCGTGGAGCCGATGGATATTCCCGCTGCGAGACCGCCGAGCTCTTTCCCAAGGCCGATGATGTCGCCGACGGCCGCTGCCGCCG
>CAZARE010000401.1:0-5513 GCA_964487455.1 uncultured Propylenella sp.
GAACCGCGGCATGTAGAAGCCGCGCACGTTGAGGAAGAACACGTCGAAGGCGCTGTAGCCGTCGCGCGGGCCGGGCAGCGCCGCCAACACCGCGAGGTACCAAAAGAAGAGCTGAAACAGCAGCGGCAGGTTGCGGGTCACCTCCACATAGACGGTCGACAGCTTGGCGATCACCCAGTTTTTCGAAAGACGCCCGATCCCGACCAGGAACCCGAACACGGTTGCCGCGACGATGCCGGTGACCGCGACCAGCAGCGTATTGGCTAGGCCGACCAGGAATACGCGCGCATAGCTTGAGGTCGGGTTGTATTCGATCAGCGTCATGCCGATGTCGAAGCCCGAACTGGAGCCGAGGAACCCGAACCCGGATGTCTGCCCCAGCGCCCTGAGATTGGTGCGCGCGTTCGATACGACCTCGTAGGCCAGAAACGCCACCAGGATCAGGACGAGGACCTGGATGATCCGTCCGCGCCATTTGGCATCGTAGAAGACGTCGACCGCCGACGGGCGCCGTTCGTGAGTCTCCTGGATCGCCATGGCTCCCCCTCTACGGGTCCGCTCCCGTTCCCCGTGCGGGCCCTCCCGCGCCCACGGCTCTTGAGAGGCTGGATCGCGGCGGGCGCTCGCGGCGCCCGCCGAAATATCCGAAGGTCAGCGAATAGGCATGGCGTACTGGATACCGCCGTCCGTCCACAGACGGTTGAGGCCGCGATCGATCTGAAGCGGCGAGCCGGAGCCCACATTGCGTTCGAACGACTCGCCGTAATTCCCGACATGCTTGATGATGCGATATCCCCAGTCGTTGTCGATGCCGATCATCGCGCCGAACGCGCCCTCCACGCCAAGCAGCCGCTTGATCTCCTGATTGTTGGAGCTGAGCATCTCGTCGACATTCGCCTGGTCGACGCCGAGCTCCTCGGCATAGAGCATGGCGTAGTGGACCCACTTGACGAGGTTGAACCACTGGTCGTCGCCGTGGCGCACGGCCGGACCGAGCGGCTCCTTGGAGATGATCTCCGGCAGCACAATGTGCTCGTCGGGGTTGGCAAGCGTCAGGCGCAGCGAATAGAGGCCCGAAGCGTCAGTCGTGTAGACCTCACAGCGTCCCGCCTCATAGGCCGCGACGCTCTCGTCGAGGCCCTGGAAGACCACCGGGTCGTAGCTCATTTCGGTGACGCGGAAATAGTCGGTGAGGTTCAGCTCCGTCGTGGTGCCGGTCTGCACGCATACCGACGCGCCATCGAGCTCGGTGGCGGAGGCGATGCCGAGGCTCTCGCGGATCATGAAGCCTTGGCCGTCGTAGTAGTTGACGCCCGCGAAATTGAAGCCGAGCTCGGTGTCGCGGCTCATCGTCCACGTCGTGTTGCGGACCAGGACGTCGACCTCGCCGGAGCGCAGCGCCTCGAAGCGGGCCTGGGCGGAGAGCGGGACGAAGCTGACCGCATTCGGATCGTCGAAAATCGCCGCGGCGATGGCCCGGCACAGATCGACGTCGAGGCCCGTCCATTGACCGGCGTCATCGGCGTTGGAAAAGCCGGCGAGACCGACATTCACGCCGCAGGAAAGTGCGCCGCGCGAGGTGACCGTGTCGAGGGTCTGGGCGGAGGCCGCGCTCGCGGCAACCGCGAGGGCCGTGCCGGCCAGGACCGGTAGAAGCTTTGTTTTCATGACATTGCCTTCTCTGTTACCCGTTGGATTGTGTGTGGTTCGCGTGTACAGCCCGTCGCCGGTCCAACACACCAGATACGCGCTGCACCGCCCCCCTTTTTCTGGGCCGCGATCCGTTCCGCGAGGGCGGACGGAACTTGGCTAGGTGGCTCATCGAAGGCGATTAAGGCGGGCAGGTCAAGCGATTGCAGCGGCGGCACGTTCACCGGGAGTGACAACGAATGGCCAGCGGCAAAAACGATCTCGACACGGACGACGCTCCCGCAGACGCCGCGGGGCTGCGCCCGGACACCCTGCTGGTCGCCGCCGGACGCGATCCGAAGAGTCATTGGGGCTTCGTCAATCCTCCCCTCGTGCGCGCCTCCACGGTGCTCTTCGAGAATGTCGAAGCCATGCGGAGCCGCGCGGGCGCGCGCTATTCGTACGGGCTCAACAACACGCCGACGATCGAGGCTCTGGTAGAGGCGCTGAGCACGCTCGACGGCGCTGCGGGCACCGTGCTTGTTCCCTCGGGGCTCGCCGCCATCTCCATCGCCATTCTCTCAGTCGCCCGGCCCGGTACGCACATCCTCGTTCCCGACAACGTCTACTCCCCCACCCGGCGCTTCTGCGACGAGAGCCTTCCCTTCTTCGGCGTCGAGACCGTCTATTACGACCCGCTCGTCCGGGCCGGCGTCGCCGATGCGCTCGCCGGCGCGTCGGCGCTCTTCATGGAAACGCCGGGCTCCCACACGTTTGAGATGCCGGACGTGCCGGCCATGGTCGCCGCCGCGCGCGCCGCCGGCGTCGCGACCATGCTCGACAATACCTGGGCCACGCCTCTCATCTTTCGCCCGCTGGCGCACGGCGTCGACCTCGCCATCTACGCCGGCACCAAATATCAGGGCGGCCATTCCGACCTCATGATCGGCTCCGTCTCGGCCAATTCGCACGCTTGGCCGGCGCTCAGGCGGCTGCACAGGAATTTCGGGCTGCAGGCGGGAACGGAAGAAATCTGGCTGACGCTGCGCGGCCTGCGGACCCTCAGTGTTCGACTGGAGCGGCACGAACGTAGTGCGCTGCGCATCGCCCGCTGGCTGCAGACCCGGCAGGAAGTGGCTCGCGTGCTCCATCCCGCGCTCCCCGACGATCCCGGCCATGCGATCTGGAGTCGCGATTTCGGCCGCTCCACCGGTCTCATGGGGTTCGTCCTGCACGGCGAGGCGCGTGACGCCAGCGCGTTCCTCGACGCATTGAAGCTGTTCGGGCTCGGCTATTCCTGGGGAGGGTTCGAGAGTCTTGCCGTACTGAGCGAGCTTGAGAACTGCCGCACCGTGCGGCCCTGGACGGAGGGAGCCGTGATCCGCCTGCACGTCGGGCTGGAGGACGTGGCCGACCTGATCGCCGATCTGGAGCGCGGCTTCGCCGCCATCGCCGGGCGCTGACGCCTGGGCGCGAAGCCGATAAAAACTGCGCGCGGACCTCGGATTCGGCGGCGTTTCAGCCTATATTGCTTGCACTGCTTGACCGGCGGGCTGGCGCGGCCTACCGCGGGCGGCGGAATCGGGGCATGGCGCAGCCTGGTAGCGCACCTGCTTTGGGAGCAGGGGGTCGCAGGTTCGAATCCTGCTGCCCCGACCACTTGGCATTCGGACTGCGAGGCGGTCTCGAAGAGCCCGAGCCCGGAAGCACGAGAGACGACGATGGCGGTGGCACGCATCTACCAGCCGGCGAAGACGGCCATGAGCTCGGGCCGCGCCCAGACGCATCGCTGGGTCCTCGAATACGAGCCCGAGCGGCCGCGTAGCATAGAGCCGCTGATGGGCTATACGGCAAGCGACGACATGAAGAGCCAGATCCGAGTTACGTTTGACAGCGGGGACGCGGCCGTGGCCTACGCCGAGCGCAACGGGATTGCCTACCAGCTCTTCGAGCCGAAGGACCGGATAAGACCGGCGATCTCGTACTCGGACAATTTCCGCCGCGACCGGGCGCAGCCCTGGACGCATTGAGGCCATGGAGAACGGCCCCGTAGCTCAGGGGATAGAGCAGTAGCCTTCTAAGCTATTGGTCGCAGGTTCGAATCCTGCCGGGGTCGCCAGCCAACTCAGGGTCCATTCGGGACACATAGGTGACGGTTCATTCCGGAGCATGGTTCCGAAGCATAGTAACGTCGCCGGAGCCGAGCGGCTATCCATTGTCCTCCCCGGAGCCGTATGCTGCGCTTTCAACCAGGGACCTCGGGGATGGCTCGTCTCTTGCGCAAACTTACGGGCGGCTTGAGCCGCAGGGTCCGGGCAGCCGCCCGCGGGATCGCTCATGGGCGACCGGATCCACGGGCCCTAGGCTATGACGCCGATGGACTCTGCGTGAGCGGGCTGAACGCGGCGTTTCTCGACGATCCGACCTTCCAGGACGCGTGGGATTTTGCCGCCGAAGGCAACCGCGAATGCTGGGGAGGTACGGTCCCGGACATACGCTGGCGCGCCCACACCGCCTTGTGGGCGGCCAAACATGCACTCCATCTGGACGGGGACTTTGTGGAGTGCGGGGTCTTCGGAGGCCTCCTATCCATGACGATCTGCCGCGCGCTCCGTTTCGAGCGTATCCCTCGAAAGTTCTTCTTGGTCGACTCTTTTGAAGGGCTGCGTGAGCCGCACTCGGCAAAAATGCAAACGCTCTACAAGAACATGCATCAGACAGCCGTGCGCAACTTCTCGCCCTACGCCAACGCAATTGTTGTGAAGGGATGGATTCCCGAAGTCCTTCAGTCAATCGACGTCGATCGAGTCGCCTACCTCTCAATCGACCTCAACGACGCGGAAGCCGAGCTTGCAGCCATAGCGTTCTTCTGGCCACACTTGGCGCCCTGGTTCTGTTTGACGATTACGGCTGGGCCGGCCACGAGCCGCAGCAGGTGGCGCTTGACGCGTTCGCGACGGCGCACGGCGTGTCGATCGCCATGTTGGCCACCAAACAAGGTTTGATGATCAAGCCGTAGAGCCTAAAGCTCCGCGCCAGCCCGACCGAGGGCCCCCGGTTCCCAGCGCTCTTTGCAGGACCTGCGCGCACCAACGCCAGGCTTGCAATCACTCCGCCAGCGCCGCTAAGGCTAGTCGTCCCCTCGGACAGCTTCGCACGCCTCGGGCCGCAGACCATGCCGTTCTTCACCGTCATCATTCCGACCCACAACCGGCCCGACCTCGTGCCGATCGCGCTGCAGAGCGTGCTCGAGCAGACCTTCCGCGACTTCGAGGTGATCGTCTCTGACAATTCAGACGAGGCGGATTCCACGGCCACCCGCGCCGCACTGGAGAGCTTGCTCGGCGACCCGCGCGTCCGCTACGTACGGCCACCCTCCATCATGCCGATGACGGAGCACTGGGAGTGGGCGACGCGTCAGGCAAGCGGCGAGTTCGCGGGCATTCTGCAGGACCGAGGAGTTTACCGGCTGCGCGCGCTGGGGCGGTGCCACGAGGTTCTGCAAAAGCATGTCTTGAACGTTGTCGCGTTTCGGGCGGACGGCTTGGCGCGTGAGACGCCTCCCTACACGTTCAGGCGCAAGGATAACTCAAGTGGGGCGAGAGTGCTCCAATCGGCGGCGGTCGTCGAGCATTGCGCACGATGCAGGATCGCTATGGGACGGCTACCGCGTATGGTAAACTCTTTTTGCCAAACTACACTCCTGCGTCGTTTCGTGGACGACTATGGCGCGATTTACACGGGTCTCTCGCCGGACCTCGCCTTTGGCTTTCGTGTCCTGGACAGTGTCGAGGCATTTCTTTCGCTTGACGACCGTCTGGTCGTTTCCAGCGCAGAGGGTCGAAGTGCCGGGCTCGGTGTCATATGGAACAAGTCTAACCAGG
>CAZARE010000402.1:0-4980 GCA_964487455.1 uncultured Propylenella sp.
AACCGCCCGGCTCGCCCCCGGAGGAGCGCGGCCAGCTGCTCTTTCTCACCAGCGGCTGCGCGGCATGCCATGCCATCCGCGGCACGGACGCGCGCGGCACCATCGGCCCCGATCTCACCCATGTCGGGAGCCGCATGTCGCTCGCGGCGGCGACGCTTCCCAACAATGCAGAGGCGATCGCCGAATGGATCGTGGCGAACCAGCACATCAAGCCCGAAAACAAGATGCCGCCCTTCGCCATCTACAGCGACGCCGAGCTCGCGGCGCTGTCCGAGTACCTGGCCAACCTCCGGTGAGGACGCAATGAGCTTGGCAGACTTGGGCCTCCGGCTCGTCGTCTATCTCGGCGGCCTCGACCTCCACTATACGCTGCGTTGATCCCCATGAGCCAGCAAGACCACGCCCTTCCCAACGAAGCACCGAGGCCGCCCGGCGAGCTTGAGGAGCTGAAGCGGATCTGGGCGACGCCGCGCGGCTGGCGCGTGATCTCCGCGGTCAACAACACCGTCATAGGGCTCTTCTATATCGGCGCTGCCTTCACGTTCTTCGTTCTGGCAGGCGTGATGGCGCTCATCATGCGCGCGCAGCTTGCCGTCGGCGACAACGATCTCGTCAGCCAGGACCTCTACAACCAGCTTTTCACCGTGCACGGAACGGCGATGATGTTCCTCTTCGCCGTCCCAGTTGTGGAGGCTCTGGGTATGATGCTGCTGCCGCAAATGCTGGCGGCGCGCGACCTTCCCTTTCCACGTCTGAGCGCTTTCGCCATCTGGGCCTACATCATCGGCGGTACCGTCTTTCTGTCCACAATTCTCTACGACCTGGCCCCGAAGGGCGGATGGTTCATGTATCCGCCGCTGACCAGTATCGAGTTCTCGCCCGGCGACAATGCCGATTTCTGGCTGCTCGGCATCGGCTTCATCGAGATATCCGCCATCGCCGGGGCCGTGGAGATTGTCGTGGGCACGCTGCGCACGCGCCCGCCCGGCATGTCGCTCGCCAAGATGCCGATCTTCGCATGGGCGATGCTCATTTTCGCCGGCATGATCATCTTCGCTTTTCCGGCGATAATTTTCGCCACCATGCTCCTGGAGCTGGAACGCGCTTTCGGCTGGCCCTTCTTCGTCGCCGACAAGGGCGGCGATCCGCTGCTCTGGCAGCATCTGTTCTGGTTCTTCGGTCACCCCGAGGTCTACATCATCTTCCTGCCCGCGGCGGGTCTGGTCTCCATGATCGTGCCCACGATGGCGCGCACCAAGCTCGTCGGCCACCACCTCATTGTCGTGGCGCTCGTGGCCACCGGGTTCTTCAGCTTCGGGCTTTGGGTGCACCACATGTTCACCACAGGCATCCCGGCGCTCAGCCTCAGCTTCTTCTCGGCCGCCTCGATGGCCGTGGCGATCCCGTCCGGCATTCAGGTTTTCTCGTGGATCGCCACGATCGCGGCGGGCAAGCGCCCGTTCAGGATCACGACGCCGTCGCTTTTCGTTCTGGGCTTCCTTTTCATCTTCACGCTCGGCGGCCTGACCGGCGTGATGGTCGCGATGGTGCCTTTCGACTGGCAGGTGCACGACACCTACTTCATCGTCGCGCATTTCCACTACGTGCTGATCGGCGGGATGGTGTTTCCGCTCTTCGCCACCTTCTACTATTGGACCCCCATGCTCAGTAGGAACATGCTGTCGGAACGGCTCGGACGCTGGGTCTTCTGGCTCATGTTCGTCGGCTTCAACGTCGCCTTCTTCCCCATGCACCTGACCGGGCTGCTCGGCATGCCGCGGCGCGTGTGGACCTATCCCGGCGACATGGGGTGGGACTGGCTCAACATGATCTCGACCGTCGGCGCCTTCACGATCGCGGCCGGCGTCCTGCTCTTCGTGATCGATGTCGCGATGCGTTTCAGGCCAGGCAAGCGCGGGTCGGAGAACCCTTGGCAGGCCGGCACGCTCGAATGGCTTCCGAGCGACGTCTATTCCGCCCGCAGCATTCCGCATGTGACAAGCCTGGAACCGCTTTGGGATCAGCCGAACCTCTCCAGGGAGGTCGAGGCGGGGCAACACTACCTTCCGAACGCACCCACCGGCGGACGCGAGACGATTGTCACGAGCCCCATCGACGCAAAGCCGCAATATGTGATGCAGATGCCCGGCCCGGGCTGGACGCCGTTCCTCGCAGCGGCTTTCACCGCCGGCTTCTTCCTGATTCTGACGGTCAAGGTGGTGGTGCCGGCGATCGTCTGTGGGGTGCTGGCGATCGCGTTCTGCCTCACATGGGTCTGGCAGCTCGATCCGGGGCCTGACAAGGGTCCGATCGATATCGGAGGAGGCTACAAGCTTCCAGTCTACATGACCGGGCCGTCGTCGCACGGATGGTGGGCGATGGTGGTGCTGATGTTCGTCGCCAGCTCGCTCTATCTCAGCTACGTCTTCTCCTATCTCTACCTTTGGACGGTCTCGCCCGATGTCTGGGCGCCGCGCGGCTCGCCGATGCCGCCCGCTGCGGCTTGGCCGCTCGCATCGGGCGCGCTGCTCGTCGTCGCGGTAGCCGCGTTCGCGGTCGCCGGGCGGACCTTGGCCCCCCGGAAGTCGCGTAATCCTCTGACGCCGCTCTTGATCCTGGTGGGCGCCGCCGCGGCCGTGGCGGCAATGGGCGTCGAGGTTCTCGGCCATTGGCAGACAGGTCTACGGCCCACCGACAGCAGCTACTCGGCGATGGTCTTTATGGCGGGCGCGCTAACCGGCCAGCTGATCTTCGCCACGGCGATCATGTCGCTGTTCACCATCGCCCGCCACTTCACCGGCAAGCTGGACACGGTTCGGCGCGGCACCTTCGAGAACACGGCGCTGCTCCTCTACTATGCCGCTGGACAGGGGCTTCTCGGGCTCTTTCTCGTGCACGGCTTTCCACGGCTCATCGGGTAGGGGACGATGAGCGAGACCAGGAACGCCAATGCGGGGCGCCGATCGACGGCGGGAACGCTCCTCTACATGCTCATCGGCCCGGTCGTTTGGTCCGCTCACCTCGGCGTCATTTATTTCGGCCAGTCGATGCTGTGTGCGCACGGCCTAGCGGGACGGAGCGTCGCCGGCATGGGCATCATTCCCTTCCTTATCCTCTCGGCAACCCTGATCTCGCTGGCGTTACTGCTGGCGGCGGTCGTCGCGCCCGCGGCGGCGAGCCGCTTCGCCCGCGCCTCCGGGTGGTTCGGCCAGGACGTCGCCTTCTACCGGCGCGTCATGGTCCTGCTTGCGATCCTGTCGGCCGTCGGGGTCGTCTGGGCGGGCGCTACCACGCTTGCCATTCCCGACTGTCCGCAGCTGCGCTAGCTCTCTTGAGAGACCGCGCCGTCAGAAGCGGGAGGAGGTTCCGGGTCCCTCACCCGGAGGTGCGATGACGCGCACCGGCGCACCCGCGAGCCAAGCCTCGATATCTTCAACGACGCCCCGGAAGTAGGTCCGGTAGGTATCGTCAGTCACGTATCCGAGATGCGGGGTAGTGACGACATTCGGGATCGTGCGCAGCGGATGATCGAGGGGCAGAGGCTCTTTGTCGTAAACGTCAAGACCCGCGCGGATCCGGCCCTCGGAGAGAGCCGCGAGAAGCGCGGCCTCCTGGACGATGGGTCCGCGCGACGTGTTGATCAGGATGGCGTCAGGCTTCATCAGGTCAAGCTCCGCCTTACCGATAAGGCCGGTCGTTTCCGCTGTGAGCTTGAGGTGCACGGAGACGACGTCCGAGATGCGCAGAAGATCGTGCAGCGTTGTGCAGCGGGTGATACCGAGCTCCCGCGCTCTGTCCTCCGTCAGGCTGCGGCTCCATGCGGCAACGTTCATCTCAAAGGCCTGGGCGACGCGCGCGACGCGGCTGCCGAGCCGGCCTAGCCCGGCAATGCCCATCGTTGTCCCCTGCAGGTCGCGCCCCACCGTCTGCTGCCATGGCCCGCCGCGGCGCATGCCCGCGAACTCTTCCGGAATGTGCCGGAGCAGCGAGAGCAAAAGCCCCCACGTCAGCTCCGCCGTGGAGCCCGCGATCGATTCGGTGCCGCAGACGGTGACGCTCCGCGCGTTCGCCGCGGCGATGTCGATCGAAGCGTTGACCATTCCCGTTGTGATCAGGAGCTCCAGCTTCGGGAGGCGGTTCAGGAGCGCATGGTCGAAAGCCGTCCGCTCGCGCATGGCTACGACGATCTCCGCGTCCGCCAGCCGTGCGACCAGCTCCTCCCTGTCGGAGACGTGCTCGTTGAGCGCCGCAATGTCGACGCGCCCCTGAAGGCCGCTCCAGTCGGCCATCCGGAGCGCGACGTTCTGGTAGTCGTCGAGGATCACGCAGCGGATCATCTGTTCCCCGGCCTGTGGCCGCGCAGGCGTCGCCATCCGGCTCCCCTTTCTCGTTCTAGTGCGCTGCGGACGTCTGGCCGCCGCCGGAGCGTTCACATGCCAAGATAGGCTCGCTTGATGCGGTCGTCGGCAAGCAGGGCGTCACGCGGCCCGTGCAGGGCGACCTCGCCGGTGTCGAGCACATAGCCATGATCGCAGGATTCGAGCGCCTCTGCCACGCGCTGCTCGACCAAGAGGATGGTCAGCCCGTGCTCGCGATGCACCAAATGGATGCGCTCGAAGATGGCGTCGACCACCGTCGGCGCTAGGCCCATCGAGGGCTCGTCCAGCATCAAGAGATCGGGGGCGGAGGCCAGCCCGCGGCCGATGGCGAGCATTTGCTGCTCGCCGCCCGAAAGCGTTCCGGCGAGCTGGTCTCGCCGTTCCGCGAGCACAGGAAACAGCTCCAGGATTGTCGGGAGGAGCTCCGCCCTACGCGCGCGTCCGTTGCGCGTGTAGGCGCCCATCTCGAGGTTCTCCATGACTGTCATGGAAGCGAACACCTGGCGTCCCTCCGGAACATGGGAGATGCCCAAATGCGCCCGCTCGGCCGGCGCGACCTTGAGGAGATCGCGCCCATTGTAGGTGATCCCGCCGGACAGCG
>CAZARE010000403.1:0-2681 GCA_964487455.1 uncultured Propylenella sp.
CCGCAAGCCGCCTACTACATGGTGCAGACTATCGTCATGCAGGAGGTCGCGCTGCACTTGGCGCTTGATCGCGTGGAGGGGCGGCAGACACCGGTACTCCAGCCGGACGGCCACAGCCTGCTGGGTTCGCTCATGGATCGCGTAAATCGCTTGCTCGGCCTTGGGCGCTGGCGGCGGACTCTGCGCTTTTTGGAAGGGGCGCGGGCGGGCTTCATCTCAGGAGCGACCGAGACCGCGATCGGGGTTGCCGGAGGCGCGGCGGTCGGCCAACTCCTCTCCTCGGCTCTCGGCACGAGCCAGGCCTCGGCAGCCGAGCCGGCGGTGGCCGCGGCAGAGGTAGACGGGCCGGAAGTCGGCGGCGGCGGGGCCAACGACGACGAGTCGATCTTCGACGATGACGACGACTTCTAAGTTTCTTCCGCTGACCGTGCAGGCTGACGGCCCGCCTTGCAAACCGTTGGCGAGGCCTAGTGCATGGCCACGAGCCGGGTCGGGCCGGCCTCCTCAGAGAAGTGATGGATATCAACCCGGTTGCGGCCGCTCCTTTTGGCCGCGTAGAGCCGTTGGTCAGCTGACCGATAAAGCTCACTGAAGCTCGTCTCGCCATCGAAGACCGTGCCGCCGACACTGACGGTAACTTGCTGCCCGTCGGGCAGGAAGTCCCCGTTGTTCACGGCTTGGCGGATTCGCTCGGCCGCCGCCTCCGTGCGACGCTCGTCGACCCCCGGCAGAAACACAACGAATTCTTCGCCGCCGATGCGGCCGACCAGGTCGATTTTTTCCCGCACGGTAGCTTGAATGGCCGCGGCGATGGCCTTCAACGCCTCGTCACCTGAGTCATGTCCGAAGCTGTCGTTGATCGCCTTGAAGTGATCGACGTCGATCACCAACAATGCCCCTTCGGCTCCGGCCCGCTCCCCCTTGACCCGCTCCAGGTAGCCTTCGACCATGGACGTGAAGGCGCGGCGGTTGAGTAGCGCCGTGAGGCTGTCGATAGACGCGAGCGATATGAGTTCCCTATGCGCAATCGCCAGTTCGCGCAGCTTGCTAAGCAAGTAGAAGAAGAAGGGCGGTGCTAGGATGAGCGGTATGATGAGATTGTTGACGTCGCCCCAAGCCCAGGTTCCGGTACTGAAGGCGTAGCCGTCGACCGCGAAAGCGACCGCGATGCACACAGCCGTGCCGAGCGCGGTCAACACATAGACGCGCAGCCAGCTATACCGCGACAGGTCCAATCCTCTGTACGTCATGCGCCTCATCCTTCGAGGGGAGGCCTAGCTGACCGCAGTTAAGAACTATTGTTGGTTATTGTTCCGATTCAAACAGTGCGTGCCACCGCTGCCGCCATCGACAGCTGCTAAAAGCCCGCTCGCGCTCTAGCGAGTCGGTCGAGGGCGCCCTGCAGGATGTAAGCCGCGGCGGCTGCGTCGATCTTCTCCGCACGCTTCCGGCGCGACAGGTCTGCCTCCAACATTGCGCGCTCCGCCGCCGCTGTGGAGAGGCGCTCATCCCATAGTGCCACCGGTAGATTGGTGAGCTGGCGAAGGTTCTTCAGGAAGGCACGCGTCGCCTGCGCGCGCGGGCCCTCGGTGCCGTTCATGTTGATCGGCAGACCGAGGATCAGCCCGCCGACCTTCTGCGTCTCGCAGAGCGTCAGCAGCGCCTCCGCGTCCTTGCCGAACTTCACCCGCTGGATGGTTTTATGGGGCGTCGCGATCCTTAGCCCGAAATCCGACAGCGCCACGCCGATCGTCTTGGTGCCGAGGTCGAGCCCGGCAAGCCGGGTGCCGGGAGGAAGGCGCGATTGGAGCGCGTCGATGGGGATGTCGGGGTTATCGCTCATCTTCACCACATAGCATACGGGCTCGACCGGCGAGCGTGGCTCGATATTCACGAGCTAAGCTATCGGCTTACAATAGGTGTAGTGAGTTATGGTCTCGGACAGGAGGTTCGTATGGTAGGCGATAGTGCGATAGGCGAAACCGCTATCGGGGAGAGCGGGTACAGCCGGAGACGCCGGGTGAACCCGGCGGCGGGGCCAGACATTCTACTGCAGACGATCCTCGATCTGGGGCCGAACGTGCCCGATGGCCAGATCGTTTCCGCTGTCGCTCTTCCGTGGCTGCAAATTGCAGACGAGATCGAAAGAAATCCAGGCTTCCTGTTTCGGTTCCCTGCGTATCCGAGGAAGTTTGAGGAGTTCCTGGCAGGGGCGTACGAGCGTGCTGGCTATCATGTCGTTCTGACGCCGCCGAGTGCGGACGGCGGAAGAGATGTCATAGCAACAAAGGATGGGTTTGGAGCGATCCGAATCCTCGACCAAGCAAAAGCCTATTCCCCGGCCGCCTCGTCACCCATGATGATCTTCGCGCGATGCTCGGTGTCTTACTCGCCGACCAAAACGCGTCAAAGGGGGTTGTGACGACTACCTCCATGTTCCAGCCCACCATACGTACATCTGAGCAGTTCGCCCCATTCATTCCCTATCGCCTCGGACTTAAGGACGGAAATGACCTGCGAAGCTGGATAGAGGGTCTTCGCAAGAAGAAATAGTCGTCCAGAACAAGTGCGCGGCCTGGGTGTTGTCGCCGCGACTCGGCGTGCGCTAAGTACTCCGCCATGGGCAAAGAACTGATTCCAGAAAATGGCGCCGAGGGAACCGGGGGCGGCGGGATCGTCCC
>CAZARE010000404.1:0-18733 GCA_964487455.1 uncultured Propylenella sp.
CGATCGCGCGCGCCTCGCCGGTGCTGGCGGAATGTTCCGCCATGCATCTCGGCCCGGCGGCGGAAGCGGCTGAGTAGGTCCGCCGGAACCCCGAGATGAACGAATTCTTCAGCGACTACGTCCTGCCCGGCGCGCTCATCGTCATCCAGAGCGCCGTGCTGATGACAGCGCTCCTCATCCTCGTCGCCTATCTGCTCTATGCCGATCGCAAGATTTGGGCGGCAGTGCAGATGCGGCGCGGGCCAAACGTGGTGGGTCCTTGGGGGCTGCTTCAATCCTTCGCCGACCTCCTGAAATTCGTGCTGAAGGAGCCCGTCATCCCGGCTCCGGCCAACAAGGCCATTTTCCTGCTGGCGCCGCTGGTCAGCGTGCTTCTGGCGCTCTCTGCCTGGGCGGTCATCCCGGTCGGCGCCGGCTGGGTCATCGCCGACATCAATGTCGGCATCCTCTACGTCTTCGCCATCGCCTCGCTGGAGGTCTACGGCGTGATCATGGGGGGCTGGGCGTCGAACTCCAAATACGCCTTCCTCGGCGCGCTCCGCTCCGCCGCGCAAATGGTCTCCTACGAGGTCTCGATCGGCTTCATCATCATCGCGGTACTGCTCGCCGTCGGCTCGCTCAACCTCAGCGATATCGTGCTGGCACAGACCGAGGGCCTCGGCACCATGCTCGGCCTGCCCAACACCTTGCTCGATTGGCACTGGCTGCCGATGTTCCCGCTCTTCATCATCTTCTTCATCTCCGGACTCGCCGAGACGAACCGGCCGCCGTTCGACCTCCCGGAGGCGGAGTCGGAGCTGGTGGCGGGGTTCATGGTCGAATATTCGTCCACGCCCTACATGATGTTCATGCTCGGCGAATACGTCGCGGTCACGCTGATTTGCGCGCTTACCACGATCTTGTTCCTCGGCGGCTGGCTGCCGCCCTTCGATTTCGCGCCGTTCACTTGGGTCCCGGGCGTCTTCTGGTTCACGCTGAAGGTTTGCTTCGTCTTCTTCATGTTCGCGCTGGTGAAGGCGTTCGTGCCGCGCTACCGCTACGATCAGCTGATGCGCCTTGGTTGGAAGGTCTTTCTGCCGCTCTCGCTCGCCGCCATTGTCATCGTGGCGTTCGTGCTCCAACTGACGGGTTGGGGCGGCGTGCCGGCCGCGAGTTGAGCGTATGTCGCTGGCGCTGATCGGCGGTCTGGTGGGCCTCGCCTTCGGGGTAGTGGAGTACTTCATATTCGGCGCTCTGATCGCGCGCGCCGAACGCCGTGGCGAGAAGGGGCGGGGGCCGCGCCTCCTTGACGCGGCCCGGAAGGCGCAACTGATCCTGTTTCCGCTGATCGGTATCCTGGTCGGATCGGTCGTGGCGGGCGACAACGGAGTGTAGTCATGGCCCGGGTGACGCAGGCCGCTCACGCCTTGCTCCTCAAGGAATTCGTCGGAGCCACGTGGCTTGCGCTGCGATATTTCTTCGCTCCGAAGGCGACCGTCAACTATCCGTTCGAGAAGGGCCATGTCAGCCCACGTTTCCGTGGGGAGCACGCTCTCCGCCGTTATCCGAACGGCGAGGAGCGCTGCATCGCCTGCAAGCTGTGCGAGGCGATCTGCCCGGCGCAAGCGATCACCATCGAGGCCGGCCCGCGCCGCAACGACGGGACGCGCCGCACCGTGCGCTACGACATCGATATGGTGAAATGCATCTATTGCGGCTTCTGCCAGGAGTCCTGTCCGGTCGACGCCATCGTTGAAGGCCCGCATTTCGAGTTCGCGACCGAGACGCGCGAGGAGCTCTATTACGACAAGGAGAAGCTGCTGGCGAACGGCGACCGCTGGGAGCGCGAGCTCGTCCGCAACATAGCGCTCGACGCGCCGTATCGGTGAGCGTGAGAGTCCCAACACTCCCCTCTGTCATCCCGGTTTGCCGCGCGAGCGGCAAGACCGGGACCCATGAACACCATCAGCGGCCAGTTTACGCGACAGCGGTTTCCGCAAGGTACTCTGTCCCTCGGTGTTCACGGGTCCCGGACAGCTCCGCCCCTGCGGGGCGTCGCTTCCGGGATGACAAACGTTCGAAGGCCGGGATCGGAACGTGGACGTGGGGGATGCGCATCGCTAAGAGAGCCGCGGCCCGGTGCCTGTCACGCCCTCTTCGCTTATCCGGCCGGAAGACCTCATGATCCTGCAGCCGCTGTTCTTCTACGTCTTCTCGTTTGTCATGGTGGCCGCGGCGTTCATGGTGATCGCGGCACGGAACCCCGTTCATTCGGTGCTGTTCCTGATCCTCGCCTTCATCAACGCCGCCGGCCTCTTCATCCTGCTCGGGGCGGAGTTCCTGGCGATGATCCTGGTGGTGGTCTATGTCGGCGCGGTCGCCGTGCTGTTCCTGTTCGTGGTGATGATGCTCGATGTCGATTTCGCCGAGCTGCGGCAGGGCTTCCTGCAATACCTTCCGATCGGCGCCCTGGTCGGCCTTATCCTACTGACAGAGTTGGTGCTGGTGCTTGGCGGTGCCCTTGTCTCGCCGGAGACGATCGGAGCAACGGCAGCGCCGGCTCCGCCGCCGGAAGAAATCTCCAACGTCGCCGCGATCGGTGCGCTTCTCTACACACGCTACGTCTTCTTCTTTCAGATGGCCGGCCTGGTCCTGCTCGTCGCGATGATCGGCGCCATCGTGCTGACCCTTCGCCACAAGGAGGGTGTGAAACGCCAGGTGATCGCGACGCAGGTGGCGCGCGACCCGGCCACCGCGGTCGACGTGGTTCATGTCGAGACGGGGAGGGGTCTTCCTGGATGACGATCGGGCTCGGACACTATCTGACCGTCGCCGCCATCCTCTTCACGCTCGGCGTCTTCGGCATCTTTCTCAATCGAAAGAATGTCATCGTCATCCTGATGTCGATCGAGCTGATCCTGCTTGCCGTCAACATAAACCTTGTCGCGTTCTCCGCATTCCTCGGCGACCTCACCGGGCAGATCTTCGCGCTTCTGGTGCTGACCGTGGCCGCCGCAGAGGCGGCGATCGGGCTTGCCATCCTCGTTGTCTTCTATCGCAACCGCGGCACCATCGCGGTTGAAGACGTCAATCTCATGCGAGGCTGAGTTCCAGTGTATTCGGCGATCGTCTTTCTGCCGCTGCTGGGCGCAATCATCGCCGGGATCATTGCGATCTTCGGCGCCGGGGCGCGACACCCCGGCGGAGAACCGCCGGTGGAGCAGGACGGACACGGCTCGCGCCCGGGCGACCGCGAGTCCGCGCGAATTCCGCAACCCGCCTCTGCGGTGGAGGTGGCGCATCATGAGCCGCACGGCGAGCATCACTCGGCCGCGCAGGGTTCGTTCGCGGCGGAAATCGTCACCTCAGGTCTTCTAATTGTATCGGCGGTGCTTTCCTGGTGGTCCTTTTTCCAGGTGGCGCTCGGCGACGGCGAAGCCTTCACGGTGCCGGTCCTCACCTTTATCCACTCCGGCGCGCTGACGGCGGACTGGGCGTTCCGGATAGACACGCTGACTGCGGTGATGCTGGTCGTCGTCACCACGGTCTCGGCGCTCGTTCATGTCTACTCGATCGGCTACATGGCGCACGATCCGCACCGGCCGCGCTTCTTTTCCTATCTGTCGTTCTTCACCTTCGCCATGCTGATGCTGGTGACGTCCGACAACCTCCTGCAGATGTTCTTCGGCTGGGAGGGAGTCGGGCTCGCTTCCTACCTTCTGATTGGCTTCTGGTATCACCGCCCCGCCGCCAACGCGGCGGCGATCAAGGCGTTTATCGTCAACCGCGTCGGCGATTTCGGCTTTGCGCTCGGCCTTCTCGGCGTCTTCTGGCTGTTCTCCTCCATCGATCTCGGCACCATCTTCGCCAATGCCGAGGCGGTCGCGCAAGGCGAGGAGATCGCGCTGGAGATATTCGGCCAATCCTATTCCGGACAGGGTGCCATCACCGTCATCTGTCTACTGCTGTTCATGGGGGCCATGGGCAAGTCGGCCCAGGTGCCGCTTCACACCTGGCTGCCCGACGCCATGGAGGGCCCGACGCCGGTCTCCGCGCTGATCCACGCCGCCACCATGGTGACGGCGGGCGTGTTCATGGTGGCGAGGCTGTCGCCTGTCTTCGCTCTGTCGGAGATTGCGCTTTCGGTGGTGATCGTCGTGGGCGCCGTCACTGCCTTCTTCGCCGCTACCGTCGGCCTGGTGCAGAACGACATCAAGCGCGTGATCGCTTATTCCACCTGCTCACAGCTCGGCTACATGTTCGTGGCGCTCGGCGTCGGCGCATATCCGGTGGCAATCTTCCATCTTTTCACCCACGCCTTCTTCAAGGCGTTGCTCTTCCTTGGCTCAGGCTCCGTCATCCATGCGCTCGCCGACGAGCAGGACATGCGCAGGATGGGGGGACTCTACCGTCTCATTCCGGTGACTTATGCGATGATGCTGGTGGGCACCCTGTCGCTCACCGGCTTCCCCCTGACGGCCGGATATTTCTCCAAAGATGCGATCATAGAAGCGACGCACGCGGCCTCCGCCAGCGTCGGGATTTTCGCCTTCCTGCTGCTGGTCGTGTCGGCGGCCTTCACCTCCTTCTATTCGTGGCGCTTGATCTTCATGACGTTCCACGGCGAGCCCCGTGCGCCGAAGGACGTCATGGACCACGCACACGAGAGCCCGCAGGTTATGCTGGCACCGCTCTACATTCTGGCGGCAGGCGCCCTTCTTGCCGGCGTGATCTTCGCGGGGCCTTTCATCGGTGATGGGGTGGTGGAGTTCTGGAAAGGCGCGCTCGTGATCGAGGCCGAGCTACTCGACGCGATGCATCACACGAGTTTCTGGATCGCGGCGCTGCCGACGATCGCCATGATCCTCGGATTCCTCGTCGCCTATCAGTTCTACATCCGCAGCCCCGAGACCCCGGCAAGCCTCGCCGAAGTGCATCGCGTGCTTTACCGCTTCCTGCTCAACAAGTGGTATTTCGACGAAATCTACGACGCGCTTCTCGTGCGTCCCGCCATGGCGCTCGGTCGCTTCCTGTGGAAGCGCGGCGACGGCTGGCTCATCGACGGCTTCGGGCCCGACGGCGTTTCCGCGCGCGTCATCGATGTGACACGCAACGTGGTGAGGCTGCAGACCGGCTACCTCTACCACTACGCCTTCGCCATGCTGCTGGGCATCGCCCTGCTGGTCACTTGGACCATGTTCGCGGGGTGAGGCGGTGACCTGGCCCATCCTTTCCGCCGTGACCTATCTGCCGCTGGTCGGCGCGGCGCTCATCTTCTTCTTCCTGCGGGGAGAAAGCGAGGCGAGCCGGAGGAACATCCTCAACCTCTCGCTCGGCGTCACGACGCTGACCTTCCTTGTCTCGCTGCTGATCTGGTGGAACTTCGACGCGTCGGACCCCGGTTTCCAGTTCGTCGAGGAAGCGCCCTGGACAGGGGACTTCATGAGCTATCGCATGGGGGTCGACGGCATCTCCATGCTGTTCGTCATTCTCACTACCTTCCTCATGCCGTTCTGCATCCTGGCAAGCTGGCGCGTGGTCCAGTCCCGGCTGAAGGAATACATGATCGCCTTCCTGCTGCTGGAGACGCTGATGATCGGCGTCTTCACCGCGCTCGACCTCATCCTGTTCTACGTCTTCTTCGAGGCGGGCCTCATCCCGATGTTTCTCATCATCGGCGTGTGGGGCGGGGCGCGGCGGGTCTATGCCGCCTTCAAGTTCTTCCTCTACACACTGCTCGGCTCGGTTCTGATGCTGCTCGCCATGATGGCGATGTTCTGGGAGGCGGGAACGACTTCCATCCCGGAGCTCTTGACGCATCCCTTCCCACCGGAGATGCAGACTTGGCTGTGGCTCGCCTTCCTCGCCTCGTTCGCGGTGAAGCTGCCGATGTGGCCGGTGCACACTTGGCTCCCCGACGCGCATGTGGAAGCGCCGACCGCCGGCTCCGTGGTGCTGGCGGCGATCCTACTGAAGATGGGCGGCTACGGGTTCCTGCGCTTTTCGCTGCCGATGTTTCCGCTTGCCAGCGCCGATCTGGCGCCGCTCATCTACGCGCTGTCCATCGTCGCCATCATCTACACCTCGCTTGTGGCGCTGATGCAGGAGGACGTGAAGAAGCTCATCGCCTATTCCTCGGTCGCCCATATGGGCTTCGTCACCATGGGCATCTTCACCATGACCGTGCAGGGGGTGCAGGGCGGCATCTTTCAGATGCTGTCGCACGGCATCGTCTCGGCCGCTCTGTTCCTGTGCGTCGGCGTCATCTATGACCGGATGCATACGCGCGAGATCAAGGCCTATGGCGGGCTGGTGAACCGAATGCCGTGGTACGCCTTCGCCTTTATGGTCTTTACGCTCGCCAATGTGGGGCTTCCAGGCACGTCCGGATTCGTTGGCGAGTTCCTGACTCTGGTCGGCGCCTTTCAAGTCAACACGCTGGTTGCGGTGCTGGCGACGACAGGCGTGGTGCTGTCCGCGGCGTACGCGCTCTGGCTTTATCGGCGCGTGATCTTCGGCCGGCTCGAGAAGCCGGCCTTGGCTGGTATCCTCGACCTGAGCCTTCGGGAAAAGGTGATCCTCCTCCCGCTCGTAGCGCTGACCATCTTCTTCGGCGTCTACCCGGCGCCGGTGCTTGACGTGACGGCAGCGTCGGTCGACCAGCTGATCAACAACTACCAGGCGGCGCTGGCGAGCGGCGCGGAGACCGCGATGGCGGGCGAATGAGCGAAGGAGCCAGATGACGCACATCGAACTTCCCGAGCTTTCAGCCATGCTGCCAGAGCTTGTGCTCGCCGTCGGCGCGATGCTGCTCTTGATGTTTGGCGCGTTTTTTGGCGAGCGCTCAGCCCGCGCGGTCAACGCGCTTGCTGTCGCGATCGTCGCCTTGGCTGTCGCGGCGGTGCTCTGGAGCGGCGAGGACGGAGAGATTCTGCACGGTGCCTTCGTGGTCGACACCTTCGCCCGCTTCATGAAGGTCGCCGCGCTGATCGGCTCGGCGGTAGCGATCCTGCTGGCCCTGCGCTTCGCCAGGAACGAGCTCTTCGAGCGCTTCGAGTTTCCCATCCTCATCTTGCTCGGCACGCTCGGCATGATGGTGATGATCTCGGCGAACGACCTGATCAGCCTCTATCTCGGGCTTGAGCTGCAATCCCTGGCAGCCTACGTCGTCGCCGCCATCCACCGCGACAACGCCCGTTCCTCAGAGGCTGGGCTCAAATATTTTGTGCTGGGGGCTCTGTCGTCGGGCATGCTCCTCTATGGCGCGTCACTCGTTTACGGCTTCACCGGGCATACCGGGTTTGGGCCGATCGCCCAGGCACTCGTAGACGGGCGGTCGCCCGGGCTCGTCGTGGGACTCGTCTTCGTGCTCGCTGGCTTGGCCTTCAAGATCTCCGCGGTCCCGTTCCATATGTGGACGCCCGACGTCTACGAGGGCGCTCCGACGCCGGTGACGGCATTCTTCGCCTCCGCTCCGAAGCTCGCCGCGATCGCGCTGCTCATCCGCGTAGTGATCGACGCCTTTGCTCCGATCGCGGCGGACTGGCAGCAGATCGTCGTATTCATCGCGATCGCGTCGATGGCCCTGGGTTCGTTCGCTGCCATAGGTCAGGCCAATATAAAGCGGCTGATGGCCTATTCCTCGATTGGCCACATGGGCTTTGTGCTCGTCGGGCTCGCCGCGGGCACCGAACAGGGCGTGCAGGGTGTAATCATCTACGCTGTCATCTACATGGTGATGACTCTTGGAGCATTCGCCTGCATTCTCGCCATGCGGCGCGACGGTGTCATGGTGGAGGAAATCGACTCGCTGGCCGGACTGGCGCACACCAAGCCGGGCACCGCGTTCCTGTTCGGCGCCATCCTCTTCTCGCTCGCCGGCATCCCGCCGCTCGCCGGCTTCTTCGCGAAATACTACGTCTTTCTCGCCGCCGTTCAGGCTGGACTGTACGCGCTCGCCGTGATCGGCGTTGTCACTACCGTGGTGGGGGCCTACTATTATCTGCGTATCGTCAAGATCATGTACTTCGACGAACCGGCCAGCACCTTCGAGCCCGTTCCAGCCGAGCTGCAAGCCGTGCTCGGCATCTCCGGCGCGCTGATGATCGCCTTCGTGGTCATTGCGGCTCCGCTGGTGGATGCCGCCGGCGTGGCAGCGGCAAGTCTCTTCTAGTATGCCTTTCACTCTTGGCCCTGTTGCGCGGGAGTCAGGCTATCGGCTCATTGCGCTCGAAATCGTCGATTCGACCAATTCGGAGGCGATGCGGCTCTGGCGGAGACGGGATCCGGGGCGAGTTTGGGTCGTCGCTCGCGAGCAAAACCAGGGGCACGGCCGCCGCGGCAGTGCGTGGCTTTCGCCAAAGGGCAACCTGGCTGCAAGCCTGCTGATGCCGGCGCCCGGAAATGCACCAGCCATCGCAACACTCGGCTTCGTCGCCGGGCTTGCGCTGGATAGCGCCATCCGCGCGGTCGCGCCGAGCCTGGCGGCGGCGGTGCGCTTGAAGTGGCCGAACGACGTGCTGGTTGATGGGGCCAAGGTGGCGGGCATCCTGCTTGAGGCGACAAGCCTGCCGGGGGGAGACGATAGCGTGGCGATCGGGATCGGTGTGAACATCAGCCAAACGCCGCGCGGTCTGCCGTTCCCGGCGACGTCGCTTGCCGACCGAGGCGCGGCCGTGACTGCCGAAGCGCTCTTTGAAGCGCTTGCGGAATCGTGGGTCGAACACGAATCGCTATGGAACGCGGGCCGCGGCTTTCCGGCCATCCGCGATTGCTGGCTGCGGCATGCCTCCGGAATCGGAGCGCCGATCGCTGTGCGGCTCGGCGAAGAAATTCTGCGCGGAACGTTCGAGACGATCGACCGGCAGGGCAGGCTGGTGGTGCGTGAGCCCGACGGTTCGGCCCACCCAATCAGCGCCGGCGACGTCTATTTCGGCGGTGCCGCCTCGATGGGGCTCTGATGGCCGCCCCGGACGAGTTGGTCTTCGTCGCGCTCGGCGGAGTGGCCGAGATCGGAATGAACCTCGCGCTTTATGGCTATGGCCGCGGCAGCAGCCGCGCCTGGCTCGCCGTCGACATGGGCGTCGCCTTCGGCCACGAGGAATACCTCCCGGGCGTCGACGCGGTGCTGCCGGACATCCGGTTTCTGCTGGAGCGCAAGGATGGGCTTCAGGCCATCGTGATCAGCCATGCGCACGAGGACCATTACGGCGCGCTCTTCGACTTCTGGCCGATGCTGAGGGCGCCTGTCATCATGACGCCGTTCGCCGCCGCGCTCATGGAAGCCAAACGCGCCGGCGAGCCGGGCGCGCCGAAGATTCCGGTGCGGATCGTCAAGCAGGGCGGCACCGTGAGAGCGGGCCCCTTCGAGGTGGAGTATATCCCGGTCTCGCATTCGATTCCCGAGCCAAACGCCCTCGCTATCCGCACGCCGCTCGGCACCGTGTTGCACACCGGCGACTGGAAGCGCGATCCTGCTCCCGGCGTGGGTCTTCCCACCGACGACGACCGGCTGGCTGCGCTGGGAGAAGAGGGCGTTCTGGCGCTCGTCTCCGATTCTACCAACGCCATTCGCGACGGCGTCAGTCCCAGCGAGGGGGAGGTGGCGGTCGTACTCGAGCGGCTGATCGCGGAGGCGCCGCGGCGAGTGGTGGTAACCACCTTCGCTTCCAATGTGGCGCGCCTGAAGGCGGTGGCCACAGCGGCGCACCGCGCCGGCCGCGAGGTGGTCGTCATCGGGCGCGCAATCCACCGCTCCGTGGATGTCGCACGCGAGCTTGGCTATCTCGATGGCGTGCCGGAATTCCTCGACCAGGACGCCTTCGCCCGCCTGCCGCGCAACAAGGTCGCCGCGCTCATGACTGGGAGCCAGGGCGAGCCTCGCGCGGCGCTGTCGCGCATGGCTTTTGGCGACCACCGCGCCGCTCAGTTGGCGCGCGGCGACCGCGTGATCTTTTCCTCCCGAACCATTCCCGGCAATGAGCGTGCCGTGAACACCATCATCAACGCGCTAGTCGATCTCGGCGCCGAGGTCATCACCGACCGCGACGGCCTCGTCCATACGTCCGGCCATCCCCGCCGCGATGAGCTCCGTCAGCTCTATGATTGGATCAAGCCTCAAATCGTCGTGCCGGTGCACGGCGAGGCGTTGCATTTGCACGAGCAGGCCAAGCTCGCCCGCGCCGTCGGAGTGCCGCAGGTCGTGGAAGCGCGCAACGGGCGCATGGTCCGGCTGGCCCCCGGCCCGGCCGAGGTGCTCGACAGCGTCCATCACGGTCGCCTTTACCGGGACGGGCGGATTCTGGTGTCGCACGAGGCAAGCGGCGTCGTCGATCGCCGCCGGCTCGGGCTCGCCGGCGTCGTCAGCGTTGCCGTCGTGCTGTCCGACAGCGGCGACGTGCTCGAGGATCCACGCGTCATCCTCCTCGGGTTGCCGAAGAGCGATGCGGATGGTGAGTCGCTGCGCACAATCGCCGAGGACGCCGTCGATGACGCTCTCGACGCTCTGCCCAAGCCGAAACGGCGCGACGCCGAGGAAGTGCGGCAGGCCATTCGGCGCGCGGTGCGCGGTGAGATCGACGCTATCTGGGGGAAGAAGCCGCAGACGGTTGTGCATGTCACCCATGTGAGCGACTAGAATGCTCGGCCGCCTGAATCATATCGCGATCGCGGTGCCCGACCTCGAAGCCGCGACGCGCGTCTATCGCGAGACGCTGGGCGCATACGTGTCGGAACCGCAGGCGCTTCCGGAGCACGGTGTGCGTGTCGTTTTCGTTGATTTGCCCAATACGCGGGTGGAACTGCTGGAGCCGCTTGGCGATGCCTCGCCGATAGCAGCCTTCCTGACGCGCCGGGCCGGTGGCGGTATCCATCATCTCTGCTTTGAGGTCGAGGACGTGCGAGCGGCGCGTGACAGGCTGGTGAAGGGCGGCGCACGCATCCTCGGCGACGGCGAGCCGAAGACCGGCGCGCATGGACGGCCGGTCGTTTTCCTTGATCCGAAAGACTTCTGCGGCACGCTGATCGAGCTAGAGGAGGCATCGCGATGAGCCTCCTCAGTGGGATCGCGATCTACTTCATTCTGTGGTGGCTGTGCCTGTTCGTGGTGCTGCCGTTCGGGGTGAAGGGACAGCACGAGGCCGGGGAGGTCGCGCCCGGCACCGACCCCGGCGCGCCGCAACGCCCGTTGCTCCTCAGGAAGGTGCTCGCCACCACGCTTCTTGCGGCGCTCATCTTCGCAGGAGTATATCTCTACTTCGGCGTGTATGGTCTGACCTTGCAGGATTTGCCGGTCTAAAGCACTGATGCTGTGGAGCTGGTGGGTCAAAGAAAAAGAGCAAGGCAACGCCTTGCTCAAAGACCTTCGCGATTAGCCAACATCATCCAACGCTTCGCACGCGCTGCCTGACGAAGTCCTCCCAAGACTTGGACCGCGAGTGTTTGGTGTCGAGGCACCTTCTTGACAAAAAAGCTATAGCCGATGGAAGCCACCGTGTCACTACCCTTCGCCCGTGGTGCCGAAAAATTTGGCGTCCTTGCCTTGGTTTAGCGCAGCAGCGGAGTTGCCCCGCAGCGCTTGCAGGCACGGGCCTTGCAAAGGCCGGTTCGATACGGTCATGTCGCCGCGAACCAGACGATTCACGCCTCGATGCTGCTTTCCCGCTACTTCCTCCCCATCCTCAAGGAGACGCCGAAGGAGGCCGATATCGTCTCCCACCGGCTGATGCTGCGGGCGGGCATGCTCAGGCAGCAGGCGGCGGGGATCTATTCGTGGCTGCCGCTCGGCCTCCGCGTGCTGAAGCGCATCGAGGCGATCGTCCGCGAGGAGCAGAACCGCGCAGGCGCCCTGGAGGTTTTGATGCCGACCATCCAGTCGGCCGAGCTTTGGGAGGAGTCGGGCCGCTACGGAGCCTATGGCCCCGAGATGCTGCGCATCAAGGACCGGCACAAGCGGGAGATGCTCTTCGGCCCGACCAACGAGGAAATGATCACCGACATCTTCCGCGGGTATGTGCGCAGCTATAGGGAGCTGCCGCTCAATCTCTACCATATCCAGTGGAAGTTCCGGGATGAGATCCGCCCGCGCTTCGGTGTCATGCGAGGGCGCGAGTTCCTCATGAAGGACGCCTATTCGTTCGATCTCGACTACGAGAGCGCTCGGCACGCCTACAACCGCATGTTCGTCGCATATCTGCGCACTTTCGCGCGTATGGGCTTGAAGGCGATTCCGATGCGAGCGGAGTCCGGGCCGATCGGCGGCGACCTTAGCCACGAATTCGTCATCCTCGCCGACACCGGGGAAAGCGCCGTCTACTGCGACAGGGCGCTGCTCGACCTCGACGTGCCGGGGGAGGAGACCGACTTCCACGCCGACCTTTCGCCGATCTTCGACCGTTGGACGTCGTCTTACGCCGCAACGGACGAGAAGCACGATGCGGAGGCTTTCGAGGCCTTGCCCGAGTCGCGGCGGCTGTCGGCGCGTGGGATCGAGGTTGGCCATATCTTCTACTTCGGCACGAAATACTCGGACCCGATGCGCGCGCAGGCCGCCGGGCCGGACGGGGTGGAGCGCTCGGTGCACATGGGCTCCTACGGCGTGGGGATCTCGCGCCTCGTCGCCGCTATCATCGAGGCGAGTCACGACAAGGCCGGCATCATCTGGCCCGACAGCGTCGCGCCCTTCTCAGTCGGCCTCGTCAATCTCAAGCCCGGCGACGCAAAGACCGACGAGGTGGCGGCGGCCCTCCATACGCGTTTGGAAAAGGCTGGAATTTCAGTCCTTTATGACGATATGGACACGCGGGCCGGTGCCAAGTTCGCCTCCATGGACCTTATCGGGTTGCCCTGGCAGCTGATCGTCGGCCCGCGCGGCGCCGCTTCCGGGGAAGTGGAGGTCAAGCGACGCGCCACCAACGAGCGCGAGACCCTTTCCCTGGACGCCGCGGTGAACCGCCTGATTTCGGGGGCCGGCTAGATGGCCGCCCGCCTGCGCATCAGTTCGACGCGGCCTTTTGCGCCCTTCGAATGGATGCTGGCGCTGCGCTACCTCCGCCCGCGGCGCAAGGAAGCCTTCATCTCGGTCATCGCCGTGTTTTCGTTCCTCGGCATCATGCTGGGCGTCGCGACGCTGGTGGTGGTCATGGCGGTTATGAACGGCTTCCGCGCGGAGCTCCTCGACAAGATCCTCGGTATCAACGGCCACGTCATCGTGCAGCCGATTGAGAGGAGCCTGACCGACTACGATGAGGTGGCGGCGCGGATCGCGCAGGTGCCCAGGGTCACGGCCGCGTTGCCGATCGTGGAGGGCCAGGCGCTCGCCTCCGGGCCGAGTACCGGGAGCTCCGGTGTGCTGGTGCGCGGCGTGCGGGGGCCGGATCTCCTCGGCATGGAGAAGATAGCCGGGACGGTCGAGGATGGGGGCGGGCTCATTGACTTTGACAATTCCGGCGGCGTCGCGATCGGCGCGCGGCTGGCACAATCGCTTGGATTGCTTGTCGGGGACAACCTAACGCTCATCAGCCCGCGCGGCGCCATCACACCGCTCGGCACCGCGCCTCGGGTAAAGTCTTATCCGGTGGTGGCGATCTTTGAGATTGGCATGGCGGAATACGATTCCACCTACGTCTTCATGCCGCTTTCTGAAGCGCAGCTCTATTTCAATAGTCCTGACGAGGCGCAGGCGATCGAAGTCTACGTCGATGATCCGGATCGGGTGGGCGAATTGCGCGCAGCCATCGAGGAGGCCGCCGAGCGGCCCGTCTTCTCCACCGATTGGCGCATGCGCAACGTAACGTTCTTCAACGCCTTGCAGGTGGAACGGAACGTCATGTTCACGATCCTTACACTGATCGTGCTGGTCGCGGCGCTCAACATCATCTCCGGCCTCATCATGCTCGTTAAGGACAAGGGGCGAGACATCGCGATCCTCCGCACCATGGGCGCGACCAAGGGGGCGATCCTGCGGGTCTTCTTCATAACCGGCGCGTCGATCGGCACGGTGGGGACGCTGGCCGGACTGCTTATCGGGACGATTATCTGCGCCAACATCGAGTCGCTGCGTGCGTTCACGTCATGGATCACGCGCACCGAGATCTTCACGCCGGAACTCTACTTTCTGTCCACGCTGCCGGCCCGCATGGACCCGACCGAGACCACCGCGATCGTCCTGATGGCGCTCATTCTGTCGTTCCTGGCCACGCTCTATCCCGCTTGGCGGGCGGCCCGCCTCGATCCGATTGAGGCGCTGCGCTACGAATGAGCGAAGACCGGCCCCCGGAGGCGAAAATTTCCAGCCCGGCTTCGGCCGGAGCGTTGAAGGCGGAGGCGCGCAAGAGCGCTCTCGAGCTTGCGGATATCGCGCGCAGCTACCGAACGGGATCAGGACCGCTGCCGATCTTGAAGCACGCCGATCTTTCTGTGGCGGAGGGCGAGACCGTGGCGCTGGTGGCCCCGTCGGGAGCGGGGAAATCGACACTCTTGCATATCGCCGGGCTGCTTGAGCGGCCCGACTCCGGCGAAGTGTTCATAGACGGGCGCGCCGCCTCGCGGCTCAGCGACGAGGACCGGACCGCGCTTAGGCGCCGGCATATCGGCTTTGTCTATCAGTTCCACCATCTGCTGCCGGAGTTCTCGGCTCTCGAGAACGTCGTGCTGCCGCAGCTCATCGCAGGCTTGGACCGCCGGGAAGCAGGACGGCGCGCACTGGAGCTGCTGACGTACCTGCGCATCGAAGCACGCGCCGCGCACCGTCCTTCTGAGCTTTCCGGCGGCGAGCAGCAGCGCGTGGCTATCGCCCGGGCGGTCGCCAATGCACCGCGGCTCCTGCTGGCCGACGAACCCACAGGAAACCTCGATCCCGGCACGGCCGGCCACGTGTTTGCAGCGCTGAAGACGCTGGTGCGTGAATCGGGCCTTGCAGCGCTGATCGCCACGCACAACTACGCCCTTGCCGCGGAGATGGACCGCACGGTCACCATCGAGGATGGCGCGATCGTGCCGGCCAAGATCGGCTAGGAGGCTTGTCGTGTCATCTCCGCAGCATGAGATTGCGCTTGTCGTCGGCGCCGGCGAGGGATTGAGCGCTTCGCTCGCACGGCTATTCGCGCGCGAAGGCTTGAAGGTCGCGCTCGCGGCGCGAAATCCTGGCAAGCTCGTCGGCCTCACGAGCGAGACCGGCGCACGCGCCTTCGCCTGCGATGCCAAGGATGCTGGACAGGTGGAGCGCTTGTTCGCCGACGTGGAACGCGACGTCGGCGTTCCCGACGTGGTGGTCTACAACGCGAGCGCCCGTGTCCGCGGCCCGCTCGTTGATATAGACCCATCTGAGGTGGAGCGATCGGTCGCCGTCAGCGCTTTGGGCGGGTTCCTGGTGGCGCAGCAAGCGGCGAGGAGCATGCTGAAACGCGGCTTCGGCGCGATCCTCTTTACCGGCGCTTCGGCCAGCGTAAAGGGCTATCCCCAATCCGCGCCGTTCGCTATGGGCAAGTTCGCGCTGCGCGGTCTCGCTCAGAGCATTGCCCGGGAGCTGCAGCCGCAGGGCATCCACGTGGCGCATTTCGTGATCGACGGTGCCATCCGCAATCCGGGCCGTACAGAGCCGCCCGACAAGCCCGACTCGATGCTCGATCCCGACGCCATTGCGGCGGCTTACCTCGGTATCCTCAAGCAGGACAGGAGCGCCTGGACCTGGGAAATGGAGCTGCGGCCCTGGGTGGAGAGGTTCTGAACACCTTCACCGCCGGCGGGGTTGATGTTCGGCTCATATCGCCTACGTTCGCGCCAGCGGGACGACCGGAACGGTCCGTCGCAAGACCACCTCGATGTGGGAGACCCCCGCGGCGCTATGCGAGCGCACAGGCCATGGGCCTTACGGATCTCCAATCCAAGGAGCGTGCGATGAAGCTGAATACCGCACTTGTCGACCAGACGCTGAGCCAGTTCGACGCGCAAGCCATCCCAGACGATCATCCGGTGGTGCCGCAGCTGAACAACACCTTCGGCGACCACACCTTCTTCCTCAACGGCAGCGGGCTGCACGTCGTGGAGCCGGTCGAACCGGCCGCCGTTGACCCGGAAGCCGGCAAGGTGATCAAGATCGCCACCTGGACCGACGAGAACCGAAGCAGCCTGGCGCCGCACGACCCCGAGCCCACCGACGTGGTGATCCCGTTCAAGGGCGGGGGTCCCGAGCCGGCCGCCTGATCCCGGCGCCCGGCCGCAACGTCGAACGCGCTTTCCGCTGGGCTGTTCGCCCGCCCCGGCAGCGCTCGCTGCCGGGAAAGGAGAGTGCGCTCCGCAAGCCCGCTCGAAGCCTCAATTCGCGATTGCCTGATAGGCAGATGTCCAGAAGTCCTGGTAGTGGGCCGGCGGCTCCGGCGAATCCATGAGCCGCTGCGTCATCAGTATGCCGATCAGCCCTTCCTCGGGATCGGAATATGCGGTGGTGCCGTAACCGCCCTCCCAGCCGAACGAGCCCCGCGTGTGGGCCAGTCCGCTGCGCCGGGTTACGACGGAGACACCAAGGCCCCAGCCGCGGTCTTCGCCGAGGATGGCGCGCGCGTTCGGGTCCGCTTTCTGCTCCGGCGTCAGATGATCCGTGGTCATCAGGTCCACCGAGGCGCGCGACAGTATCTGCTGGCCTTCATAGGTCCCTTCTCCGGTCAGAGACATAAGGCTCTCCACAGGGCGGGTCGTATAGGTGCGTTTACTTCTGAGCGACGAATTTGCCGTCCCTGTAGCTTGCTCCGAAATAGACGCTGACGCTGTCGATGCGGTCGCCTTTGAACGTGAAGAACTCCGTGTTGCGGAATTCCCGCCCCTCATGCGTGACGGCCCTGTAGGTCACGAAGGCCGCGTCACCTTCCGCAAAGATGCGTTCAATGACGTGCTCGCGGATCAGTCCGCTGTTCGGCCAGCAGCGCTCGAAGTAGGTGTCCCGGTCGATCGTGTCGTCATAGGGGCTGGTGAAGGTGAAGTCGTCCGTCAGGAGGTCTTCGACGATCTGACGGTCCTTGTCATTGTAGGCGCGGAACATCGCGCGGAGAATGTCAGGCTTGCTCGCCTGTCCCATGGCGGTTTCCCTTCACGGCTCAGAGATAGCGGGTCTCCGATGGCGTCGAGCCCCAGGCGTTGTTCCTGCCGTCCTGGAACTCCACCGGCGCCTCCGCCAGCTCCTCATCCGACGCATCGTCCAGGCAGGCCACGTTGACCGCGACGAAGTCGCCGAAGTCCGGCAGGTGGCCGCGTCCGAAGGGCTTCACGCCGCAGCGGCCGCAGAACAGGTGATGGATGCCAGCGCCGGTCTCGCCGCCGAACTGGTAGTCCGTCAGGCTGTCGGCCCCTTGCAGGAGCCGGAAGTTGTCGGCCTTGACGACAGCCTTCCAGAACCGAGCCTTCTTGCAGATCGAGCAATTGCATTTGCTCGTGCCCGAATCGAGATCGATGTCGGCGCTGAAGCGCACCGCGCCACAGTGGCAACTGCCCTTATAAGCCCTCTGCAACGTCCCCTCCGTGCTTGCATTTCGCAATCGGTTGCAGTCTAGGTACAGAGATACGATATGCAAGCCGTCCTTGCAGGGGCTGAGGGATGGGCGAAGCGCACAGGTCGGGTTGCCCGATCAATCTCACGCTGGAGGTTGTGGGCGACAGATGGAGCCTCATCGTCATCCGCGACATGATCTTCGGCGGGCGGCGGCATTTCCGCGAGCTGCTCACCCGGTCGGAGGAGGGAATCGCCTCCAACATCCTCGCCAGCCGGCTGCACCGGCTGGTCGGGCAGGGAATCGTCACAAAAGCTGGCGATCCGACCCACAAGCAAAGGATCCTCTACACCCTCACCGAGAAAGGGATCGATCTGCTGCCCGTGCTCGCGCAGATGGGCGCCTGGGGCCGCAAGCACCTTCCGGCCTCGGAGGAGCTCAGCATCCGCGCCCAGATCATGGAGGAGGGCGGCCCGAAGCTGTGGAAGGCGTTCATGGCCGAGCTGCGCGAGGAGCACTTGGGCAATGGCGGAGGCCGGAAGGGCTCCGGCAAGGCTTCCGTTCGCGACAAACTGCAGGCGGCGCACGAAGCCGTCGTAAAGCAGAAGGCGCAGCGTCCGGGCGCGGAGGCCGGGAATAGGGAAGCCCTGAGATGAACGGGGAAAGGCGGCAAACGCCCCTGTTCCCAGCCGCCGGCAGGCTTTAGACCGTGGCCGAGGAGAGTGCTTTGCCTAACGGTCCGGGGTTTGTGCATCTGAACTGCCATTCGGCATACTCGTTGCTCGAGGGCGCGCTGCCGCTCGCCAGCCTGGTCGAGCTAGCGGCGAAGGACGGGATGCCCGCGGTTGGTGTCGCCGACACCGCCAACCTCTTCGGTGCGCTCGAATTCTCCGAGAAGGCGAAGGCCGCGGGGGTACAGCCGATCATCGGCTGCAAGCTGCCAATCCGCTTCGAGCCAGATCCGGACTTTGAGGCGCGCAGGCCGGGGTACCGATCGTCCCGCCACGTCGCGCCCATCGTCCTGATGTGCGCCACCGACGAGGGCTATTGGGCGCTGATCCGGCTGGTGACCGGCTTCTACCTCGGCGAGGCCGGCCGAGCCGCGCCCATCCCGATCGAGGTGCTAGCCGCCACCGAAGGACTCATCGCCCTCACCGGCGGGCACGACGGCCCCCTCTATCCGATCCTCGCTGCCGGAGAGACAGGGTTGGCGGAGGCGCGCGTCACCGCGCTCAAAAGGGCCTTCCCGGACCGTCTCTATGTCGCGGTCGAGCGGC
>CAZARE010000405.1:0-19965 GCA_964487455.1 uncultured Propylenella sp.
TCTTTGGAACGCACGCTGGGGGGGAAGCTGCATCATCCGCTTCGCGCCCGACGGAACGGTCGACCGAATCATCGAGGTTCCTGTGAAGCAGCCGACGAGTTGCGTCTTCGGTGGCCCGGATCGCAAGACCCTCTTCGTCACGTCCGCTACGCACGGGCTGCAACCTGGCGCCGACGCGCTTGATGGGGCGACTCTTGCCGCGGAGACCGACATCCGCGGCGAGCGCTGCGTCCGTTTCGCCGGCTGACGGATGCCGGTCGCCAGATTGGTGGGCGTCGACTGGGGCACGAGCAGTCTGCGGGCCTATCTCCTCGGCCCCGATGGAGCAGTTCTCGACCGGCGTGCCTGCCAGCGCGGAATCCTGACCGTCGAGGACGGCGATTTCGCCTCGGTGCTTGCCGACGAGATTGGCGGGTGGCTGTCGTCCGGGGGCATCACCGTTCTCCTGTCCGGGATGATCGGCAGCCGCCAAGGATGGATCGAGGCTCCCTACGTGGATGCGCCCGCCGGCATCGGGGATCTCGCCGGGTCTTTGATCCCCGTCGTTTACGACGCCATCGACGTCCGCGTCGTCCCGGGGATGAGGACAACGGTGGAGTCCGTGCCCGATGTCATGCGCGGCGAGGAGGTCCAGGTCTTCGGCGCGTTGGCGTGGCTCGGCGCAGACGAAGGACGGTTCGTGCTGCCGGGCACTCATTCCAAATGGGTCGCGGCGCAAGCAGGCCGCGTGGAGAGCTTCGCGACCTACATGACCGGCGATATCTACGCCGCCCTACGCGAGCACACCATCCTTGCGCCGTTGATGCGCGACGGTGAGGGGGGCCGCGACGCGTTCGATCATGGAGTCCGCGAGGGGGCGAGGGCCGGAACTCCGGGCGCGCTTCTGCATCGCCTGTTCGGCGTGCGCACGGCAGGGCTCTTCGGGCGCTTCTCTCCAGCGGAACTACCGGACTATCTCAGCGGTCTGCTGATCGGCGCGGAAATCGCCGACCAGCAGAAGGACGCGCGCCCGGTTCACATCGTTGCCTCCGGTGCGCTGGCGGAACGCTATAGCCTGGCCGCCGCATCGCTGGGGATGGCGGCAGGCGTCGTGCCGGCGGATAGCATCGCGGGCGGGTACGCCGCCATCGCGCGTCTTGCGAAGCTGCTCTGATTGCAAAGGACGGGCGCCCCCGGCGCGGCTCCGTGAGGAATTTCCCTCGTATTCCTCATCGACCCCCTTTACGCGGGGCTCCTCTCGGTCAAAAGTATGATTTATTGCGGCAGGCACCGGAACGCTGCGTACGTGCTCCGGAATCCGCCGTGCGATCAAGGGAGGTGAATATGAAGCAACTCGTTACGCTCGTCGCAGTGGCTGCTGCGACCTCGCTCTGCGCAACCAATGGCTTCGCCCAGTCAGGCGGCGTGGACCGAGCGGTTGGAGGCTATTCGTGGGAGGAAGCTGCGCAGGAGGCCCCAGGCACGAAGGATTTCCACTCCAACGACGGAGTCCTGACATTCGCCATCGTAACGCATACCGCCGGCAACGGCTTCTTCGATCCCGTCTATGTCGGTGCGACGGTCGCCGCCAACTTGATCGGTGCGAAGGTGCTTCTCCTTGGCTCGGAATCCCCAACCGACGACCCGGCGCGCGAGATTGAGATCCTCAACCAGATCATCAACGATCCGACCCTCGACGGCCTCATCATGACCACGCCGCAGGTCGGCGCCTACGACGACATCGTGCGGACGGCGGAGGCGAACGGCATTCCGGTAGCCACGACCAATTCCTTCGATCCGCAGATCCTGCAGCGCAACAGCATCAGCCATACGGGTCAGGATGCCTCCGCCGCCGCCATCGCCGGCGAAGCGCTTGTCCAGTGCCTGATCGACCGTGGACATACGTCCGGTTCCATCATCCTGCCGAACGACACCGCGATGGGGAACATCGAGGTGAACAACCGCGTAACCTCGGCATTCAACGCGATCGTCGCGTCCCTGCAGGCGAACGGCATCCTGGACGATTTCCAGGTGGACGCCGGCCCGGAGAATGTGGGCGTGCCGGCCGACATGAACGACCCGGCCAACTCGATCGTTTCGCTGATCGAGTCCCGCGGCGACGTGGTCGGCGCCTTTGCCGGCAACAACGTCTTCACGCCGGCGCTCGCCAGCGCCGTCGAGCAGACCGGCAACACCGGCACGATGTGCGCCTACGGCTTCGACCTCGGGCCGGCCCAGCAGGAGGCGCTCAGAGCGGGGAACCTTACCGGAGCGCTCGGCCAGCAGCCGTTCCTGCAGGGGTTCTGGCCGGTGATGCAGCTTTACTTGCAGATCGACCGCGGCATCTCGGCCGCGAACCTCGATACGCGGGCGCAGCTCGTGACAGGCGAAACCGTCGGCGACGTCGGTTCCCGCTACGAGAACTAGCGGCTCGCTTGGCGGCCCGCAGGTTGCGGGAGGGAAGTCGTTCCCTCCCGCCTCCTTTTGTGCGACCCATTGATCGCTTCGGGACAAAGCAAATCCGCCAATGGATGACGGCGCGACGAGGCTGAAGGGACGCATGCCGCTCCAGCTGGTCGGCGGCTGGGAGGTCGGCCTGCTCTCGCTGATGGCGATCCTCTATATCGGGGGCGCGATCCTGAACCCGGCCTTCTTCGGGACCAGCGAAGCGCTCCAGGCTCTGCTGCGGGATTCGGCCCGCTTTGGCGTGATGGCGGTCGGGATGACCTTCGTGATCGCCAACAAGGATCTCGATCTCTCGGTCGGCTCGACGCTCGGCCTCATCGGAGTGGTGTTCTCCTTTGTGTTCAATGACGCCCACTACGCCATGGGCGTCGGTCCCGCCATCGCCGTCTGCCTTGTCCTCGGCACCCTGATCGGCCTGATCAACGGCGTCCTCGTGACCTACCTGAAGGTTCCTGCCTTCATCGCAACGCTGACGATGCTGTTCATCGGCCGAGGCATTATCCTCGGCCTGACCGGCGGCCGCTCGATCCTCTATTCGATCAAGGCGAGGGAGCCCGAGCACCAATGGTTCTTCCAGATGGGGGATTTCAACGCCTTCGGGTTCAACAATCAGATCATTGTCGTGCTGATCGTGGTCGCTATCGGCGCCGTGTACCTTGCCAAGACCCGCCACGGATACGAGACCTTTGCGACCGGCGGCAACGAGCAGGCAGCGGTCTATTCCGGCATTCCGACCAACTGGGTGCGCATCCGCGCCTACGTCATCTCCTCACTCTGCGCGACGCTCGCCGGATTGATGACGGTAGCCCAGAACAAGGGCATCACCTCGCAGGCTGGCCTGCTCTTCGAGCTGATCGTGATCGCCTCCGTCATCATCGGCGGCGCCTCCATCCTCGGCGGACGCGGCCGGGTCATCGGCAGCTACCTGGGCGCGCTGTTGACCGGGCTCATCAACAAAGTGCTGCGTGAAGGGCTCCCCATCACCCGTGAGGTCGAGATCAACGGCGAGATCGTTCAGGTCAAAGCGACTTCGACGCTGCCGGCCGGCGCCACCCCCTTCTTCATCGGCGCGCTCCTCGTGCTGGCGGTGTTGATCGAGCCCTACGTCATCCGGCGCCGACTGCTTCCGCGCCTGTGGGCCCGCATCCGAGGAAAGCCGCCACCGCCCCTCTTCGAGACCGGCGGCATCGCCGGGATCGGCGCGCAGACGCGGGGAACCACGGCCGCCGACCGCGCCGTCAACGCGCGCGGCATCGGCAAGTTCCTGGCGCGGCGCGACGCTCTGGCGATCATTCTCGCCGTGCTTCTGTGGCTTGTGGGACTCTACCTTCGGCCCGACTACTGGGCGGGTGTCCCCAACACCTTCGCGATCTTGCTCAACTATACTGAGCTGGCCATCCTGACGCTTGGGCTGACCTACGTCATCGCGTGCGGCGACATCGACCTGTCGGTCGGCGCCGTGTTGGCGCTCGCAGGCAGCACCGCCGCGTATTGCCTAAAGGTCCTCGGCCTCGACCCGACCACGGCGATCGCCATGGGCCTGTTGGCCGGCACCGCCGCCGGCGCCGTCAATGCGCTGGTCACTGTCGGGTTCGGACTGCCGGCTTTCATCGCGACGCTCGGCATGTTCTACATGGCGCGCGGCCTCGCTGCATGGATCGTCGCAGGACAGCAGCTGACCGGCTGGGCGGAGCCGTTCAACCTGATCGGCCGCAAGGTCGGCGACATCCTCAGCTTCTTCAGCCTGCCGCGGCCGCCCGGCTTGCTCGGCGTCATCGCCACATACGTTTCGGTGCAAACCATCTGGATGGCGCTCGTGGCGGTGGTCTTGGGCGTCGTGCTGAGCCGCATGCCCTTCGGCCAGATGGTCTATGCAACCGGCGGCAATCGCCGCGCCGCCGACTACGCCGGCATTAGCACCAAGCGGGTGCGCGTCATCGCGTTGCTGTTGTCCGGATTCTGCGCCGCCATGGCCGGGGTCATCAACGTCGCCTATTTTCGCAGCTTCAATCCGGTCGCCGGCCAGTTTCGCGAGCTGGACGCCATCGCCTCCGTCATCATCGGGGGCGGCTCCATTTTCGGCGGATTCGGCACGATTATCGGCTCCCTGGCCGGCGCCGCCGTCATCACGCTGGTGCGCTCGCTCCTGCAGCTCAACATCATCACCGACTCCGGCGGATCGATCTCGCTGCCCCAGCACTGGGTCAACGTTTTCATCGGCGGCATCCTCATCGTCGCCGTGCTCATCGACATCTGGGTACGCCAGTATGGATTACTCACCGGCCTTCGATGGCGGTCCAAAGCGCGCGCTCGGTCACTGAGGGAAGCCAAGAATGCCTGACGCAGGAGCATCGCAGCAGCCGATTATCGAGATGCGGCGCATCAACAAGGCGTTCGGCGCCGTGCAGGCTTTGGCAGACGTCGACCTCCTGCTCTATCCCGGCGAGGTTCTCGGCCTTGTCGGCGACAATTCGGCCGGCAAGTCGACCCTTATGAAAATCCTAACCGGCGCCTATCACCGGGACAGCGGGGACGTCATCGTGGCGAGCGAGGCGGTGCATTTCAAGAGCCCGCAGGAGAGCCGCGACCGCGGAATCGAGATGATCTACCAGGACTTCGCGCTGTGCGGAAACATGGACGTCGGACAGAACATCTTCCTTGGCCGCTGGCCGCGCAAAGGCCTTTTCGTCAACCGCAAGAAGATGTACGCGGAGGCTGACGAGGTCCTTCGAAGGCTCAAGGTCAACGTCAATTCGGTCTACCAGAAGGTCGAGAGCCTGTCGGGCGGCCGGCAGCAATCGGTGGCGATCGCCCGCGCCATCTCCTTCGAGCCGAGCGTCGTCATTCTCGACGAGCCGACAGCCAACCTATCGGTCATGGCGACGGAGCGGCTTCTGGAAACCATGCTGGAGCTGAAGAAGCATGGCGTTGCGCAGATCATCATCTCGCATCGCCTTCAGGATATCTTTGCGGTGGGCGACCGGGTCATGGTGCTGAAGCGCGGAGAGAATGTCGGCGACCGCTACGTCAAGCATACAAGCGAGCAGGAGGTGCTGGAAATGATCGTTTCCGGCACGCGCGAGGACGCCCTCACGGCAGACCAGGCGGCTCCTGTAGCGGCGTAACTGGCCGCCCATTGTCGAATCGGACTTCGTGGTGGCGGGAGCGCCTCATGGGAAGCTTGTCGCAACGCTGCGCGAACGCCCTTCTCGGTAATGGTCGTGTAGGCCGCCTCCAAGTCGCGCGTAAACGCCGCCCAGTTTCGCCGCCTTCCGCGATGCCCGGATTTCCATCGTCGCCAAGCACGATACCGATGCGCCCATCCGCGTGGTGCAGGACCTCGGAGCGGATAGGCCGTTTCACGCGACAGCGGTCGGCAAGGCGATCGTCGCGGTCGTGGCGCAGTCCGAGCGCGACGCGATCCTGGAGCGTCAGCCTCTTATCCGCTTCACCCGGAATACGATCGTCAGCCGCTTCGCCCTTGACGAGGAGTTGCGGCGAATACGCGAGCGCGGCTTTGCGGAGGACGACGAGGAGCATCACGAGGGTATCCGCTGCGTCGCCGCGCCGGTCTTCCGGTTCGACCGGCGGGTCATAGGGTCGCTTTGCTCGGTCGGACCGAAGAGCCGCATGACCCGGCAGAGGCTCAGGGAGATTCGCAGCCCCCTGTCGGCGGTGGCGAGAGCTCTTTCCGAGCGCTTCGAATGGCATGGCGACGAGGACGACCCGCAGACCTCCGCGCCATGATCGACTTGGCCGCAACCCTCCACGCGTAAGAGCGCTGCTGGCGAAAGTCAGTCCAGCGGCGCGATCGGCGTTATTCCGGACTCGGCGGCGATCTCGGCGAACTGACGCTGCGTCTCCGGGTCGAGCGGAATGCCGTCGCGCCGGCGACGCTCCTCCTCTTCCCATTCGCGATCGCCCGGCGCCATCACCTTGCCGCCGGCGGAAGGGCGCGACGCGCGCAGCGCCAAGACATAGCGGCGCATCGCGTCGTCGAAGACCTCCTTGGCGACAAAGGCCGTCGGGTTGATGGCCATCACGAAGGCCCCCAGTCGCCGGGGCTTTGAGAGGTCGTCGCCGACCATCCCGATCAGCTCGAAGCTCAACCCCATCCCGGTCAGCGCGGCGCTCAGGATCTCGGCGAGGCCGGCAAGGCCGGCGCCTTTGTATCCGACGACCTCCCCGCCGAGGGGTGCGAGCATCGCCACCTTCGCCGGATCGTCGGTGTCGCGGCCTTCAGCGTCGGAGGCGACGCCCGGCGGCAGCTTGCGGCCGAGGCTGCGGTAGAGATTGACGCGCTGCAGCGGCACCGCGCTCGTCGGCACGTCGAGCAGCCAGGGCCGTTCGCCGGACACCGGTACCGCGGCCGCGATCGGGTTGGTTCCGTGGAACCGCTGAGCGCCGCCATGCAAGCGCACGATGGCGTCGGCGTTGCATACGCACAGCCCGATCAGGCCCGCCTCCGCCGCGACGAGCGGGTATGCTCCGGCCGCGCCGAGATGCGATGAGTTCTGTATGGCGACGGCCCCGATTCCTTCGTTTCTTGCGATGGAAACCGCGCGATCCATTGCAGTGTAGGCCGCAAGCGCCCCATGCCCGTTGTCCGCGTCGAGCACGGCGGTGGCGCCAAAATCGCGGGCAAAGCGCAAGGTCGGCTTCCCGTTGACCCGACCGTTGGCGATGGCACGGCGATAGTGGCCGAGCATGCGCACGCCATGGCTGTCGATGCCGAGCCGGGAGGCGTGCATCATGGCGCGCGTCGCGGCGGCGGCGGTGCGTTCGTCCGCCCCCACCGCCCTCAGCGCGTCGCGGCAGAAGCTCTCCAGCGGCTCGGCGCCGACACGCACCTCCCGGAGGTGGCCTGGATCGCCGACCATGCTCAGGGAACGGGCGTGGCGCGCCGCGCGACGATCGCGACGTAGTTCGCGATCGTCGAATGCACATGCTCGGACAATCTCTCCAGCGCCTCCTGGATCCCCCCGGAATCGACGAGCGAGGCGATCGCCTGATGGTCACGGTAGGAGGACCGGTTCAGCGCTGGATCGACCGAGAGCCGCGTGCGCAGGGCGCGGACGCGAAAGGCGAAGCTCTCGTAGGCGCTCGCCAGGTAGCGGTTCCCGCAATGATCGAAGAATGCCTGGTGGAACTCGCCGTCGAGCGTCCGGTAGAGCACCGTATCGTCGTCCGCCAGGGCCACGCCCATCGCTCCGACGATGCCGTCCAGCGCCTTGACCAGCAAGGGCCTGTTGCGGCTCGCGGCGAGCCGCAGGGCGGCAAGCTCCATGGTCTCCCTGAGCTCCCCCAGTTCGCGCAGCTCCTCCGCGGTCATCTCGAACACGATGGTGCCGCGCTGCGGCAGGACCGAGACCAGCCCCTCCATACGCAGCCGCAGCAGCGCCTCGCGAACCGGCGTCTTGGAGACGCCGAGCTCGGCCGCCAACGTATTTTCGGAGAGCGGCGCGCCGAGCTCGAATTCGCCCCCGACGATGCGGGACCTGATCTGCTCGACAGCTTGCTCGGTCAGCGATTTGGCGCGCTGCAGGACACGGACCGATTCGTTCATTTGGCCTCCTGGCGGGCTGCGGCGTTGACCCGCCGCCCGGGACCTGAAGAATAGCCGTCCGTATATCATACACAAGTCGGGAGCGAGCTCCCGGCGTCAAAAGGGCCTTTCTGGAGGGGTTTCATGGGTGACCGACTGGCAGGCAAGTCGACGATTGTGACCGGCGCGGGCCAAGGCATCGGCCGAGCCACGGCGCTGGCCTTCGCACGGGAAGGCGCCAGGGTCCTGGCGGTCAGCCGCAGCCGTGCGCCGCTGGAATCGCTTGCCGAGGAAGGTCATGGCATCGAGATCTGGCCGCTCGACGTGACCGACGCCGGAGGCGTCGAATCGCTGGCGCGAAGCCGCCGAGGGTCGGTGGACGTCCTGTTCAACTGTGCGGGCTACGTCCACGACGGGACGATCCTCGACTGCGCGGAGGAGGACTGGGAGCGGTCTTTCGCCGTGAATGTCACTGCTGTTTTCCGCCTTTGCCGGGCCTTCATCCCGCGCATGTTGGAGGCCGGAGGCGGCAGCATCGTCAACGTAGCGTCGGTCGCCTCACATCTGAAGGGGGTGCCGCGGCGCTTCGCCTACGGCGCTTCGAAGGCCGCAGTGATCGGGCTCACACGGTCGATTGCCCGGGATTTCATCCGATCGGGGGTACGGTGCAACGCCATCTGCCCCGGCACCGTCGACAGTCCGTCGCTCGACTCCCGTATGCATGCCACCGGACGCTACGAGGAGGCGGTCAAGGAATTTACCTCGCGCCAGCCCATGGGCCGCCTCGGGCGACCGGAGGAGATCGCCGCCCTGGCCGTGCATCTCGCCTCCGACGAATCGGCCTTCACCACCGGGTCGATCTACGTTGCGGACGGCGGCGCCACTCTTTGACCCGTTGACGCCAACCGGCGGCTTGGGCATGCTGCTGTCTGATATATGAGATATAGAGCCGAAGGAGGAAGTCTCAGCCGACCAGAAAGGACAATGCAATGATCGGCCCGGAGACCCGCCGGACGGCGACCGACGGAGCCGATCGACCGCTCCCGCGCGCATCCCGCAACCGACCCGCGGGTGCGGCGACGTGGACGCCCCGGAAACCAGGAAAGCAACAGGGAGGAGCCGATGAATAGGCTCAGGAAAGCGATAGCGCCGGTTTGCGCAGTGCTCGGTTTGGCGCTCTGCGGGACTTGGGCAAGCGCGCAGGAGAACACGCTGCGCTTCAATCATGTGCTCGGTCCGAGCGAGCCCTATCACGAGGGCTTCTTGAAGTGGGCGGAGCGGGTCGCGGAACGTACCGACGGCGGCCTGAAGATCGAGGTCTTCCACAGCGCGCAGTTGGGGGTTGAGGAAGATATCATCGAGCAGATCAGACAGGGCGCCAATATCGGCCAGAACACCGATTCCGCCCGTCTCGGGAACTACGTGCCGGGAATCGCCATCGTGAACGGGCCCTACTTCGTCGATACGAAGGAGGAGGCGTTCGCCCTCACGGACAACTCCCCCACGATGCAGGCATGGCTGGAGGAGCTGGCGAGCGACCACGGCATCAAGGTCGTGTGTTTCGATTGGGTGCAGGGGCAGCGGCACTTCTTCACCAAGAAGCCTGTCCGCACGCCGGCGGACCTTTCCGGCCTTCGTATCCGCACGCCGCCGGCGCCCATTTGGCAGGAATCGATCCGCGCGCTCGGTGCCGAACCGGTGGCCATGAACTTCGGCGACGTCTATCCGGGACTGCAGCAGCAGGCGATAGACGGAGCGGAGCTGGTCTATCCCAACATCACCGCCGGCAAGCTCTACGAGGTCATCGATCACGCCAATGAGACGGGACACATTCTGCTGGTCAACTTCCAGATCGTCAGCTCGCAATGGTTCGACGCTCTGCCTGAAGACCATCAGGCCGCGCTGGTCGAGGAGTGCCGCGCCGCAGGTCAGGAGACCTCCGCCGTGATCGCCGACGCCGAGGCCAAGGCCAAGGCCGAGGTGCAGGAGCACGGCATGACCGTGGTCGACGACGTCGACCTTGACGCTTTTCGCGCAGCGGGCGAGAAGGCCTACGAGGTCCTCAACCTCGTCGATGCGAAGAACAAGGTTCACGAAGAGATCGGAAAGTGAGCTGATCTGACGAGAGGCCGGCGAAGGGTGGCCGATGCACGCGCTCTACTCGGGGCTCAAAAAGCTCGAAGCAACCCTCGCCGGCGCTTTCTTGATCTTGATGGTGGCGTTGATCTTTACCGGGGGCATCGCCCGGCTCTTGCACTATCCGCTGAACTGGACGATCGATCTCGCTACCTGCTTTTTCGCCTGGGCGTGCTTTCTGTGCGCTGACATCGCTTGGCGCAACGACGCGCTGATGTCCATCAATCTGGTGAGCGACGCGATGCCTGAGAAGGTGCGCAGGGCGCTCACCTACAGCAACTATCTCATCCTCGTCGCCTTTCTCGGTTACGTCATTTACGCGGGTGTTTGGCTTTCCTATGTGAGCCGGGCGCGCAGCTTTCAGGGAATACCGGGCGTCAGCTACTCCTGGGTGACCGCGAGTCTGCCGGTCGGCGCCGCGCTTCTCCTGATCACCACGCTGTTGAAGATCGCTCAAGCCTTGCGGGACGACGGTCTGCTCCGAGCTCGAACGGCCTGACCGGAGCGGCCATGCTGCTTGTTGCGATTGCCTTCCTGGCCTTGTTGCTCATGGGCATGCCGGTGGCCTTCGCTATCGGCATCTCCGGCGCCCTGTTCTTCGTCCAGCACCCGGAGCTCCCGTTCACCATCCCGGTCCAGGTCACGGTCTCTCAAACGCAGAATTTTGCGCTTCTGGCGGTGCCGCTTTTCATCCTCGCCGGAAACTTCATGAACAAGTCGGGGATCACCGATCAGCTCCTGAATCTGGCCAGCGTGCTCACTGGAAGGCTGAAGGGCGGGCTGGCGCAGGTGTCGATCACCCTTTCGGCTTTGATGGGCGGCGTCTCCGGCTCCGCCATCGCCGATGCCGCCATGCAGTCGCGCATGCTGGGCGCGGGCATGATCAGCCGTGGAATTCCGCGCGGCTTCGCAGCCGGCGCGCTTTCCTTCGGCTCGGTGCTCACCCCGATCATACCGCCCGGCATCGGCATGATCCTCTATGGAACGATCGGACAGGTCTCCATCGGCAGATTGTTCGCGGCCGGATTCGTCCCCGCCTTTCTCCTTTGGGTAGCGCTCGCCGCCACCATCTCAATTACCGCGCACCGCCGCGGCTACGAAGCGGAACGCAAGACGCGGCCGACTCTCGGCGAGGCGCTCACCGCCTTCCGTGGCGGCATCTGGGCGCTGCTGTTTCCGATCTTCCTGCTGTTCGGCCTCCGAATGGGCGTGTTCACCCCCTCGGAGATCGGCGCCTTCGCGGTCGTCTACGCCGTGTTCATCGGGCTTCTCGTCTACCGCAAGCTGAGGCGGGCAACGTTCCTCGAGGCGTTGGAGGGCAGCCTGACCGACGTCGGCTCGGTCATGTTCCTGATCGCGCTCTCCGCCATATTCAGCTACGGCATCGTTCTTGAGCGCATACCGGAGGTCGTCTCGGGGGTGATCCTCGGAGTTTCGGAGAACCTTTACGCCGTCATGATTCTGGTTGCCCTCTTCATCTTGGCGGTCGGGCTCTTCATCGACGCAACCGTGCTCATCATCATGCTCACTCCAATCTTCCTGCCGCTGATACGCGAGCTCGGCGGAGATCCGGTTCATTTCGGCATGGTTTTCCTGGTGGCCGCCACCATCGGCAATTTCACGCCGCCGGTGGGGGCGGCGATGTACGCGGTCTGCTCTATTCTCAAATGCCCGATCGGCGAGTACTCGCGGGAGTCGCTACCGTTCTTCGTGGCTGTCACCCTGGTGACATTGCTGCTAATTTTCGTGCCGGACGCTGTCCTGTTCGTCCCGAATCTGCTGTTCGGATGAGCGGCCTTTTTCAGTCCTGCACTAATCGCAACGGCGTGCGCACGCTCAAAGGCTCCGTGCGGGAAGCCTCAGTATCGGCCCTATATGAAATACGATTCAGGTTTCATATAATCCCTGCATGAGTGGGATATCGGCACCGAAGACGGCGCGCGGCGAGGCCACGCGAAAGCAAATTCTGAAAGCGGCCGAAGCGGTTATCGGCGCCAAAGGATATGCCGAAGCGTCGATAAGCGATGTCACGCGCGAGGCAGGTGTGGGGCAGGGCACGTTCTACATATACTTCCGAAGCAAGGAGGAGGTCTTCCGCGAGCTGGTGCTCGAGATGGGCCGCCTGACCCGCCACACCCTGACCGAGGCGGTCAGGGACGCGCCCGACCGGTTGACCGCCGAGCGTCTTGGTCTTGAGGCGTTCCTGCGCTTTGTCGCCAAGCACCCCACGCTCTACCAGATCGTGCAGGAGGCGCAGTTCGTCGACCCGCAGGCCTACCGGACCTACTTCCAGTCCTTTGCCGACCGCTACCGTCTTGGGCTGGAGCAAGCGGCGGCGGAGGGCCAAATCCGGGCTGGCGATCCGGAGATTCGCGCCTGGGCGCTGATGGGTATCGCCAAGACCTTGGGCGAGCGCTTCGCCGTTTGGGACAGCGAAAAGTCGATCGATGCCGTGGCCGCGGCGGCGTGGGACCTGATCGAGAATGGACTGAAGCCGTGACGGTCGCCGCGGTGCGGCGTTTCCTGGCGGCCATGCGGTCCGGCTAGCTTGGCCCGAGGATCGGCCGATGGAATACATCACCGACATGGCGGCGAAGCGGGCCGAGCTGACGCCCCGCCGCATCGCCTTTCACGATCTTGAGACCGGAAGGGCCTGGTCCTTCGCCGAGGTCGACGAGGTGGCAGGCCGCTTCGCCCGCGTGCTTGCCGCGCGCGGCGTCAAGGGCGGCGAGCGGATTGGGATCATCTGCCACAACCGGCCTGAGTTCTTCGTCATCCTCCTCTCCTGCCTGAAGGCCGGCGTCATCCTCGTCCCGCTCAACTGGAGACAGCCGCCGCCTGAGCTAGCGCCCGTCGTGGAGAGCACCGCGATGCGCATGCTGATCCACGATGCGGCTTTCGCCGAAACCGCCACTGCGCTCGCCGTGCCCGCTGGCCTGACTAGGATTTCGCTCGATGCGGCAGCAGGCGCCCCGACCTTCGGCGCCCTGGTGGAACAGGGGCCCGGCGGTTCACTTGAGACCGCGCAACGGCGCGCATCGGATATCTGGTACCTCCTGCACACGTCGGGGACGACCGGCCGGCCGAAAGCCGTGATCCACACATTCGGCATGGCCTGGGCAAACGCCATCAACATCGGCCAGGCGATCGATCTCGTCTCGACCGACACCAGCCTCAACTTCCTGCCGCTTTTCCACACCGCCGGGATCAACCTCTACACCCTGCCGATCTTCCTCGTCGGCGGGACAAGCTACGTATCGCGGAAATTCGAGCCGGACGTGGCCTTGCGATTGATCCAAACCGGCCGCCTCTCAGTGTTTTTCGGAGTTCCGGCGATCTATCAAAGCTTCAGCCTGCATCCGGACTTTGCGGCGATCGATTTCGGCCGCGTCAGGAGCTGGGGCTGCGGCGGAGCGCCGCTTCCGGAGAACCTGGTGCGCCTCTTCGCCGGCCGCGGCGCTCGCATCTGCAACGGGTTCGGCATGACCGAGACGGGTCCAACCGTGTTCCTGATGGACGCGGACCACATCGAGGCCAAGATCGGGTCGGTCGGGAAGGCGCAGATTCTGGCTGAGGTTCGGATCGTCGGCGAGGACGGTGCTGCGCTCGCGGCGGGCGAATCCGGGGAGCTGCAAATCCGAGGGCCGGGCGTCACGCCCGGCTACTTCGACAATGAGGAAGCAACTCGCGCGGCCTTCACGGAAGACGGCTGGCTCAGGACGGGCGACGTAGCAACTATGGACGCGGACGGCTATACGTTCATCGTCGACCGCATCAAGGACATGTACATCTCCGGCGGCGAGAACGTCTATCCGGCCGAGGTCGAACGGGTGCTGATGGCGCATCCGGACGTACTGGAAGCCGCCGTGGTGGGCATCGCCGACGAGAGATGGGGCGAGGTGGGTGTCGGCTTCCTGTTGCCGCGCCCCGAATGCTCGATTGACCTTGCCGCCCTCCCCGGGTGGTGCCGCGAGCGTCTTGCGGCGTACAAGATTCCGAAGACGTTTCGCGTCGTCGACGAGTTTCCGCGGACGGCGGCAGGAAAGATCCGCAAGCCGGTTTTGAAGGATGCCCTCCATGGCTGAGCAACGGCTGGGCCAAGGCGAGCGCTTGTCGCTTCTGTGGACGCCGCGGCAGGCAGACTTCGACATGTTCGCGGAGATCAGCGGCGACAGTAACCCGATCCACGTCGATGCAGCGTTTTCTGCCGGAACGCGATTCGGGCGGACGGTGTCGCACGGAATGCTCCTCTACACGCGGCTTTGGGGGCTATTGCAGTGCCGCTTTCCTGGAATGATGCAGCTTGAACAGGCGCTGATGTTCCCCAATCCTGCTTTCGCGGGCGAGGAGCTTCAATTCGAAGCGACGATTGAAGGTGTCGGGTCGGACGGATCGGTTCAGCTGGCGGTATCGGCCCGTCGAGTGGCGGACGGCGAAACGGTCCTATCGGGCCGCGCGTCCCTGAGAGACCAAGCGGATTGATGCGGGTAGGAGACCGAGCGGAGATTGTCCGCGCTTACACCTACGACGATCTGCGCGCGTTCCGCGAGCTGGCGGATGGCGGAGGCTGGCGGCCGGATGCCGTTCCGGAGCCGCTTATCGGTGCGCTGTTCTCCTTTCTTCTCGGCGTGAAGCTCCCGGGATTCGGGACCAATTATCTGAAGCAGGAAATGCGGTTTCTGCGTCCCGCCCCCGTCGGCGTGCCGCTCGTCGCAAGCGTGGAAGTCACGCGGCTGCGGCCGGAGAAGGCCCTCGTCGATCTGGCGACTGTCTGCCGAACGAGCGACGGAACGACCATAGCTACGGGCCGTGCGCTCGTTCTGGTGAGGGATGTGGGCACAGCGAACGCACCATCCGTATGAACGCCTCTGGCTCCTCCAGGTGCGGCGAATGGCCGGACCGCGCGAACCGCACCGTGCGGCTTCCCGGGATGCGCTGCGCCTGATAGCGGGCCGCCTCCTCCGAGTAGAGTCGGCTGAGCGCTCCGTGCGCGATGGTGACGGGTATGCGGATCGTCGGCAGGAGCGGGCGAAAATCCTGGGCGCAGAGCGATCGCCACATGGCCACCATGGAAGCCGCGTCGTTGTCTATGATCTCGGCAAGCGCGAATTCGCGCGCGGCTGCCGAGGCTGAATCGTCGTCCGCGAACATGTTCTCCACGATCAGCGGCGCATAGGTCCGCCAATCGGCGAGCATGGCGCTGACCAGGCGCTCTGTGTGGATGCTATCGAGCCCGCTGCGAAGGCCGAGCGACCACGTCTCGTCGTTTAGGATTTTCGGCGACATATCGACCACCGCAAGGCCGCCGATGTGCTCCGCGCCGCCGCGCTCCAGCATGGCGTAGGCGACGTGAGCGCCCATCGACCAGCCGATGAGCGTCGCCCCGTTAAGAGAGCGGGAGCGCAACAGGTCCAGGACGGCATCCGCGGCCGCGGAGATCGATAAGCGGCCTGCCGTCGCCGTCGAGCGCCCGTGCCCCGGCAGGTCGGGTGCAAGCACGTGATAGCGATCGGCCAAAGCGGCCATTTGGCTTGCGAAGAACCCGCCATGGCATGACCAGCCGTGCAGCAGGACAACGGGCGGCCCGCGGCCGGCTTCACGCAAGTAGAGGGCGGTCACCGGTCTACGCCGCCCGCTCGCGCAGCCGCCCAACGATTCCGCTCGGGAACAGGTAGACGCTCAGGATAAAAAGCAGGCCAAGCCAAAGGAGCCAGCGGTCCGGATGCAGGATACCGCTAAGGATCGGGATTCCGGCCGTCGCCTCGGCGGCGACGCCCATCAGGTTCTGCAGGTAGTTCTGCGCGATGATGAAAAGCGTCGCGCCAATTACTGCGCCGTACATGGTCCCCATGCCTCCGATCACGACGATCAGAAGAATATCGATCATGATCTCGAAGCTCAGTGTGGTGGCAGGCCCAGTGTAGCGCAGCCAGATCGCGATCAGCACCCCCGCCAGCGCGGCGGCAGCGGCGGAAAGGCAGTTCGCCAGCGTGCGGTAGTAGACCACGCGGTAGCCGATCGCCTCGGCGCGAAACGCGTTCTCGCGAATCGCCTGCAGCACCCGCCCGAACGGCGAATTGACAACTCGAAGCATGGCCAGGAACAGCACCAGAGAAGCCCCGAAGACGAAGTAGTAGGTAAGCAGGCGTCCATCCACGCGCACGCCGAACAGACGCCCCTCCATGAGCGTGAAGGCCGGGGTCAGAACGTGCGGAACGCGGTAGCTCAGCCCGTCCTCGCCGCCGGTCAACCCGGGAAGCTGTGAGACGAGAACGGCGAAAGCGCTTGCCACGGCGAGCGTCACCATCGCGAAGAAGATCGCCTGCACGCGCAGCGAGAAGACGCCGATGATGAGCGCCAGCGCGGTGGCGACGACCAAGCCCGACGCAGTGCCGAGCGCGATGGCGCCCCACCCTGGCCCCATGGCCTCAAGCGCTATCGCCACCCCGTACGCTCCGATGCCGAAGAACATGGTGTGGGCGAAGGAGACGATGCCCGTATAGCCGAGCAGCAGGTCGTAGCTTGCCACCAGCACCACGAAGATGCAGATGCGAGCAGCGGTTTCCAGCGAGCGTGTGCCCGGAAACACAAATGGCGCCAGCGCTAGGCCGAAGAGGATGGCGAGCAGGACCACCGTAAGCACGATGCTGCGCGGGCGGTCGCCGGAGATCAGGCGCATCAGCATCGGCGGTACCCCCTCAGCGGCCCCTGGCGACGCCGAAAAGCCCCTGCGGCCGCCACATCAGGATCGCCACCATCAGCCCGATGTTGGAGATGAGCGCGACTTTCGGCGCCAGGAACGCGACATAGTTGGCAAGCAAGCCCACCAGAAGCGCGCCGATGAAACAGCCTCCCACCGAGCCGAGGCCGCCGATGATCACCACGATGAAGACGAGGATCATGACTTCCGCGCCCATGTGGGCTGTAATGGTCTGCTGATAGAGGCCCCACATCACCCCTCCGAGGCCGGCCAGCGCCGAGCCGGCAACGAAGACCAGGACGAAGAGGCGGCGAATACGGTAGCCGAGTGCTTGCACCATCTCGCCGTTCTCCACGCCGGCGCGGACCAGAAGGCCGACTTTGGTGCGCGTCAGCACCCATCGCATCGTGGCGAAGAGCACGAGGCCGATAGCCACCGCCGCCAGCCGGTAGGTCTCGATCGCCGCGTCGCCGAAGATCAGCGAGCCTCGGAGCATGACCGGCCTGGCGATGTAGATCTCGTCGGGGCCCCAGACGACGTAGATGAGCTGCTCGACCACAATCAGCCCACCCACGGTGACCAGTATCTGCTTCAGATGGGCGCCGTAGACTGGCATCACTACGACCCGCTCGAAGACATAGCCCATGGCGCCGGTGGCGATCATGGCGGCGAGGATGGCAAGCAACAGCGCAGCGACGTTCAGCAGGATCGAATCGACGCCCGTCATGCCGGAAAGCGCCAGGAGCGCCGTTACGCCCACGAAGGCGCCGACAGAGATAAACGCGCCGTGGCCGAAATTGATCACGTCCATCAGCCCGAAGACCAACGTCAGGCCGGACGCCATGATGAAGATCATCATCCCCATGGCGAGCCCGGCGACGGACAACGTGATCCAGGTCGGCGTCTCGCCGATGGCGACGAGGCCGATCACGGCCAGAGCCGGAACCAGCGCGGCTGGCAGCCACGGGCCGAGCCGCACGGCAAGCGGCGGCCGCCCGATGGTCGGCGCGTAGTCCGACGCGCTCATTGCCGCGCCTCCATCGAGAGTCCGACGAGGCGTTCCTGCAGGTCCTCGTCGCCGACGAGCGACGCCATCGTGCCGCTATGGACGATCCGTCCGTCGTCCATTACCGCGACCGTATCGCCGAGCGCCTTTGCGAAAGCGAAGTTCTGTTCCACCAGCAGGATTGTCGTGTCGCCCTCCTTCAGCTGGCGCAGCGCTCCAGCGAGGGCGGCCACGATGGACGGCGCGAGTCCCTTGCTCGGCTCGTCGATCAAGAGCAAACGGCGCGGCTCTATCACGGCGCGGGCGACGGCAAGCATCTGTTTCTGCCCGCCGGAAAGATTGCCGGCAGGCAGCGTCCAGAAGGTCTTGAGCGGAGGAAAGGCGGCGAACACCCAGTCGAGCCGACTTTGGTCCATGGGGCCGCTGACCGCCGCCAGGATCAGGTTCTCCTTCACGGTCAGGTCGCTGAAGATCGCCATGCTCTCCGGCACGTACGCGATGCCGAGGCGCGCGATGTCCGGCGTCGGCAACGCCGTGATGTCGCGACCGTCAAAGCTGATCGTGCCGGCCGAGGCGCGCCACAGCCCCATGACGGTCCGCATGGTGGTGGTTTTGCCGGCGCCGTTGCGCCCGAGCAGCAAGGCCAGTTCCCCCTCCGGAACATCGAGATCGACGCCCTGAAGAATGTGGTACTGGCCGATATGCGTGTGGACGCCCGCAAGGCGCAGGAGCGGCTCAGCCATTGCCAGCTCCTTGTCCCAGATATGCTTCCTGCACGATGGGAGAGGCGATCACTTCAGCCGGCTCGCCGTCGGCCACCAGCGCGCCGTTGTGAAGCACGACGATGCGGTCGGCGAGGCTACGGATGACGTCCATCTTGTGCTCGACCAGCAGGAACGTCTTCGATGCGTCGCCGCGCAGCTCCTGGATCAGATCGAGAATCACCGGGACATCGGCGACGCTCATGCCGGCGGTCGGCTCGTCGAACATGAAGACATCCGGCTCTAGTGCGACCAGCATCGCTACTTCCAGCTTTCGCTGGTCGCCGTGAGCGAGCGCCGCCACCCTCTGTCCGGCAAGATCGAGAAGCCGCACGCGCGCCAGCACATGCTCCGCCCGCTCGGTGAGCTCAGTATGCGAGGCCGCCATGGAAAGAAGATCGAAGCCCTTCCCCGCGCGCGCTTGGATGACCAGGCGCACGTTCTCGCGAACGGTGAGATTGGGGAACAGATTGGTTAGCTGGAAGGCGCGACCGATGCCGCGCTCGGCACGCCGCGCAACCGGCATGGAGGTGACAGCCTCCCCGTTCAACAGAACCTCCCCGGCGCTCGCCGGCAGCTGACCGGAGATCAGATTGAAGTATGTCGTCTTGCCAGCCCCGTTGGGGCCGACGATGGCTGTCAGCGTGCCGCGATGAAAGGCGCAGGAAACGTGGTCCACCGCGACGTGCCCGCCGAAACGGATGGTCAGATCGCGGGTCTCAAGGACGGCGTGTTCGGCCACGGGCGATCCTCAAGCAGGGCGGCGGGTTGCAGCTGGGCCGACCGGTCGGCCGCCGCACGCCGCTCGCGAGGGCGGGCCGGACCCTCGATTGTTCGACGGTCCGGCCCGGGGCGCTCAATTGCGGATCGGGATGTTCATGTCCTCGATCTTCAGCTCGCGAACCAGCTCGGGTATGGCCCACTCCACGTCGGGATCGACCCTGATCTTGAAATGGTACATCGACTGCAGCGCTTGATGATCCTCCTCGCGGAAGATCATCTTGCCCTTGGGGGTGTCGAACTCCATACCCTCCATGGCCGCGATCAGGGCCTCGGTGTCGGTGGAGCCGGCCTTCTTGATGGCGGTGACGATGGCGCTTCCGGCTGCCATGCCGCCGGCGGTGAAGAAGTCGGGCGGCGAGCCGAAGCGCTCCTGGTGTTCAGCGACCAGCCAGTCGTTCATCGGGTTGCTCGGAATCTCGTAGTAGTAATAGGTGGCCCCCTCCATGTCGGGGAGCTCCTTGTAGGCTGCGAGGGCCGCGAGGATATTGCCGCCAGTGGCGATCTCGATGCCATAGCGCCCGGGGTTCATGGCGTTGATCTTGCCGAGCGGGTTGCCGCCGCCCGCCCAGATCATGAAGATGATCTTGCG
>CAZARE010000406.1:0-2526 GCA_964487455.1 uncultured Propylenella sp.
ATGATGGCGTGGTTGACGAACGGCACGCGCTCCTGCGCGAACTTGTACCAGCGCTTGGCGTTCTCCTGGTACGGCTCATAGAACTCGGAGTTGGCGCCTAGCGTGCCGAGGAAGGCCGCCTTGTAGTCGGGCGCACGGCCGACGAAGCCGTAGCCGATGCGCGCCCATTCTGCGATGGCGTCGCGGCCGGCGATCGATTCCTCGAGCGTCTTCGGCGCGCGGAAGAACGCGTGCGTGAAGCTGCCGTTGCCGGTCTCCGTCGGAAGCGTCAGCTTGTCCTTCTTCTGCGGATCGTGCAGCGCGTCGTAGAAGCGCGCGATCATCCGGGCGGTGTTGCGGAAGGCGGGATGCTCGGTGATGTCCTTGACGCGCTCGCCGTAGATATAGACGGCGCGCTCGTCGCGTAGCGACTCCAGGTACTCCTCGCCGTTCATCGGGCGGGAGACCTTCACGTCGGCGATCGTCTCAGGCTTCTTGGCGAAGGCCACCTTGGCGTCGCCGTCCTGTTGCAGTGCCATCTCTGCCATGCGGTTCCCTCCCCTCGTTCAATTCGAGTTACGCTGTTCGATTATCGAACAATTGTGCGATTTGCGAACCCGGACGATACGGTCTCCGCCGGGCGTTGACAAGCGCCACAAGCCCCAAACGAGGCTCAGGGAATGAAGCTCGATATCTGCTCGGACGCTTCCCGCAGCCGTGGCAGGAAATGGTCGCGCATGTGATTGCGGGTGATACGCGTCGAGTTGGTGGAGACGTTGAGGCCGGCCACAACATCGCCGGCACGATCGACCACCGGCACAGCGACGGAGCGCAGCCCGCGCTCCAGCTCCTCGTCGACGATAGAGAAGCCCTGTTCGTGGTCGGACTTGATGCGGTCGAAGAGCGCCTGCGGGTCGGTAATGGTGTGCGTGGTGTAGGGGTCGATCCTGATCGACATGAGCCGCCGCCAGACCTCCGTGTCCTCGATGAAACCGAGCTGGATGCGGCCGAGCGAGGTGTGAAACGCAGGCAGGCGCGAGCCCACGCTCACTGCGACCGACATAATGCGGCGCGTGGGAACGCGGGCGACATAGACGATATCGGTGCCCTGCAGAATCGCAGCGGAGCAGGATTCCTGCACGCGCGCGCTCATTTCCTTAAGGACCGGGCCAGCCCGCTCGATCCAGCTTTGCGCCGACAGGTAGCCGAAGCCGAGCTCAAGCACGCGCGGAGTCAAGGAGAACTGCCGCCCATTCTGTTCGATGTAGCCGAGCGCCACGAAGGTGCGCAGAACGCGCCGCGCGGTGGCGCGCGACAGGTCCGCGACTGCCGCAGTTTGCGACAACGTCATGGTGGAGCGCTGCAACGTAAAGGCGCGGAGCACGGTGAGCCCCTTGGCCAGCGTCGTCATGAATTCGCGATCGTTGCCGGCCCCGCTCGCCGGAATGGATGCCCCGGCTGACCGGTCCTCGAACGAACGCCGCCTTGTCGGCGGGATACGCGAAGTCTCCGTTGACACCACGAGGACTCTGCCTGAGAATTGCCGATTAACGAACGACTGTTCGACTATCGAACAATATGCGTGGTGCGTCAAGCGTCGCCAACCGGGCCCAACGTGCCCTGCGAAGGGGTTGACGACCCGGCCGTTCAAGTGCCCGGGCTCTGGGCGCGCCTGGAACCGTGAAGCCAGTTGGGAGGGGATGCCATGAAGACCATCAAGGGCGGCAAGATCGACCGCCGCACGTTCGTCAAGACGACCGCCGCGGCCGGCGCGGTCGCTGCCGTCTCGCCGCTTTTCGCACCGGCCGTCAGGGCGCAGGCGCGGACCGTCAGGGTCGGCTATGTGAGCCCGCAGACCGGACCGCTGGCGCCCTTCGCCGCGGCGGACAATTTTACGCTGCAGGTGTTCCAGGAAGCGACCGGCGGCAATGTCGACGTCGGCGGCTCCAGCCATCCGATCGAAGTCATCGTCAAGGACAGCCAGTCCAATCCCAACCGCGCTGCAGAGGTCGCCAAGGAGCTGATCGTCGACAACGAGGTCGACCTGATGCTTGTCGCTTCCACGCCCGAGACTGTGAACCCGGTCTCCACGCAATGCGAGATCGAGGAGGTGCCGTGCGTCTCCACCAAGGCGCCGTGGCAGCCTTACTTCATCGGTCGGCAAGGTAATCCCGGCGACCCCGGCACGTGGCAGCCGTTCAACTGGACCTACCACTATTTCTGGGGGCTGGAGGACGTGATCGCTGTCTTCACCAACATGTGGGGCCAGCTCGACACCAACAAAGCGGTTGGCGGGCTCTTCCCCAACGACGCCGATGGCAATGCCTGGGGCGATCCCAATGTGGGATTCCCGCCGGCACTGAACGAGCAGGGCTACACGCTGACCGATCCCGGCCGCTACCAGAACCTGACGGACGACTTCACCGCTCAGATCAACGCTTTCAAGGAGGCTGGCTGCGAGATCGTCACGGGCGTGGTGCTGCCGCCCGACTTCACCACCTTCTGGAACCAGGCGCTGCAACAGGGCTACAAGCCCAAGGCCTGCTC
>CAZARE010000407.1:0-9788 GCA_964487455.1 uncultured Propylenella sp.
GGCGAAGCAGCGCATAACCGTCCCGCAGGAGATCGAGGCGGAGGGAGCGGAAGGTGCCGCAGCCCGCGCCGCCGTGGGAAAGGCGGCTTACGACCTGAACGTTCAGCAATATTGCTGCGCCGGCCTCAACTTCGGCTACTACTACGACAAGTCTTCTTTGATCATCTACGATGAGGAGTCGCCGCCTCCCTATGGGATGGCAGATTTCACTCCGTCCACAGTGCCGGGCTGCAGGCTGCCGCATTTCTGGCTGCCCGACGGGCGCTCTCTCTACGATGCGCTGGCGGCGGACTACACGCTCCTGCGGTTCGATCCTTCCGTTGAGGTTGACGGAATTCTGGAGGCCGCACGCCGCTTGAGTGTGCCCATCGCTCTTCTCGACATCGACCGGGCGCTCGCCACCGACGCTTACCGCCACAAGCTCGTGCTGGTGCGCCCCGATCAGCACATTGCCTGGCGGGGCGATACCGGGCACGCTGACGCGTCCACGATCGTGGACGCGATCCGCGGCGCATGTTCCCGCCGGCATGAGCGCGCAGTGGCGTGAGGCGAGTTTGCAATGCCGGCGGGCCCGGCATGATTGTGCCGGAGCTGGTCGCAATCCGATCGACGGTCTGGTCGCCGCGCTCGCACGCACCGAGAAGTCAAATGCCCGCTGGTGATCGGCATTTCGATGAACGATTCCTCGTCGTCATCCCCGAGAGCGAAGTCTTACGCGACGCGCTCGATCGAGCGCGGGAGCTTGCCGTCGCCGCCGGCCATGACGTCGCGTCCCCTCCAGCACCGCCGGAGGAATGGGGAGATCTGATCGCGCGCGCCGACATTCTTGTGCTGACGCCGCGCGCGTGCTTTCCGGCCGCATGCATGATGCGCGCCACAAGACTGAGGAGCATCGTCTTTCCGACGATGGGCGTGGACCCCCTCGATGTCGATGCTGCGACACTTCACGGCATAGCCATTGGGCATGGCGCGCCTTCCGAGAGCGTCGACAGCATGGCCGAAGGCACGGTCGCGCTGATTGCAGCGCTCATGCACAGGCTGCCCGAGAAGCAGGCGGTGCTCGCGGCCGGCCGCTGGCGCGAGCCGCTCGTCCATGGCCGTCTATTGCGCGGAAAGACGGTCGGCCTGGTCGGATTCGGCCGGATTGGGCGCGCGACCGCCGCCCTGCTCGCGCCGTGGAATGCGCGCATGCTCTTTGCCGATCCGGCCGTAACCGCCAGCGAGCCGTGGGTGGCGGCCGCTAAAGTGTCGCTGACCCAGCTGCTGCGCGAAAGCGACGTCGTCTCGCTTCATGTCGCGTTGACGCCTGCGACGCGCAATCTGATCGGAAAGAACGAGCTCGCGCTCATGAAGTCGAATGCGTTTCTCGTCAACACGTCGCGGGGCGGCCTCGTCGACGAGGACGCCTTGGCCGATGCCCTGGAGGAAAATCGTCTCGCCGGAGCGGCGCTCGATACGTTCGCGACGGAGCCTCTCCCCCAAGCCAGCCGGCTGCGTCGGATGCCGAACGTCATCCTCACGCCTCACAATATCGGTCACTCGGAGGAACTCATGCAGGCTCTGAGCGACAGCCTGCTTGCGAACCTGCGCAGTCTCTTCGACGGCCTGCCGCCCCGCGATCTCTACAATCGCGACGTTCTCCCGCGCTGGCATCAGCGGTTTGGAAGGCGCGGAAGTTGAGAATTGATAGCGTAGAAACACCGTTGTTCTATCGTCTATACGGCGGATAGCCAGAAGGAGCGGTCGCGTCCTAGCGCGTCGCCGCTCCAGCCCCGAAAGGCCGATAGCTAGATGTCCGAATCGACCGCAGAATTGATGGAACGCCGCCAACGGCTGCTCGGGGCAAAGTCTCAGATCTTCTATCATGACCCCGTCCACATTGTGCGTGGTCAGGACGTCTGGCTCTACGACGCTGAGGGAAACCGATACCTCGATGTCTATAACAATGTCGCCCACGTGGGTCATTGTCATCCGAAGGTGGTTGAGGCCCTGTGCCGGCAAGCGTCCACGCTCAACACTCATACGCGTTATCTGCACACTGGGATTCTCGACTACGTCGAGAGGTTGACGGCGACGTTTGACGAAAGCCTTTCCGCCGCCATCCTGACATGCACGGGCAGTGAAGCGAATGATATCGCCCTGCGCATGGCCCAGGCTTGGACGGGGCAGATGGGCGTCATCGCAACCGACGCAACCTATCATGGTAATACCACCGCTGTATCGCAGCTGAGCACACGCATACCTCCTGTCGGAGGTCGCGCCCCGCACGTCAGGCTGGTTCCTTCTCCCGACAGCTATCGGCAGGACCAGAGTAGCTTCAGAGAGGACTTTGAGGATGCCGTCGGAGGCGCAATTGACTCTCTGCAAGACGCCGGGTTCGGCGTATCGGCGCTCATTGTGTGCCCAATCCTTGCCAACGAAGGGGTTCCGAGGCTGCGGTCCGGCTTCTTCGATCCAGCCATTCGGAGGGTTCGCCAGGGCGGCGGTGTAGTGATTGCGGACGAGGTGCAAGCCGGTTTTGGGCGGACGGGCCACTTCTGGGGACACCAGCGCACGGGCTTCGTTCCGGAAATCGTCACCCTGGGCAAGCCGATGGGCAACGGGCATCCGATCGGCGGAGTCGTCACGTCCGCCGGCATCATGTCAAGCTTTCGCGACGCGTTCCGTTACTTCAATACGTTCGGGGGAAACCCGGTCTCTTGTGCGGCTGCCCTTGCGGTACTCGATGTCCTCGAGGAAGAGAGCCTCTTGGACAATGCCCGCGAGGTCGGAGAATTCGCGCTTCAGCTCCTCGGCCGGCTGGCCGATCGCCATGATTGCATAGGCGACGTGCGCGGCAGCGGTCTCTTCCTCGGGGCCGAGATCGTTCGAGATAGAGGAACGCAAGAGCCGGCGCCGGAGCTCGCCGATCGCATCGTCAACACGATGCGACATCGCGGAGTTCTCATCGGCAAGAGCGGAATCTACGGCAACGTACTGAAGATGCGACCGCCGATGCCGTTCAGCCGGGGGAATGCTGAGATGCTGGCGGCGACGCTGGACCAATCTCTCGACGAGATCAGCGAGGGTAGGGCTGCGTGATCGGCGTCGCGGAGCGTCCACGGACGGAGACGCTTACGCAGACGACGGAGTTGGCGCGGCACGCGCTCAAGTCCTGGGGCGCCCATGACTGCGAGCCTCTTCTCCTGAAGCACCGTGAGAACGCGGTTTTCCGGGCCACCTTGCCCGGCGGCCGCCCATGCGCACTACGAGTCCATCGGCTGAACTACCACACCGACGCCGCGCTTCGATCGGAGCTGCAATGGATGTCGCATTTGCGGGAAAGCGGCATAGAGACGCCGGTCCCTTATGCGACGCAGACGGGAGACCTGTTTGCCTTGGTTGCCACCGAGGATCTCCCCGAGCCGAGGCAAGTGGATTGCCTGTCGTGGATGGACGGACGGCCTCTTGGAGAAAGCCGTGTCCCTCTCGGTCTCGAGCCGGCAGAGGCAAAGCGTGTATTTCGGCTTCTCGGGAAAACGATCGCACGCATGCACAACGTCACAGCGGGCTGGGCGCGGCCGGTCGGCTTCGAGCGGCACGCATGGGATTTCGAAGGTTTCTTCGGCGCCCGCCCCCTCTGGGGTGTGTTTGAGAATTCACCGCTACTGCCACAAGTGCTCTGCGAGAAAATGCCTGTGGCACGGGAGAGAGCAGTCGAGGCGCTCAAGAGCTACGGGACAAGCGAGAGGAGGCTCGGGCTCATCCATGCCGACCCCGTTCGGGAGAACGTGCTGGTCAGCGGGGATGCGATTCAGATCATTGATTTCGATGACTGTGGCTTCGGCTGGCACATGTACGACATCGCCGTCGCTCTCTACCAGAATCGAGAAGAGACGCTCTACGAGGCGATCGAAGATGCGTTGCTGGAAGGATATGGTTCGGAGAGGTCTTTGAGCGATGCGGATGTCGAAGCTCTGCCTCTCTTCACGTCGCTACGTGCATTCGCCTTGCTGGGCTGGATGCTGACCCGCGCCGACAACGATGCCGCGCGTCTCAAGGGCGCCGCAATCTCCGCCAAGGCGGCAGAGGTCGCGATCCGATGCCTCGGGATCGACTAGCTGCGGATGCATCTCACTTCGCTACGTTGAGAACGTACGTAAAGAAGCGGCGGCAGAACGTGACCGCCCGGCGGCACTGGCGACCAGGCGAACAATAGTCACGTGCGCTCGTGCTGACGAACAGGCACAGCGGCCTCTTCCGCTTCCAATCCCTCGGTGCGAAGCGACCTGGTCTTCTTAGTAGCGCTGGGCGCGGTATCGCTTGCCTTCACGCCGATCGGAATATCGCCAACAATCGTAATCCGCTCCATGCGGCGTCGCTGCGGAAAATAGTCATGCACGGCATAGTGCTGCGTCGATCGGTTGTCCCAGAAGACGATTTGATCTTTCTCCCATCTTACACGGAGCTGATATTCCGGAATGGTCGTTTGGGCGAATAGGAGCTCGAGGAGGGATCGACTCTCCTGCTCTGACATGCCGACTATGTGCTTGGTGAACTGCCGATTGACGTTGAGTATTCTACGGCCGCTGATCGGATGGATCCGCACCAGAGGGTGACGGGGATTGGGGAACTGATCTTCGATCGCCCGCAGCTTCGCACGGTCGTTGGGGGTGTCGGAGAACAGCATGCGGAAGGGCAGAAAATCGTGGACTGCCTCAAGGCCTTCGATCAGCTTTTGCAGCCGATCGCTGAGGCCCTCATAGGCGCAGGTCATGCTGCAGAACAGCGTATCGCCTCCGATTCTGGGCGAGATGCGACAGCGCAGGATCGTCCCCATCGGCGGGGCAGCGCGGAAAGTCTCGTCGCTGTGCCAAACGTCGGTCAATCGCGGTGGGTTCTTGCCGTGATTGTCAAGGACGATAACGGCGGGCTTTTCCTCCATGTTGGGGGAGAAGGGATGTACGGAAAGCTCGCCGAATCGCTGGCCGAACGTCATGAACTCGTCGGTTGATACGTCCTGGTTCCTGAAGACCAGAACCTCGTGCTCCACCAGAGCGGTGTGAATGGAATCGAAGTCGGCATCGCTCAGGGGCGACCGTAAGTCGATATTTCCTATTTCGGCACCGATGTTGGGATTTATTCTGTCGACGCACACGCCCTCATTCGACAACCGAGACATGCCGTCTTTTTCCAGCTTACCCATGGCCGCTTCCTCCGTAATCGAGCCAAAATATTAACATGTTATCGAATTGTCAAACCGGAGTGACGGAACCCACCATTCGTCGGAGCCGCGGCTCAATCGGTCTTTTGGCCGGTCGCAGCGAGGGGCGGGGCGGACCGCTCAGCTCTTGGAGCGGTCCCCGGAACCGAAGGAGATAGTGGGTATCGGCCTATCGAGCTTCCCATCGATCTCACGCAGTATGGCGCCGAGCCTGTCTAGCTCAGCGCTTCCGACATGCCGGGCGATGAGACCGTATTGTCGTTCGATCAGCGGGCGCGCGCGATTGGACAAAGATCGCCCTTTCGGGGTCAGGGAGATGAGACGTCGGCGTCTGTCGACGTCGCTGCTCGCCGCGCGGATGACGCCCTGTTGCTGCATCCTCTTCAGAACCCCAACTAGGCTCGGGCCGAGGAACTGCCCCCGCTTGGCGAGCTCACGCTGTTCCATCTTGCCATGCTCGGCGAGAATGCGAAGCACCCTCCATTGCTGTTCCGTCAAGCCGAAGTGAGCGAGGATCGGCCGAAAGCTCTGCAGAAACGCCTCGCGAACCTCCAGGAGCATGAGAAGGATATTCCTTTGCTGTGAGCGGTCCGGCGTTCCAGAAGTCATATCTGTTCCGTTCGAAGTATGAGGCGCCGCCAGAGAACTAGCCCAGCTGCGTTAGGATGCCACGTGTGTCGTTGGGGGCATGCTCGCCATCGATTAGCAGCCAATCGAAGTCTGCGCCGGCGCAAAGTTCGCCCGCGTAGGAGTTAGCGAGGCCGAGCCACGGCCGATCTGCGGCTGCTTGGCGGCAAGCGCTGATTTGAATCTGTTGATCGGTCCGGGCATGAGCTCTTCCTCAGGCGAAATCGACGCTCACGGTTCCGTATAGACCGAAGTCGGAGACGATCGCGTCTCCGTGGCGAGCCTCGATCGGGCGGATGAACGAGCCGGAGAGCACGACCTCTCCGGCCGATATTTCCATGCCGTGCTCGAAGAGCCGCTCCGCCAGCCAGGCGATACCCATGGCCGGGTGGTTCAGGACGCCGGCGCCAAGACCGGTCTCTTCGACTTCGCCGTTGCGCATGACGATCGCGCCGATCCAGCGCAAGTCGGCCCGATGCGGATCGATCCTTTCCCCGCCGAGTACGATTCCGGCATTGGCGGCGTTGTCGGAGATCGTGTCGAAGATGGTGCGAGCCTTCTTCGTCTCCGCGTTCACGCGCTCGATGCGTGTGTCCAGGATCTCCAGTGCGGGGATGACGTATTCGGTCGCGTCGAGAACGTCTGAGATAGCGACGGCGGAGCCTTTGAGCGGGGCCTTCATGACGAATGCGATCTCGGCCTCAATGCGAGGCTGGATAAACCGGTCGGCGGGGACGGTCCCTCCGTCGTCGAAGAACATATCGTCGAAGAGCACGCCGGAATCGGGAATGTCGATGTTGAGGGCGGATTGCATCGCCTTCGATGTCAGGCCGATCTTCCAGCCTCTGACTGACCCGCCAGCCGCCCTCTTTCGCGCTACCAGCGCCGCTTGGACCTTGTAGGCGTCGTCCATCGTCGCGTTCGGGAAGTCGAGGCTGAGCAGGCGGATCTGACGGCGGCTCCGCTCCGCCTCGAACAGTCGCGCGGCGGCGTCCTCGATCTCCTCCCGCGTCATCATCGGGCGAGCTCCTCATCGACCACGCCGTTGCGAAGCAGGCCGATGCTGTCGGCCTCCACCTCGATCACGTCGCCCGGCTTCAGCCAGACCGGCGGATCGAAGCGCGCGCCGGCGCCGGTCGGCGTGCCGGTGACGATCACGTCGCCGGGCACGAGGGTCGTGAAGATAGAGATGTAGCTGATGATGTGGCGGAAGGAGAAGATCATGCGGCTTGTCCGGTCGCTCTGGCGCAGCTCGCCAGTGACCCGTGTGGAGAGCGCGATATCGGCGATCTGCGCCTCGTCGATGAACGGCACGAGCCAGGGACCGATCGCGCCGGATCGGTCGAAGTTCTTACCCTGCGTGACGTTGAACTTCGCATGGCGAAGCCAGTCGCGCACGGAGCCTTCATTGCAGAGCGTCAGCGCTGCAATGTGATCGAGCGCCGCGCTCTGCGGGATGCGTCGGCCGGGCTTGCCGATGACGACCGCGATCTCGCCTTCATAGTCGAGCTGTGGTGATTCCGGCGGGCGAACCAGCGGCGCTTCGTGTCCCACGAAGGAGCGCGGGAAGCGGACGAAGAGCGAGGGATTCTGCGGCGCGCTCTGCCCGTCCTTGTACTCCGCGTTCCGGTCCGGAAAGTTCACGCCGACGCAGATGATCTTCTCTGGCGACGGAATCGGTATCTCGTACGTGATCGCATCAAGGGCAAAGTCGGCGGGAAGCGCATCGGCCTCTTCGGCCAACTGTCGTAGGGCGCCGGCCTCGATCACTTCGCGCAGGGTTGGCCATTTGCCCGCGTGGCGCGCTGACAGATCGACCGCGCCCTTGTTTGTGATCGCGCCGTAGCGAGTGCGGCCGCCTGCCGTAAATGTCGCGATCCGACTGTCTATGCCCATAGCTTCCTTTCCGTGGGCCGCTGCCTCTCGACTGTCACGGCGCAATGATCGGCTGGGCTTCGAGATCGGGGGCTCGCGCCGCCGCGCCTTCGAACAAGCTACCCTCCTCGAACCAGCTGCGCGGCGCTGGGGCGCCCCACAGCGTCTGCCGCTGCGGGTCCTTGAGGTCCCATTTGATCGGCTCGTGCTCGGGATCGACGGTCTGGTAGTCCGAAGAATAGAACTCGACGCGGTGCTTGTCGGGGTCGCGGATATAAAGGAAGAAGGCATTCGAGATGCCGTGCCGGCCCGGCCCGCGCTCGATCGCGCCGACGTGACCGGTCGTCGCCATCACATCGAGCAGATCGATGATGTTGAGCGGCGAAGCGACCCAAAATGCGAAGTGATGCAGCCGTGGCCCGTGCCCGTTGGTGAAGGCCATGTCGTGCACGTTGCCCTTGCGCTGCATCCAGGTTGCCCAGAGCTTCTTGGTAACTTCGTCCTCGGTGTATTCGGTGACGCGAAAGCCGATCTCCGTGTAGAACGCCGTCGACTCGTCGACATTGGGCGAGAAGCAGTTGAAATGGTCGATCCTGAGCGGCTTGACGCCCTTGTAGATCGCGTACTTCTGATGGATGTAGGGCAGCCGCTCCATCCGGTGGTAGAGCTCGATCGGAATGCCGAACGGATCGCGGAAGTGAAGTGTGCGCTCCTGGTATGGCCGCTCGACCCATTGGGTCGCGATGCCCTTCTCTTCGAAGAAGCGCGCGGCGCGGTCGAGGTCGTCCTCGGAGAATACCTTGAAGCTCACTGCATTCACGCGCGCTTCTGGCATCTTTCTAAGGACGACGCAGTGATGGCCGCGCTCTTCCATGGCTCGGAGATACACGGAATCCGCCGTCTCGCCGGTCACTTGCAGCCCGAGCAGGTCGACGTAAAAGGCGCGGCTCCTGGCGAGGTCGGTCACCCCCAGGTCGATATGGCTCACCCTGCTAATGCTGAACGCTGGATAGAGATTGTTAGCCGGTAGGGGCAATCTGGGCCTCCCGTTACGCTGCGCCGTCAGCGGCCGAGCCTGGCGATGGTATGCGGTGCTGTCGCGAACGCGATGTTCTTTGTTTCCATGTAGAAGTCGAAGGACCAATCGCCGCCGTCGCGCCCGATGCCGGAATTCTTCACCCCTCCGAAGGGCGTGGGGAGATGACGCACGTTCTCCGAGTTTACCCAGATCATCCCCGCATCCATGGCGTCGGTGAAACGGAAGGCGCGGGTGACGTCTGATGTCCACAGATAGCCCGTCAGGCCATATTGGACGTCGTTGGCGAGAGCGAGCGCTTCGTCTTCGTCCTTGAACGGAATTGCCGTCAGGACCGGTCCGAATATCTCTTCCTGCGCGATGCGCATTACATTGCTTGCGCCGGTAAAGAGCGTCGGCTCGACATAGCAGCCGCCGCCCGGCCCTTTGGCTTGCCCGCCGCCCGCGGCGATCGTGGCGCCCTCGGTCTTCGCAAGCTCGAAATATGAGAGCACCTTCTTCTCGTGCTCCGGATGGATCAGCGGCCCGATCACAGTCTTCGGGTCGAGCGGGTGGCCGATGGGGATGCGCTTCGCTTTCTCCGCCACCTTCTGGGTGAACGCATCGTAGATGGTCGCCTCCACCAGAAGCCGCGAGGAGGACGTGCAGCGCTCTCCGTTCAGCGAATAGATCATGAAGATGGCGGCGTCGGCCGCGCGCTCGAGATCGGCGTCGGCAAACACGACAACCGGGTTCTTTCCGCCCAGCTCGAAATGGACGCGCTTCAAAGTGTCGGCGCCTTGGCGCATGATACGGGAGCCGGTCCGGCTCTCCCCCACAAAGCCGATCGCCTTGATGTCAGGATGCTCGGTCAGTGCCTTGCCTGCATCCTCGCCGAGGCCGTTGACGAGGTTCCACACCCCCTTTGGCAGCCCCGCCTCTTCCGCGATCTCGACCAGCAGGCGCGCGGTCAGAGGCGAAAGCTCCGCTGGCTTGTGGACGATCGTGCAGCCGGCCGCGAGCGCGGGCGCGATCTTCCAGGTGGAGAGCATGAAAGGCGTGTTCCAC
>CAZARE010000408.1:0-3137 GCA_964487455.1 uncultured Propylenella sp.
ATGGCGGATGGGGTGGGATTCGAACCCACGAGACGGTTGCCCGCCTGCCGGTTTTCAAGACCGGTGCCTTCAACCACTCGGCCACCCATCCGTCGCGTCTTTCATGTGGCATGCAAGGCCGTCGTGGCAACCCGGGCCCCGGGGGAACGCCGGCACCCTTTCTGGCCCGCCGGCACGGCGCCGCCACGCTTTTGCCCGGATTGGACATCCCATTAAGCACCCGGTAAAAGATTCGTAACGGCTCGCCTCGGCCGGCCCAGGCCGACGACGGACGAGCTGAGTTCCCGGGCGGGACGCGCCAGTGTGGCGCGGGTCAATGGACCGGGTATTGAGGGGGTGTTTTGAAGCCGACGCGTAGCCGGTCCGCGTGCGCCTTTCTTCCGTCCGCGCACGTCATCGTATCGATCGGTCTCAGCGCCGCCTTGGCCGCCTGTTCGATGGAACGCGGCCCGGGCGCAGATGCCGTTGCGCAGATTATCCCGCGGCAAGCTCCGAAGGCCGTGCTGGCGGACGCGAAGACCGCCGTGGCGAACGGCTTCGTGGTGGTGGAGGAGGCCGACCCGACCGTCGCCGCCGTTCCCGACCGCGAGGTGCTGGAGGCACATGCCGAGATCATCCGCGGGGGCGGGCGCTACTGGGTCGGCCAGCCCTACGAGATGGCGGGCAAGCTCTACGAGCCGCAGGAAGACCCGACCTACGACAGCATCGGCGAAGCCTCGTGGTACGGCCAGGCCTTCCACGGGCGCGTGACCGCCAACGGGGAAATCTTCGACCGCTCGGCGATATCGGCGGCGCATCCGACACTGCCGCTGCCGAGCTACGTGCGCGTGACCAATCTCAACAACGACCGCTCCATCGTCGTGCGCGTCAACGATCGCGGGCCTTATAGCAACGACCGCCTGATCGACGTGTCGGAGCAAACCGCGGCGCTGCTCGGCTTCCGCCGCTTCGGGCTGACGCGGGTGCGGGTCGAATACATCGCCAAGGCGCCGCTCGCCGGCGAAGACAAGGCGACCCTGCTCGCCACCTACAACGGACCGCCGCCGGAACGCCCGCAGGTGATCCTGGCAGCGGCGACCCACCCGGTCGCCGCGAACGCCGTCGCCTTCACCGCGGAGCCCGCGCCGATGCCGGCGCAGGCCGCCATGCGCACGCTGACCACCTCCCTTCCGGCGACGGAGCGCATCGTGATGGCCTTCGAAGCCGCCGAGGAAGCTGAGGAATAGCCGAGCCGCCGCCGCGATCTCCTCGGCTCTTCCGGCTCCCTTGATTTGGACTCCGGCGCAGCGTTTCATACGGCATATCGTTTTCGCAAAGCACAGGTGAGTCGTGACGCGTTTCTGGAGATTGTCCGTCGGTTTCACGGTCCTGCTGGCCCTGGCGATATTCGAGCCGGCGGCGGTGCGGGCGCAGCTCTTCGACACGAAGGCCCCTCACGCAATCCTCATGGACTATGACAGCGGCACGGTTCTCTTCGAGAAAGCCGCCGACGAACGTTTCCATCCCGCCTCGATGGCGAAGCTCGGGACCGCAGAGTACGCGTTCAGCGAGCTGAAGGCCGGCCGCCTCTCGGAGGACGATTCCTTCGTCGTCTCGGAGCACGCGTGGCGAAGCGGGGGAGCGCCGTCCGGCGGCTCGGCGATGTACGCAGAGATCCACTCCAGGGTTCCGGTAGGCTTCCTGCTCCGCGGGCTCCTCGTGCAATCGGGCAACGACGCCGCGATCGTGCTGGCGGAAGGAATCGCCGGGTCGGAAGCCGCGTTCGCCGATCGCCTGACCCGCCGCGCCGCAACGCTCGGCCTGCGGAACTCGCGCTGGCAGAACGCGCATGGCCTGCACGACCCGGATCAGTACACGACGGTCCGCGACCTGGCGATTCTGTCGCGCCACATCATCCAAGCCTATCCGGAATATTACGGGATATTCGCCGAGCCGGAGTTCACCTGGAACAACATCAACCAGCGCAACCGCAACCCGCTGCTCGGCAACGGCATCGGCGTCGACGGGCTGAAGACCGGCTACATCAAGGAATCCGGCTACGGCATCGCGGTTTCGGCGCAGCGCAACGACCAGCGCCTGATCCTGGTGCTCGCCGGCTTGGAGTCCGAGGCTACGCGAGTCGTCGAAGCCACCAAGCTCCTCGATTGGGGGTTTCGCAATTTCCTGCAGGTGACCGCGTTCGAGGAGGGTGAAGTGGTGGCCGAGGCGTCGGTCTACGGCGGAGAGGTGGGTTACGTACCGCTGAAGGCCGAAGGCGCGGTCCGCATCCTGGTGCCCCGCGATGCCGGCGAGAGGCTGCGCGCCCGCGCCGTCTACGAAGGCCCCCTTATAGCGCCGGTTGAGGAGGGCGTCCGCGTCGGCGCCTTCAAGGTATGGAGCGGGGACCGCCTGATCCAGGAGATCCCCCTCTACACGGCCGGCTCCGTGGCAAGAGGCCCGCTCCATTCGCGTGCGCTGGACGCGCTGGGCGAGCTGCTCTTCGGCTGGCTGTGAAGCCCCGCGGGCGCTTCATCACGCTCGAAGGCGGCGAGGGAGCAGGCAAATCCACGCACGCCGGGCGCCTGGCCGAATGGCTGACGGGGCAGGGGATCTCCGTGCTTACGACGCGCGAGCCGGGTGGCAGCCCGAAGGCGGAGGTGCTTCGCGAGCTTCTCCTCGGAGGCCGCGTGGCGCCGTTCGGGGCGGAGGCGGAGGCGCTGGTCTTCGCCATCGCGCGCAGCGACCACCTCGCCGAGATCATACGCCCGGCACTTGAAACGGGCACGTGGGTGATCTCCGATCGCTTCCTCGATTCCACCTGGGCCTACCAGGGCTCGTCCGGGGTGGCGCCGGAGCGCCTGGCGGAGCTCGATCTGATCGCGGTCGGCGACGACCGCCCCGACCTGACGCTGATCCTCGACGTACCGGCGGACGCCGGGCTGAAGCGCATCGGCAAGCGTCCCGAGGCGCCAGACCGCTTCGAGCGCGACGGGCCGGCGCTGCACGAGGCGCGGCGCAGGGCCTACCTCGATATCGCCAAGCGCGAGCCGGATCGTTGCGTCGTGGTGGACGCGTCGGCTCCGAAGGAAGATGTGGCCGAGGCCATCCGGACCGCCGTAAACGAGCGCCTTAACCCGGCGGCCATGGCGGCAGGCTGA
>CAZARE010000409.1:0-2994 GCA_964487455.1 uncultured Propylenella sp.
GTCGGCTGGCGCCGCTCGGCGGAAAAATATGCAGCGCTTTATCGGGAAGTCGCGCCGGCCAAGGCGGAAGCAGGAATGGTGGGCGCGACAGGGATTGAACCTGTGACCCCTCGCGTGTGAAGCGAGTGCTCTCCCGCTGAGCTACGCGCCCGGAGGCTGCCGGTCTGGCTGGCGGTCTATAGGTGCGGCGGAGGGTGAAATCAAGGAGCGGCGGCGCGCTCCGAGCGGGGACTGCCCAGCGCGTCGGCGGCTTCCGGCAGCAGCCTCAATGCCACTTCCGGCGACAGCGCGTCGAAGCTGTCGATCAACAGATCGGGGCTGAGCGTCGTCATGGGCACGGGCGTGTAGCCGAACGTCACGCCGACGAACGGCACGCCGGCGCCGCGGGCGGTGTCGATGTCGGTTTGGGAGTCGCCGACCATGACGCTCTGCTCCCGGGTGCCGGCCGCCGCTGCGATGGTTTCCAGCAAGTGCGCCGGGTCGGGCTTCGAGGCGCCGAAGGTGTCGCCCCCGCAGATGGCGGAGAACCGCTCCGCAACGCCAAGCTCGCCAAGCAGCAGCCGGGAGAGGTGCTCTCTCTTGTTGGTGCAGACGGCAAAGGACCATCCCGCCGCGGCGAAGCGCTCGAGGAGCCCCTCGGCTCCCGGATAGAGCCCCGAGCCGCGGCAGATGTTGGCCTCGTAATGGGCAAGGAAGTCGCGATAGATGGCGTCGAGCGCCGGCCCGTCGAGAGTCGCGCTTTGTCGGCGCAGCGCTTCCTCGATCAGATGGCGGGCGCCATGGCCTATCCCCTCGCGCAGGCTGGGGTCGGCCGGAGCGCGAAAGCCGTGGCGGGGCAGCACCGCGTCGAGCGTTGCCAGCAAATCTGGGGCGCTGTCGACCAGCGTGCCGTCCAGGTCGAGGACGAGGAGGGGAGGGGCCATCGCCGCGCGACTATCCCGCTGCGCTGCCCAGCGCAAGTGCGGGAAGGCCCGCCTTGGTGGCTAGGAGCGCGCATGCTAATCGCGGCTGGCAGTCGGTGGAGCGGTGTCGGAGGAGATGTCGGACGATCTGAAGCGTCGTGCCGCCGAGGCGGCGCTTGCCCATGTGGAAGCCGGAATGCGCCTCGGATTAGGTACCGGCTCGACCGCGGCGCACTTCGTCAGCCTCCTCGGGCAGAGGGTGAGCAACGGGCTCCAGGTCGTCGGCGTCGCGACGTCGAAGGCGACCGCCCGGCTTGCCCACGATGCGGGCGTCCCGCTCACGACGCTGGACGACATTTCAGAGCTTGATCTCGACGTCGACGGCGCCGATGAGATCGGGCCGGGCTTGGCCTTGATCAAGGGCGGCGGCGGCGCTTTGCTACGCGAGAAGATCGTCGCTGCAGCGTCCAGGCGAATGATTGTCATCGCCGATGCCGGAAAGCGCGTTCAGATGCTCGGAGCCCACCCGCTGCCGATCGAGGTCGTCGACTTCGGCATACCGGCAACGGCGCGGGCGATCCAGCGCGCCGCCGCCGAGCTTGGGCTGACTGTGACCGCCAATCTGAGGCGGCACGGGGGTGGACCATACGAGACGGATGGCGGGAACCGCATCCTCGACGCATTTTTTGGCCGCATTCCAGAACCAGAAGCGCTGGCGCAGAGACTTGCCAACATCCCCGGGATTGTGGAACACGGCCTGTTTCTGGGCTTCGCCGATCTCGCCCTCATTGCCTCGCCGGAGGGCGTCTCGGAAATCGAGGCATGACATTCACGGTTAGACGGCGGCGGCGCGGCCGCCTGACGGAGGTTGATATGAGACGCTCGCTTGCCGCTTCCCTTATTGCCTTGGCGGCGGTCATCGGCGGCGCCCCGGTGTTCGCGCAGAATTCGGATGAGGTGGACGAAACGTCGGTTCGCGAAATCATCAGCACCGAACTCGCGCCGGAGACACGGGAGCTCGCCGACAAGCTTGTGCAGACTACCGGCACGGCGCGCCTGTTCGACTCCTTGCTTCCCAACATCGCCGATGCGGCGAAGAACGGCTTCATCCGTGCCAATCCTCAGATGCAGCTCGGCATCATTGCCGTTGTCGACAGAGTGGCTGTGGACTTGGTGAGCCGGCGGCCGGAGCTCGACTCCTATCTCGCCCGTGTTTGGGCCTCCGGTTTCAACAATGACGAGATGCGGGACCTGATCGAGTTCTACAGCACCGACACGGGCAAGAAATTCGCTCGGTTGCATGGCCAGCTTCTCGCGGTGCAGACCGCCGCGGCGGAGGCGTGGGCGAAGTCCGTTTCCGACGAGCTTGAGGCGCGCGTCCACGAAGAGCTGCGCGCGGCGACGTCGGCAGAGCAGAGAGCGCTGCAGAGCGACATCGCCGGACCCGCGGCGGAGGAAACGGCGCCGCAGCAGTAGCGGCCGTGGCCCGCGACTACGACCTTTTCGTCATCGGGGCTGGATCGGGCGGCGTCCGCGCCGCGCGGCGCGCCGCCGAGGCGGGGGCACGCGTCGCTATCGCCGAGGTGGACCGGGTGGGCGGCACCTGCGTCATTCGCGGCTGCATACCCAAGAAGCTGCTCGTCTATGCTTCGCATTTTCGCGAGGAGTTCGAGGACAGCGCCGCCTATGGATGGAGCGTCGGCCCGACCGAGTTCGACTGGCCAACCCTCATCGCCAACAAGGACAAGGAGATTGGCCGGCTCGAGGATGTCTATCGCGCCAACCTGGCCAAGGCCGGCGCTGAGCTCCTGGAAACGCGCGTGTCGCTTGCCGGCCCGCATCGCGTACGGCTCGAGCGCTTCGACCGCACCGTCACGGCCGATCGCATTCTGATCGCGACGGGCGCGAGGCCGAATCCGCACCGGGCGCTGGACGGTCACGAGCTCTGCATCACCTCCAACGAGGCATTTCACCTCAATCAGCTGCCTTCGAAGATCCTGATCGGCGGAGGCGGCTACATCGCTGTGGAGTTCGCCGGGATCTTCCACGGCCTGGGGGTCGACACCGCAATCGTCTATCGGGGGCGCGAGGT
>CAZARE010000410.1:0-2983 GCA_964487455.1 uncultured Propylenella sp.
AGGTGGCGGCGTTCGCCATGGCCGTCTTCTTTCGCGGCATGACGATGGAGGAGCGCGTCGGGCTGACGCTTGCCATGCGCGATTCCGGCGACGTGCTCGCCTGGCCGGATGCGAAAGGCCCGGTGCTCGACAAGCATTCCACCGGCGGCGTCGGCGACAACGTCTCGCTCATGTTGGCGCCGATCGTGGCGGCGTGCGGCGGTGTGGTGCCGATGATCTCCGGCCGCGGGCTTGGCCATACCGGGGGCACGCTCGACAAGCTTGATTCCATCCCCGGCTATAGGAGCCAGCCGGACGAGGCGCTGTTCCGCAAGGCGATCGCCGAGGCAGGCTGCGCGATCATTGGCCAGACCGGCGATCTGGCGCCCGCCGACAAGCGCTTCTATGCGATCCGCGACGTGACTGCGACGGTCGAATCGGTGGCGCTCATCACCGCTTCGATCCTGTCGAAGAAGCTCGCCGCCGGCCTTGAGGCGCTGGTGCTCGACGTGAAGACCGGCTCCGGCGCCTTCATGGCGGACTACGATGCCGCGAAGGAGCTGGCGGCGAGCCTGGTTCAGGTCGCCAACGGCGCGGGACTGACGACCAGCGCGCTTATCACCGACATGAACGAGCCGCTCGCCTCGGTTGCCGGCAACGCGGTGGAGGTTATGAACGCCGTCGCGTTTCTCACCGGCATCGAACGTGCGCCGCGGCTGGAGGGTGTCGTCAAGGCGCTCGCCGGGGAGATGCTCACGCTGGGCGGCATCGCTGACTCCCTCGAGGAAGCCGGCTCGATGGTCGGGCAAGCGCTGGAAAGCGGTGCAGCGGCCGACATCTTTCAGAGGATGGTAAGTGCGCTCGGCGGCCCCGCCGACTTTGTTGAGCATCCTACGAAGCACCTGCCGCACGCCGCTGTAGTGGAGGCCGTGCCGCCGTCGGAGTCCGGGACGGTCGCGACGATTGACACGCGCGCCCTGGGGCTTGCCGTGGTGGCGCTCGGCGGCGGCCGCACCCGGGCGGAGGACGAGATCGACCACTCCGTCGGGCTGACGGAGCTTGCCGGGATCGGCGATGCCGTCGGTGAACACCGGCCGCTCTGCCTCGTCCACGCCAAGGATGCTGACTCCGCGGCTGCTGCGGCGGAGACGATCCGCGGCGCCTATCGCCTCGGCGATCCGCCGGCGGAAAGCCGCCTCATTTATGAGCGGATCGGCGGAGGGAGCTAGTTTCGCGGACACTTCCTATGTGACATTGAAGGACTGTCATCCTCAGGCGGTGCGAACGCACTGACCCGAGGACCCAGGGGGCAGCACATCGGCTTGGGTTCTCGGGTCTCCGCTCCGCTTCGCCCGAGAATGACGCGTTTGAGGTTGTGACTCACACAGTCGCGAAAGTGGTACAACATGGCGCGCGCGATTCTTCTCGTCATGGATTCCGTTGGCATCGGCGGCGCGAAGGATGCCGCGAAATTCGGCGACGCGGGCGCCGACACGCTCGGTCATGTCGCCGCGGCGTGCGCTTCCGGCGCCGCCGACCAGGACGGCCGCTCCGGGCCGCTCGCGATCCCGGTGATGAATCGGCTCGGGCTGTGCCGCGCCGCCGAAGCGTCCACCGGTACGCATCCCGCCGGCATCGCGCGCGTCGAAAAGCCCGACGCCATCTGGGCCTATGCCAGCGAGGTTTCCAGGGGAAAGGACACGCAGTCCGGCCATTGGGAGCTCGCCGGGCTACCGGTGCCTTTTGAGTGGGGTTATTTCCCTGACACGGTTCCCGCTTTCCCCAAGGAGCTGACCGACGCATTGATTGCCGAGGCAAAGCTGCCGGGCATTCTCGGCAACAAGCACGCCTCGGGCACGGAGATCATCGAGGAGTTGGGCGAAGAGCATGTCCGCACCGGAAAGCCGATTTGCTATACATCGCAAGACTCCGTCTTCCAGATATGCGCGCACGAAACCCATTTCGGACTGGAGCGGCTTTATGAGGTCTGCAAGGTCGGGCGGAAGCTCTGCGACCCGCTGAAGATCGGGCGCGTCATCGCCCGCCCCTTCGTCGGCGAGCGGCCGGGCGAGTTTCAGCGCACCGGCAATCGCAAGGATTTCGCCGTGCCGCCGCGGGGCGAGACGCTGCTTGATCTGGCGGCATCCATGCAGCGCGACGTCTGGGGCGTCGGCAAGATATCCGACATCTTCGCCGGACGCGGCGTCACAAAGGTCCTGAAGGCGTCCGACAACGAGGCGCAGTTCGACGCAACGCTCGAGGCGATGTCAAAGGCCAAGGACGGCGACCTCGTCTTCACCAACTTCATCGATTTCGACCAGATCTACGGGCATCGCCGCGACGTGGCCGGGTATGCCTGCTGCCTGGAGCGGTTCGACCTCCGGCTGCCGGAGCTGATCGCGGTGCTGAAGCCGGGCGATCTTGTGATTCTCACCGCTGACCACGGCAACGACCCGACCTTCAAGGGCACCGACCATACGCGGGAGAACGTCCCGGTGCTGGCCTTCGGCCCGAAGATCGAAGGCCGCAACGCGGGGCACCTGCGCACCTATGCCGACGTGGCGCAAACCATCGCTGGCCATATCGCCCTGCCGCCGATGCGGGTGGGCGCGAGCATGATGTGATGAGCGCCGGAACCTTCTCCCCTTGAGGGAGAAGGTAGCCCCGCGCTTTGCGCGGGGTCGGATGAGGGGGAGATCTGCGATCGGCCGCAAGGTCTGATTGCGAAGCTCCCCTCTCCCGGGTCGCTCCGCAACCCACCCCCTCCCTCAAGGGGAGAGGGTCGGCGCCGCCTTTGCCGTCCCCGTCCGGCCATGTATTAACGTGCGACGACACGGAGGCGGGCACATGCAAAAGCAACAACACGAAGGCGTCACCGTCGTCGACCACCCGCTGGTCGAGCACAAGCTCACGATCATGCGCAAGAAGGACACGTCCACGCGCACTTTCCGCCAGCTGCTGCGCGAGATCGCCGGGCTGCTTTGCTATGAGGCGACGCGCGACC
>CAZARE010000411.1:0-3513 GCA_964487455.1 uncultured Propylenella sp.
CGACACCCTCTCCCCATGGGAGAGGGTGGGTGCGCGTCGTGGGGCGTTCCCCTCCCCCTCTCCCGGCCAGCGGCCAAGGCCGATGGCCACTCTCTCCCGCGAGGGGAGAGGGCGGGCGCGTCGTGTGGAAAGGTTATCCCCGGCGGCGCTGGCGCGCCTATCCTCGGCGCATGTGGGAAGAGGGGGACGAGTGGTCGCTTGACGTGATGCGGGCGCGGGCGGTGCTGGCGCTGGTGTCGCGGCGCGCGCATCTCTGCCCGAACCGGGCCTGCCGGCGCAGGCGCCTTTGCCTCGGGCGCTTCCCCACCGACGGGCCGATCGTGCACGGGCCGCTCGGCGACTGCCCCAACATGAGCGAGGCGGAGTGGCAGATCGTGTTCCTCGGCATGAAGCGCGTGATGAAGCGCTTCGAGCGGTACTATCGGGCGCGCGACACGGCGTTCGACGCGGCGATCGACGCGCTGCCGAAGAAGGAGCGCGACGAGCTCAGGGCCGATATCGCGGCGGTCAAGGAGAAGATGGAGGCGGAGGCGGCGAAGCGGCCGCCGCCCCGCGTCTCCTACTTCGAGTTCCTGTGGCAGGAGGATCAGGGGTGGCACCTGGCGGCGCGCAAGGACGTGCGGGAGGCCTACGCGGAGGCGATCGCGTGGGGGAAGAAGCGAGGGATGGTGAAGGGGGGAATAGTGAGGGGGGAGTAGGGATCAGGGATTGAGGATTGGCGACAGCGTCGCGCCCGCCTGCGCCGCGCCCGCCGGCGCCGCGCTCGCCTCGTCCGCGGGCTCCTCTGCGCCCGGCTCGCCCGCCTCGTCCGGCTCGTCCGGCTCGTCCGCTTCCGCGAGCACGATGACGAACGCCGTCCCCGGCTCCAAGCGCCGCACCTCCATGCGCGCGCCGAGCTGCTGCGTCAGAGCGCGCACCACCTTCATGCCCAGCCCCGTGTGCGCTTCCGCTTCGAACCCGGCCGGCACGCCGGCTCCGCGGTCGGACACGCTGAGCCGCCAGCCGCCATCCTCCTCCGCAAGCTCCACGTCCACGCGCCCGCCGCCCTCCGGGTAGGCATGCTTGATCGCGTTGGTGGCAAGCTCGGTCGCGATGATGCCGAGGGGGATGGCCTGGTCCGGCGGCATGGCGACGTTGTCCGCGCGGCAGCGGATCTCGCCGCCCGCCGCCTCCAGCGCCGTGGAGTCGGTGATCTCGCGGCAGAGCTCCGCCAGATAGCGCCCGGCGTCCACCTGGTCGAGCTGCTCGGCCGTGTAGAGCCGCTCGTGCACCTTCGCGATCGCGGCGATCCGCGCCTGTGCGTCGGCCAGCTTGGCCTTCACGTGCGGATCGCTGAAAGCGCTCCGCTGCAGCCCGATCAGGCCGGACACCATCTGCAAGGAATTCTTCACGCGGTGGTTCATCTCGCGGATCAGCAGTTCGCGCTGCGAAACCAGCTGCGCAAGCTCCCCCTCGTGCTCCTGCAGGCGCTCGGCCATCTCGTTGAAGCTCTGGCCGAGATGAACGAACTCCGGCGCCGAACCGACACCCACGCTGCGCGCCGCCAAGTCGCCTTTCCTGAGGCGGGCGACGGCGCTCTCCAGCGCGTCTATGGGACGGCGGATGGCGCGCTCGCCCATGAAGACGGCGGCGATGGCAGCCGCGGTGAACACCAGGCACAGCAGCCCGATGTGCATCCAGAACAGCCTGTTGGCCTGCGCAAAGAGATCGGCAGCGGGCACGCCGATGCTGGCATAGATGCCCTTCTGCGGCAGCAAGGCAGACACTGCCCATAGCCGGCGCTCCTCGTCGACACCCTCCGATTCCACGACGCCCCCGCCCGTCCTCGCAACTTCCAGATGCTGCGGCGTTACGGATTGGCCGACCCAGCGCTCGGGCTCCGGCGAGCGCGCCACGATTGTCCCGTTGCCGTCGAACACGACGCCGACGCCGGGAGAGGAGACCGCGGCGGAAATGGTGCCGGAAAGGCCGGCGAGGTCGAGCCCGGACACGCCCACGAGTTCAACGCTTCCCGCCTCGTCGAGCAACGGCGTGGCGAGACCCGCGATCGCCCGGCCCGACGAGATGCCCGTCTGCACGCCGCCGATGCTGAAGCCGCCGGAGGCGAGCACGTCCTGAAAATAATCGCGCTCGGCAAGGTTCACTCCGAGCAGCCGCTCGGGCAGGGAGCTGCAGACGATCGTGCCGTCCGGCGTCGCCACGCCGAATCCGGTGTACGCGGGGTTTCGCTCAGCCAGACGGATCAGGTAGGCGTTGCACGCCGCGGTGTCGCTCCAGCTGTCGGAAACCGCCACCAGCATGGCGGTCAAGGTGCTATCGGCGCGCTGGAAGAACTGGTCCTGCTGCGCGGCGAGCAGCCGCACGGAACGGAGCAGCTGCTGCTCCGCCGCGCTCCGCCATTGCCGCCGGTCCACAACCTCATACCAAGCGGTCAGCAGGAACACGGGAAGCGCCGCCACAAGGACAAGCAGCAGGAGCCTCAGCTTGACGCTCATCCCCTCCTCGCTCCGCACATCGCGGCAAGTCTGATGCCCGCTTGCCCAGGGGATCAGACGCCTCCCGTCGCACCTCAATCACAGCATGCCGGAACGGCAAAAGCCAGCGGTTCAATCTGCGCCGGGCAGAATTCGCTTGCCGACGCCAGTGAGTTAGCCAGGAGGCTTACGGGCGCGGCCGTCGAGTGTCGTAAGCGGAGCCTGACGAGAAAGGGTGGAGCAGGCGTTGCCTTCCCGCAGCGCGCCCGTCATGCCCGCGCTTGACCGCCTCGGTCCTACGCCAGTCCTAGCTCCCGTTGCTGCTTCTTCGTCAGCCCCTGCGCGACGAGGCGGTGGCTCTCCGCCAGATAGTCGCGGAGCGCCGCGTCGTCCATCGTCTCGCCGGTTTGGCGCTGAATCCATTTCATCCCGCGCGAGGCGAGATAGGGCGCGGGCCTGAGGCCGGGCTGCTCGGAGAGGATGTCGAACGACGCGGGCGAGCACTTGAAGGTGACGGCGAGCGCTCGTCGACCTGCCCCGGGGCCGTCGCGCGAGCCGCCGATCGCGAAGACCTTGCCGCCCACCTTCCACACATGCGCGCCGCCCCACTGCACCACGTGCGTCGCGTGCGGCAGCGAGGCGCAGAAGCGGTTGTATTGGGCGAGGGTCATGCGCCGGGGCTTACCCCGCTCCCGACCAACGGCCAAGGCCGATGGCCACCCTCTCCCACAAGGGGAGAGGGCCGCGCTCCCTAGGCCGCCTCGGCCACCTCCTCCGCCTCGTGCTTCGGGCGGAAGAGCAGACGGTCGGAGCCGGCGGTGATCTTCACCTCGTCGCCGTCGCGCACCTCGCCCGAAAGCACCTTCTCGGCCAGCGGGTCCTGCAGCTCCTTCTGGATGACGCGCGTCAGCGGCCTTGCGCCGTAAGCCGGGTCGTAGCCCCGCTCGGCCAGCCACTGGAGCGCGCTCTCGTCGAGCTGAAGCGCTATCTTGCGGTCTTCCAGAAGCTTCTTCAGCCGCTCCAGCTGAATCTCGACGAT
>CAZARE010000412.1:0-18780 GCA_964487455.1 uncultured Propylenella sp.
ATCGCACTCCTTATTCCCGCTGATCGTCGGGACGAAGGACCGGAGATCCTCAGGCGCATCCGCGGCGGCGAGCGGGTGGAGCACTACGAGACCGTGCGGCGCCGAAAAGACGGTCATCTGATTGATATTTCCTTGACCGTCTCACCAGTGAAGGACGAGGAGGGGCGCATCGTCGGAGCGTCGAAGATCGCCCGCGACGTCAGCGGACGGAAGCGCGCTGAGGAGGCGTTGGCAAGACGCATCGAAGAGCAGGCGGCGCTCTATCAATTCACCGATCGCCTGCATCGCGCTGAGTCGCTGACCGACGTCTACGAGTCCGCACTTGACGCGATTCACCGCGCGCTGCGGTGTGATCGCGCATCGATCCTGCTGTTCGACGAAGCGGGAGTGATGCGGTTCACTGCTTGGCGCGGATTGTCCGACGGTTACCGTAGAGCCGTGGACGGTCATTCGCCATGGACTCCGGATGAACGGTCCCCGCAGCCGATCCTGATCGACGATATCGAAGCGGCCGAGCTCGATGATGCGCTAAGGTCCACAATTGAACGGGAAGGCATCGGCGCGCTGGCCTTCATTCCGCTGGTTTCCAAGGGAAAGCTGGTTGGCAAGTTCATGACTTACTACGAGGCGCCGCATGCCTTCGCGCCTGAAGAGGTCGATCTTGCGGTCACGATCGCGCGGCAACTCGGCTTCAGTGTCGAACGGATGCGCGGGGACGAAGAGCTGCGTCAGAACGAAGAGCGGTTCCGGCTCGCAACACAGACCGGAAAGGTTGGCCTTTGGGAGTGGGACATTGCCAGCAACGGCGTCTCTTGGACGGAATCGCTCTACGGCATGCACGGGGTGGCGAAGGAAGAATTCGATTCCACCGTTGAGGGATTCAGGTCGTTGGTGCATCCGGACGACCGGGAGCGCGTTTACGCCGCCATTACCCGGACGTTGGAGGAGGATGCCCCATATGAGCTGGAGTTCCGCATCCTGAGATCCGACGGGGAGGTGGTCTGGATATTCACCAACGCCGTCGTATTGCGCAGCGATGGTCAGCCGGTGCGCATGCTCGGCGCCACCGTCGATATTACCGAGCGCAAACAGGCCGAGCTGCAGCGCGATCTGCTCGTTGCCGAGTTGAGCCATCGGGTGAAGAACACGCTAGCGACGGTTATCTCGATCGCAAGGCAGTCGTTCTCAAAAGCCCAGTCCGCCGAGGAAGCAAGCGAGACTTTCGACGCGCGCATCCGTGCCCTGGCGCAAACGCACGGCCGCCTGGCGGAGGCGAACTGGTCGGGCGTCTCCTTCGAAACGATGCTGCTCGACGAGCTGGCGCCCTACCGCGGCGAAGACGGAGGCAATGTGCGCGTCTCGGGGCCGCCCATAGCGCTGAACCCGAGATGCGCCTTGACGCTCGGAATGGCCATCCATGAGCTGGCGACCAACGCCGCGAAATACGGTGCACTGTCTTCCAAGAAGGGCTCCGTGGAAGTCGTCTGGAAAGCGAATATTCCGCAAAAGGAGCTTTGCATCCGCTGGAGTGAGAGGGGGGGGCCGCCGGTGACTCCTCCTACCCGCAGCGGGTTCGGTCGGCTGCTGCTCGAACGGGCGTTGGCGTCCGACTTGCGAGGCCACGTTCGATTGGACTTTGCAGAGGATGGGCTGGACTGTGAGATTGCCATACCGCTGGATGAGCTCGCCGCGTGAAGCCGCCGCTCCCTTCTGAACCGTACGTTGGGAACTCAGACGGGCAGTGGCTTGAAGGCTGGTGACAGTTTGCAGGGACTGCGCGTCCTCGTCGCCGAGGACGAATTTCTTGTCGCCCTCTTGCTTGAGGAGGAGCTGCGCTTGAACGGCTGCTCGGTCGTTGGGCCGTTCACCACGCTGGCAGTCGCCCTGCAAGCCGCGCGCCGCGAGGCATTCGACCTTGCCATTCTCGACATCAACCTGAATGGCGAGATGGTCTATCCACTGGCCGACGAGCTTCTGGCGCGCGGAGCGCCGTTCCTCTTCGTGAGCGGCTACGGGTCAGTCAACTTGCCGGAGAGGTTTAAGCCGCTGCCGCGCGTGCCGAAGCCGTACGATCCCGCCGCGCTTCTCAGAGAGATCCGGCAAATCCTGCGCGATCCTCGCGTGTAGCCTGGGCACGTATCACGTATCGCCGCCGCGCGCTTTCTGACGCAGCTCGCGCCTGATCACCTTGCCGGTTGCCGTGGTGGGCAGCGCCTCGAGGAACTCCACCTCGCGCGGATACTCGTACGCTGCGAGCCGTGTGCGCACATGCTCCTTCAACTCCTCCGCCAGGGCTCCGCCTGGTGTGACGCCAGGCATCAGCACGACATACGCCTTGACGATTTCGGTGCGATCGGTGTCCGGCTTGCCGACCACGCCGGCCGCCTGGACGGCGGGATGGCCGATCAGACAATCCTCGATCTCGCCCGGCCCGATGCGATAGCCGGACGAGTTTATGATGTCGTCGTCGCGTCCGACGAATTGCAGCCAGCCGTCTTCGCTGCGTCTGCCGAGGTCGCCGGTAACGAGCCAGTCGCCGACGAATTTCGCCGCTGTCGCTTCGGGGTCGCGCCAATAACCGAGGAAACCGACCGGGTCCGGCCATTTGACGGCGATCGCCCCCAGATCTCCGGGCGGCATGACATCTCCTTCGCTGCCGATCACCTCAACCAGGTGCCCCGGGACGGGCCGGCCCATCCAACCGGGGCGTGGCGTCATGATCGCCGCGCACGACGAGACGACCATGTTGCATTCGGTCTGTCCGTAGAATTCGTTGATTGATACGCGGAACACGCGGCGGCCCCAATCGAGAAGCTCCGCGCCTAAGGTCTCACCGCCGCTGGCGACGCTGCGCATGGCCAGCGGCCAGCGCCGCTCGGCGTTGGGGATTGCCTTCATCACTTTAAGCGCGCTCGGCGGGAGGAAGACGTTGCGCACGCCATGCCTTGCGATGAGCTCGAACGCTGCTTCGCCCGAGAACTTCTGAAATCGATGCGCGACGACCGTGACACCGTGGTGAAGGGCGGGCAGGAGCACGTCGATCAGCCCCCCGATCCACGCCCAGTCGGCAGGCGTCCACATCTTGTCGCCTGCGCGCGGAAAGAAGCCGTGGCTCATCTCGACGCCGGGCAGGTGACCCAGCAGCACCCGATGGGCATGCAGCGCGCCCTTCGGTTGGCCCGTCGTGCCGGACGTATAGATGATGAGCGCCGGATCGTCGGCCCGTGTCTCTTCCGGCACGAACGCCTCCGATTGTTCGGCGAGGGCGGCGTGAAGGTTGACGGCGTCGCCGGCGTCGCCGTTGGTTACGATGATCGTCTCAAGCTCCGGTAGCGCCGACTTGATATCGCTGAGCTTCTGCATGCCCTCGCCGTCGGTCAGCACGGCGCACGCGCCGGAATTTGCGAGACGATACTGCAGCGCCTCTACGCCGAACAGAATTGAAAGCGGCACCGCAATGGCGCCGAGCTTGTAGACTGCGATATGGCCGAAAGCAGTGTAGAGCGATTGCGGCAGTAGGATCGCGACGCGGTCGCCGCGCGAAACACCCTTGGCGCGCAGCAGGTTAGCGAGACGGTTTGAAAGACCCTTCAGATCGCCGAAGCTGTAGCGCGACGTCGCGCCCGATTGCAGAATCCATTCGATTGCGACGCGCTCTGGATTCGTGTCGGCCCATTTATCGCAGACGTCGACACCGATGTTGAAGTGCTCCGGAATACGCCATCGGAACCGGGCTGATATCTCCTCGTAGGTCGATCCCTCGGCCAACATCGCCGCCTCAGATGCAGCGGCCGCCATCGACCTCCAGGCAAACGCCGGTGATCATGCTTGCTTCGTCGGAGCAGAGGAAACAGGCGGCGTTGCCGAGGTCCTCAGGTGTCGAGAATCGCCCGAGCGGTATCGTGGCCAGGAACTTGGCGCGGACCTCCGGCGTATCCTCACCCATGAACGTCTTCAGCAGCGGTGTTTCGCCGGCCACCGGATTGAGGGCGTTGACGCGGATCTTTGCGGGCGCCAGCTCCACCGCCATCGATCGCGTGGCCGTTATCACCCAGCCCTTCGTAGCGTTGTACCAGGTAAGCCGCGGGCGTGGGCTGACGCCGGCGGTCGACGCCATGTTGAGGATGACGCCGCCGCCCGCCGCCTTCATGCGCGGCACCGCATGGCGCGCGGCGAGGTAGATCGACTTCGCATTCACGGAGAACAGATGGTCGAACTCGTCCTCTGCGAAATCCTCCAGGGGCTGCGGGACATGCCCGATGCCGGCGTTGTTGACGAGGATGTCGATCGCTCCCAACGCGTTTGCTGCGTGCTCAAACATCGCGGCCATGCTCGCCTCGTCGGAGACGTCGACTTGGACCGCCGACGCGGAGGCCCTGAGTTTCTCCGCCGTGAGCTTGGCGCCGTCGAGGTTGAGATCGGCGATTACAACGCGCGCTCCCTCGGCGGCGAATTTTTCGGCAATTCCGGCGCCGAAGCCGGATGCACCGCCGGTGATGATCGCTCTTTTTCCCTCAAGCCGCACGACTCTCTCCTTCCACCCAACCCTCAGCCGTGACGAGCCGCGATGGTCTTCAGCACGGAGAAACCGTATAGCGCTTCGAATCCCTTCTCGCGCCCGTGGCCGGATTTTCCCACCCCGCCGAACGGCAGCTCCACGCCGCCGCCGGCGCCGTAGTTGTTGATGAAGATTTGGCCGGCGCGAATCCTTCTCGCCATGCGGAACTGCCGGCCGCCATCCTTCGTCCAGACGCCCGCTACAAGACCATAAGGCGTTCCGTTGGCGACGGCGACAGCCTCGTCCTCGTAGCGGAACGGGATGACCACCTGCACCGGTCCGAAGATCTCGTCCTGCGCCAGGGCGTGGTCCGGAACGACGTCGGCGATCAGGGCAGGGCGCACGTAGTGACCGCCCGCGGGCGCTGCGTCGACGATAGTCCCCTCCGCCACGATCCGCGGCCGGTTGGCGCGGCCCATCGCCAGGTAGGTCTCGACGCGTTCCTTCTGCCGCGCCGAGATCAGCGGGCCGACGTCGAGATCGTCAAGCGCAGGACCGACGCGGAGCGCCTGGTAGGCATCGGAAAGACGCTCGACCACTCTATCGTGCACATCCTGCTGCACGAGGATGCGCGACGAGGCCGAGCAGGTCTGGCCGGCGTTCTGTACGCCGGCGCGCACCAGGAAGGGGAGCGCCTCGTCGAGATCGGCGTCCTCGAAGACGAGCTGAGGCGATTTTCCGCCGAGTTCCAGGGTGACCGGCACCGCGTTTCGGCCTGCCGCCGCCTGCACCAGCGCGCCGACCTCGGGCGACCCCGTAAACGAGAGGTGGTCGATCCCGGGATGCGCCGCCAGCGCCGCGCCGGCTTCCTCGCCAAGACCGGTCACTACATTAAGCGCGCCGGCGGGAAGCCCCGCCTCCTCCGCGATGCGTGCGAAGGCGAGCGCCGTCAGGCACGCCTCCTCGGCCGGCTTGAGCACCGCGGCGTTCCCCATCGCGAGCGCCGCGCCAACGCTCCGCCCCAGGACCTGCATCGGATAGTTCCACGGGATGATATGACCCGTGACCCCGTGCGGCTCGCGCAATGTGAAGACGGTGTAACCGTTGAGATAGGGGATGGTTGCGCCGTGAATCTTGTCGGCAGCGCCGGCGTAGAACTCCATGTAGCGGGCGAGCGCGACCGCGTCGGCCCTTGCCTGCGTCAACGGCTTGCCGACGTCGCGCGCTTCCAGCTCCGCCAGCATGTCGAGCCGCTCGGTGACGAGCGCGCCGATCCGTGCGAGGCAGCGCCCCCTGTCCACTGCGGTGGCGCGGCCCCATCCTCCTTTGAGCGACGCGCGCGCAGCCGCGACCGCTCGGTCGATGTCGTCGCTTCCGCCGCGAGCGATCTTCCCAAAGATTTCCCCGGTGGACGGATCCTCGACCTCCAGCGTTTCCCCCGCCGCCGCCTCCGTCCACGTCCCGCCGACGAAGATTTGTTCGCTGTCAAAAGGGATCATTGAGCTCGGGTCCTGGTGTCTCTTGCGGCCAGCGCGCGCTCCAGGTTGGGCGTCGCCGCAAGCAGGGACTGCGTATAAGGATGCGTCGGATTGGCAAAGACCTCTTCGGTCTCCCCCTGCTCGACGATGCGGCCGTTCTGCATGATCAGCACGCGGTCGGTGATCGCGCGCACCACCGTCAGGTCATGCGAAATGAAAAGATAGGAAACGTCCAGGCTGTCGCTGAGGCTTGCCAGCAGGTCGAGGATTTGGGCGCGGATCGACACGTCGAGCGCTGATACCGCCTCGTCGAGAACGATCAGCGAGGGGCGCGTGATCAGCGCGCGCGCGATAGCCAGGCGCTGACGCTGACCCCCGGAGAACTCATGCGGGTATTTGTCGGCGTCCCCCGGTGTCAGGCCCACGGAGACGAGGGCTTCCTCCACCCGCTTGCGCCGCTCTCCCGCGCCCGGCTTGGTGGCATCCAGATGGAACGGCTCCGCGACGAGGCGGGCGACCTTGTGGCGCGGATCGAAGCTGCCGTAGGGGTCCTGAAATACTGCGTGGATGTGACGGCGAAGCTCCAGACGTTCGCGTCTGCGGCTGGCCAGGAAGTCGGCGCCGTCGAGAACGACGGCGCCGGCTCGCGGCTTGTCGAGCGCAAGCACGATGCGCGCGAGCGTCGATTTCCCGCTGCCAGATTCGCCGACCAGCCCGACATTCTCGCCGCGGCGGATGGTGAAACCGACCTGGTCGACGGCGCGAAATGTGGCGGCGGGGCGCAAGAGCGTGCGCCGGCCCTGGCGGAACTCTTGCACCACTCCTTTCACGTCGAGGATCGGCGTGTCGTGCCCTTCCCCCGCCTTGAGCCGGCGGGACCGGCGCGAGACGTAGGTAGAAGCCTCCAGCAGCATCCGCGAGTAGGGGTGTCGCATGGTGCGGAAGAGCTTCACCGTCTCGCCGCTTTCCACTACCTCGCCATCCTTCATGATTGCGATCCGGTCGGCCATCTCCGCAACTATTGCGAGGTCGTGACCAATCAGGACGAGACTGACGCCGTCCTCTTGGACCAGGCGCTTCAAGAGGTCGAGAATGCGCGCCTGTGTCGTGACGTCGAGCGCCGTTGTCGGCTCGTCGGCGATGAGGAGCTTCGGCTTAAGAACGATCGCCATCGCGATGACGACGCGCTGGCGCTGGCCGCCGGAAAGCTCGTGGGGGTAGCGGGTGGGGGGAAAGCGCGCGGCCGGGAGCCCAACGCGGTCGAGCGTCTCGCTCGCCATGCGCTCCGCATCGGCCGCCGACGCGAGGCGGTGAACGCGGACTGCTTCCGTCACCTGATCGCCGATCGTCTTCACCGGATTAAGCGCGCTCATCGGCTCCTGGAACACCATTCCCATGACGCGGCCGCGCCGATCGCACATCGCGGCCTCGCCGAGGCTGGAAAGCTCTTCGCCGGCGAGCGCGATGCGCCCGTTGGCCACGGCGTGCTGCGGCAACAGGCGCATGATGGAGAGCGCCGTCATGGACTTCCCCGAACCGGACTCGCCGACGAGTCCGAGGACCTCACCGGCGCCGAGCGTGAGCGAGACATTCTTGAGGATCGAGGTCGACCCGATCCGGACGCTAAGGTTCTCGACGTCGAGCAGGCTCATTCCACTACCGCGCCCGTCGGAGTCTGGGGTCTAGGATGTCGCGCAATCCGTCTCCGAGCAGATTGAGACCGAGGACGGTTATGACGATGGCGAGGCCAGGGAAGATGGCCAGGTGCGGCGCCAGGCTGATCAGCGTCTGTGCTTCTGCGAGCATCCGTCCCCAGCTCGGCATGGGAGGCTGTGTGCCGAGCCCGACATATGAGAGCGCGGCTTCGGCGAGGATGCCGAGCGAGAACTGGATGGTCGCCTGCACAATCAGGGTGTTGAGAACGTTCGGCAGAATGTGTTCGATCGAGATAAGCGCTGCGCCTTTGCCGGCAACGCGCGCAGCGAGCACATATTCGCGCGTCCACAAGGAAAGAGCCGCGCCGCGTGTCAATCGGGCGAAGACGGGAATGTTGAATATGCCGATGGCGAGGATCGCGTTGACCGCGCCCGGGCCCAGAAGCGCCGTGATCATGATGGCGAGCAGCAGGGCCGGGAACGCAAAGACGAGGTCGTTGATGCGCATGACCACATCGTCGAGCCAGCCGCCGCGGGCGGCCGCGAACAGGCCGAGCGGCACGCCGGCGCCGACCCCGATGCCCACCGCGACAAGCGCCACGGCGATCGAGTTGCGCGCGCCGACCATGATCATTGACAGAACGTCGCGGCCGAAATGATCGGTGCCGAACCAATGCTCGCTCGCCGGCGGTAGCAGCCTGTCGGTGATTGCCATCCGCGTGGGGTCGGCAGGCGTCCACACGAAGGACAGCAAGGCGACGCCGGCGATCGCAAGCGTGATCAGCGCACCGACCACAAGGCTGGGGTGAACGAAGGGCGACGCCCGCCGCACGTGTGGGTCGGTCGCCGGTTCGACTGTCAAGGCGTCCTCCGGCGAAGGCGGGGGTCTATGGCAGCATAGGCGAGGTCGACCGCGAAGGTGACGATGACGACGGCGGCGACCAGCAACAGCAACACGCTTTTCACCACGATAAGGTCGCGCTGCGCGATCGCCTGGAAGATCAGCCGGCCGAGACCCGGCAGGAAGAACACATTCTCGATGATGATGGCGCCGGCGAGGAGAAAGGAGAATTGCAGACCTATGATGGTCATGACCGGGATCAGCGCGTTGCGCAGCGCGTGGTGGCGGATTGCCTGGCCGGCGCTCAGCCCCTTCGCCCGGGCCGTGCGCATGAAATCCTCGTGCAACGTGTCGAGCAGCGAGGATCGCATGACGCGAGCCAGGATCGACGCCTGCGGAAGCGCCAGCGCAATTGCCGGAAGCGTCAGCGCCTTCAGGCTGAGAAGTATGCCCGCCTCCCACCCCGGAAATCCGCCGGCGGAGAACCATCTGAGCCCGATTGAGAAGACAAGGACCAGCAGCATGGCAAACCAGAAGTTCGGCACGGCGATCCCGAGCTGCGTGGCTCCCATGATCGCAACGTCGGTGGCGCTGTTGCGCTTTGCCGCGGCGATGATGCCGACCGGGAAGGCAATAAGAATCGAAAGCGCCAACGCCATGAGCGCCAGCGGCACGCTTATCCAAAGCCGATCGGCGATCAACTCGCTGACCGGCACGCGATACGTATAGCTGATGCCGAAATCGCCCGTGAAGAACCCAAGGATCCACCTGAAGTAGCGCTGCAGGATCGGCTGATCGAGCCCGAGCTGGCGGCGAAGGGCGACCACCGTTTCAGGCTCGGCATTGAGGCCGAGCATGTAGGCCGCCGGGTCGCCCGGCAGCACTTCGATGACGACGAATATGACGACGCTCGCGGCAATCAGAGTAGCGAGGAGCGAGCCAAAGCGTTGGGCTACGAAAGATCCCATGAAGCCTGTCGTCAGCCGAGAGAATACGAGGGGCCGGCGGGAAATCCTTGCCGGCCCCCCCAAATGCCGATCAGTCCTCCCAATAGACCGCAGTCAAGTCGTTGGCCTGAACCGGGGAATTCTCCCAAAGTCCGTTCAGCTTGGCGTTCCACACGCCGGTCTTGGCTAACTCGAACAGGAACACATTTACTGCGTCCTCGGTGATCTTGCGCTGTGCGTCGCCGAGGAGTTCGTTCCGCTTGTCGGGATCGGTCGTGTTGTTGAGTTCCTCCATGATCGCATTGAAGGCGTCGGAGTGGTAGTCGAAGTAGTAATCGTCGCGGGCATAAATGCCGATGTCCATGGGCTCGGTGTGGGACACGATTGTCAAATCGTAGTCCTTGGCCTGGAAGGGCTCCGCCAGCCATTGCGCCCATTCGAGGTTTGAGATTTGGGCGGTCACGCCGATGTCGGCGAGCTGTTGGGCGATGATCTCGCCGCCGCGGCGTGCGTAGGTGGGGGGTGGCAGCTTCAGCGATACGGTCAGGCCATCGCCATGGCCGGCTTCCTCGAGCAGCGCTTTCGCCTTGTCAGGATCGTAGGGATACATGTCCGTGAGATCGACATAGGCAGGGTGATGCGGCGCGAAGTGCGTGCCGATCGGCGTGCCGTATCCGAACATGGCGCCGTCGATTATGGCCTGACGATCGATCGCATGCGAGAACGCCTGCCTGACCTTGATGTCGTCGAAGGGCGCTCTGCCGTTGTTCATGGCAAGGATGGTCTCCCCCTCGGTCGAGCCGATCACCACGGCGAAGCGCGAATCGGCCTCGAATTGGGAGACGGTCTCCGGCGCCGGGAAGTTGGGGAAGGCGTCCACGTCTTCCGCCATCATCGCGGCGAAGGCGGCGGTCGGATCGGAGATGAATTTGAAGGTGGCCTTGTCGAGCCTTACTGGCTCGCCCCAATAGTCGGGATTCTTGACCAGCTCGACTCGGTCGCCCTTCACCCAATCGGCGAACTTGAACGGGCCGGTGCCGACAGGATTGGTCGCATTGTCGGCGGCGGTCTCCGGCGCCACGATGACGGCGTCGCCCCAGCCCATGTTGAAGAGGAAATTGCCCTCCGGATGACTGAGCGTCACCCTGACGGTGGCCGGGTCGACGACGTCGACGGAGGCGATCGCCGCGAAGAGCCCTTTCTGCGCGTTGGTGGAATCCTCAGCTCGCGCGCGGTCGAGCGAAAACTTGACGTCTTCGGCGTCCATCGTGCTGCCATCGTGGAAGGTGACGCCCTCGTGCAGGTGGAAGGTATAGGTGAGCCCGTCGTCGGAGATGTCCCAGGAGCTGGCCAGCGCGGGAAGCACGCTGCCATCCGGGCCGATGCGGGTAAGGCCCTCGAAGACGTTGGCGTAGACTACCTCGTCGATAGCCGCCGCGGCGCCCGTAGTCGGGTCGAGGTTGGGCGGCTCCAAGACCATTCCGATTGTCACGTCGGTCCTTGCCGCCAGTGCGGCTCCCGGCGCGACGCCCGCCAGAAGCAGGACGGCCAGCGCGACCGAGCCTAATGCCTTCTTCATGACCCTCTCCCTTTCTTTCTTTCGTCGGCAACAGCCGAGATACCGCTATCGCACGCTCCCGTAGAGGAGGTGATGGGTAGCGAGACACATGATCTTAGCCGAATCCAGCATGTCGTCGATCACGACATATTCGTCCGGCTGGTGCGCCAAGTCGAGAATGCCGGGGCCGTAGGCGATGCAGTCCTTGACGCGACCGATGCGATCGATGTGCTTCTGGTCGTAGGTGCCGGGGGATACCACATAGTCGGGCTGGCGTCCGAGCACAGCCTGGATTGCCGCGGCGACGGAGCGTACGACCGGAGCGTCGCGCTCGGTCATTGACGGCATCACTTCCCACAGATCGCGCACCTCGTAGCGGAATTTCTCGCGGTTGACGGTCAGCCGGTCGAGCAGGTCGCGCACCTCGCCCTTCACCGCCGCCATGTCCTCCTCGATGAGAAAGCGCCGGTCGATGACGATGCGGCAGGAGTCGGCCACGCAGGCCGAGGGGAACCCGGCAAAACCTTCCTCGATGCCCCCATGCACGGAATTTATATTCATGGTCGACCGTCGCGCGCCGTCCGGCACCACCGGCATGGTCGTCAGCCGACAAGCTAGAACGGGATAGAGCTCCGTCTCGAAGGCGCTGAGCACGGCGCCCATGTGACGGATGGCGCTGTCGCCGAGGAAGGGCATGGAGCCGTGCGCAATTCGGCCCTTCGTCTCGATCTCCGCCCACCATACGCCGCGGTGGCCAAGGCAGATGCGGTCCTTGTTGAGCGGCTCGGGGATGATGACATGGTCGATGCGCGGCTTGGCCAGGATGCCCTTCTCGGCGAGATACGCGACGCCGCCATAGCCGCCCGATTCCTCGTCCGCCGTCCCGGAAATCTCGATCGCGCCGGGATGCTCCGGGTAGAGTTCCAAGAACGCCTCCACCGCGACGATGGAAGCTGCCAGCCCACCCTTCATGTCGCAGGCGCCGCGCCCGTAGATCCTGCCGTCGGCCACCGTCGCCGCAAAAGGATCGAAGCTCCATCCGCCGCCCGTTTCCACCACGTCGATATGGGAGTTGAAGTGCACGCACGGCCCGGCGCCGCGCCCCTCGCGCCGCGCCACGACGTTCCAGCGCGGATAGCGGTCGGTGTCGCCCGGTGTGCCTACGGCGCGCACGAAGTTCGCCTCGAAGCCCCGCGGCTTCAGCCGCGCAGCGATGAGGTCGCAGCATTCGCGGTAGAGATCGCCCGGCGGATTGACCGTGGGCATGCGGATCAGCTCGCGGGCGAGCGACACAAGGTCGTCCCGGCGGCTGTCGACTGCGCGGCCGATGGCTTCCAGCACTCGAGGCATCCCATGGTCGCGCGGCAGAAAGGCGAGTGCCTGTCCCGCGCGACGGGATGGTTTTAGTCGCTCACGGCGGCGAACGGCAATGACGCGGACGCGCACGCAAGGTATTTCGATCCCGGCGCGCTTGGCGCTCCGGGCGAGGCGTTTCGGACGCCCTGCGGGCTCTCGACTAAGCCAATGCCGTCACCGGTCGTCTCAGTCCCATGAACTGCAACTCGGCAAATGCCGCCACGGCGAACGCCTGGACGATCACGAAAGCGTAGCCGAGCGCGGTCGGCGCCACCCACCCGGAGACGAGCAGCAGAACGCTGGCTGCCACCCAGGCGACGTTGAGCGCGATAATGATCCACACCGCCTGAGTTGCGATCTCGCGCCGTGTCCCAACAAAGGCGACCAGCGCGACGAACGGGATAAGCAACAGGCCGGCGACACGCAGGAGCGGCTCAGGCAGCCCGAGGAGACCCGAGGCGATTCCCGCGCCGGCGATGAGGACAAAAGCGGCGCATCCGCTCATGACCGCGTCGGCGATGAGCGCGCGGCGGAGGAACGGGCTGGATAAAGAATGCTGCATGACGGTCTCCCTGGGCATCGCACCCCCGAGGTCGGTTGGTGCATCGTCCGCATCATCGGGACAGCCGCTGCGAGCGTCGATTACCTCCGAGGTAATGGAGCCTGCGCGGGTCCTGCGCTATTGGGGATGCATGACAATGGTTCAGCCTGTCGGCGGTCTGTTGCGCGACTGGCGCAGGCGCCGTCGCATGAGCCAGCTGGACCTCGCTCTGGAGGCGGACATCTCGCCGCGCCATCTGAGCTTCCTGGAGACCGGGCGATCGCAGCCGTCGCGGGAGATGGTCCTCAACCTCGCCGAACGCCTCCACGTTCCTTTGCGGGAGTGAAACCTTATGCTCACCGCGGCTGGCTACGCGCCCGTCTACTCGCAAAGGGCGATTGATGATCCGGCGCTCTCCGCCGCGCGTGCTGCTATCGATCTGGTCCTGAAAGGGCACGAGCCCTATCCGGCGATCGCGGTGAACCGGCACTGGCAAATGGTCGCCGCCAACGGCATGATCGCCCCGCTCCTCGCGGGGGTCGATCCGGCGCTGCTTGAGCCACCGGTGAACGTGCTGCGCCTCAGCCTTCACCCGGAGGGCCTCGCGCCGCGGATCGCCAATCTCGGGGAATGGCGCGCCCATCTCCTTCAACGCCTGCGCCATCAGGTGGACCTTACAGCGGATGCGATCCTGCTTGACCTGCTGAAGGAGCTCAGCGCCTTTCCGGCTCCCGCTTTCTCGCGCCATCCGTCACCGCGTCCGCGAAACTATGGCGGAGTTGCCGTCCCGATGGAGTTCGTGACCGATTCCGGCGTCCTCGCCTTTATCAGCACCACGACCGTCTTCGGCTCGCCCGTCGACGTCACGCTTTCGGAGCTCGCAATAGAGGCCTTCTTCCCGGCTGACGCCGCGACTGCCGCGGCATTGCGGGGAGCGGTCGGCTCGTCCGGCAAGGCAGTCGGTCCGCCGCCCTGAGGCGATCTGTGGCCGCTGGCTGGCTGGCTTGCTATACCTGTCAACAGGCCGCTGGGACCTTTGCCGGGTCAATGGTGCCAAAATGATGGAACAGCACTTGGGATCGATCGTAGCGCAGAGGTGGCGCGCACTCGGAGTCGTTGCCGGCCTCGCGCTTGCTCTGCTGGTGGGAGCCCCGGCGCATGCCCACGTTGAAGGGGGGATACAAGGAGGCTTTGCCAGCGGCTTTGCCCATCCGCTGTTGGGCTTCGACCATCTGCTCGCCATGCTCGCAGTCGGCATGTGGGGGGCGCAGATGGGAGGCCGCGCGGTGTGGACGCTCCCGGTCACGTTTCCGCTTGTCATGGCGCTTGGCGGAGTGCTGGGGATGGCCGGCATTCCCATGCCCAGCGTCGAGCTGGGGATCGCACTTTCCGTTCTCGTGCTTGGCTTGGCGATCGCCTTTGCTTGGCGGCCGTTCGAGCCCGTCGCGCTTCTCATCATCGCATCCTTCGCGATTTTCCACGGCTATGCGCACGGGGCCGAGCTTCCGAGCGCCGCCGACCCGGCCGCCTATTCCGTGGGCTTCGTCATTGCCACTGGCTCCATCCACATAGTCGGCATTGGCACCGGGCTGCTGATCGGCAAGCTTCTCGACGGCTGGGTCTCGCGGGGGCTCGGCGGAGCAATCGCCTTGGGAGGCTTCTACTTCCTGTGGGCGTAAGCCCCGACGGTGGCCGATGGAAGCGGCGTGCCGAATGGGTGGTGCCGGCCTCTGTGCTCGCTGTTGGGTTCGCGGCGCTCGCCGTCGCCGGCGTCAGGTCCGAGGCCGATCGGAGCGCCTTTGATTTCGGGCTGCTCTACACGCTCTGGCGCTACGAACGGGCCCTGCCGCTTGTAGGTCTCGGACTTGCGCTGGCACAGGTGCGGCCGCGGCTCGTGGCCGTGAACTGCGTCGTTTTCGCCTTGGGCCTGCCGCTTGGCGCCGTGGTTTCCGGCTGGATTGCTGCGGCGCTTGCCGCCGGTGCCGGGTTCTATGACCAACTGCTCTTGATCGACCCGGTAGTTTGCGCGCTGGCCGGCCTCACGCTCGTCTCCGGCGGCATGGCCCGCGTTTGGCTGTTGCCGCCGGTGACCCTCGTAATCGCGGTCGTGCTTGGATTGGTAATCAACCTCAACGATCCGATGCCCGCGGAGCAGGCGTTTGCCGCGGGCTCGCTGCTGATCGGGGCTTGGCTCGTTGCCGTGCCGAGTCTCGTTTGGCGCAACATTGAGCGAAGTTGGTTCCGCATCGCGGCGCGCATCTTCGGCGGCTGGCTGATCGCCATCGGCACGATGCTCGGTGCTCTATACATTGTCTCGCCGCCGGACAGCACAGTGGGCCAGCAGGGGCTTGACGGGGACGCGCTCCAGCCTGGCGGCTCGGTGGACTGAGACGCGCTTGCGGAGCGCCGCTTTAGGCTGGAGAAAGAAAGCGTGCGCGGAGGAGGATCGATGGCGGAGGCCGTCAACAGCGAGGTTGTTGTCGTCGGCGGCGGCATCGGCGGGCTCGCCGCGGCGCTGGCGCTTTCGCGGATCGGCAAGCGCGTCACGGTGCTGGAGCAGGCGGCGGAATTCGCCGAGATCGGCGCCGGCATCCAGCTCGGCTCCAATGTCTACAAGATGTTCGGCCGCCTCGGCATTGTTGACGATATCAACGCTCTGGCCGCATTTCCCGACTTCCTGATGCTGCGCGACAGCGTCTCGGGCGACGTCTTCGCTGAGCTTCCAGCCGGAAACGAGTTCCGCAAGCGCTTCGGCTATCCCTACGGCGTCATCCATCGGGCGGACCTGCATGGGGTGATCCTCGCGCGGTGCCGCGCGGCCGCCAGCGTGGAGCTTCGGACGCGCGCCAAGGTCGTCGGCATTGAGGACTCGGGCCGCGGCGTCACGGCCGTCACCGCCGACGGAATGCGTTTCAACGGGGAAGCACTGATCGGCGCCGACGGCCTCTGGTCGATGGTGCGCGATCGTGTGGTTGGTGACGGCAAGCCGCGGGTCTCTGGCCATGTCGCCTATCGTGCGGTGCTTCCCGCGGAGGAGATGCCGCAAGACCTGAGATGGAATGCCATGTGCGTCTGGTGCGGGGAGAAGACGCATCTGGTGCAGTATCCGCTCCGCCGCGGCGAGCTCTTCAATCTCGTCGCGGTGTTCCATTCCGACAAGTTCACCGAAGGATGGAACGCATTCGGTGATCCGGAAGAGCTGCACCTGCGCTTCGCCGAGAAGTGCAAGGAAGTCCGCATGCTGCTGAACAAGATCGAGAGCTGGCGAATGTGGGTCCTGTGCGACCGCGAGCCGGTGCGCGACTGGTTCAAAGGCCGTGTTGCGCTGCTGGGCGACGCAGCGCATCCGATGCTTCAATATTTGGCGCAGGGCGCCAACATGGCGATCGAGGACGCCGTCTGTCTCGCCGACATGCTGGTGAACGAGGACGGCGACTATGAGCGCGCCTTCCGCCGTTATTGCGACGCTCGCTATTTGCGCACCACGCGCGTACAGCTCACCGCGCGCCTCTACGGCGAAATCTATCACGCGAGCGGCGCGACGCGGGACTTCCGTAACGCCGAGCTTTCGAGTTGGAGCAAGGAGGACATTTATCGTGGCATGTCCTGGCTCTACGGGATCGATGAGAGCTGGTTGGATGGCGCCGCGTCGCGACAATCCTCTGAAGCCGGCGGAGGCCCCGCGTAGTTCCTTCGGGCGCGCCACGCCATTCCCGCTGCAATTTGTTTGATCGCCTTGCCCAAGAGGAGATATTTGCTATTCTGAATATGTCGTGAAGCAAACCTAACCAAAAAAGCAGGAGGAGCGACATGAACATCCCAAGGATTCACCGGCGGCATTTTCTCGTCGGCGCTGCTGGAACGGTGAGTGTGGCCGCCACCGGCGCGGTTGGCCTTCCCGCGTTCGCACAGGAAGGGGCGCTTCCGGACTATGCGAACTGGAAGGATCCCGAGGCGCTCATCGTACATTCGCAGAACACGATGGAGACGAAGCGCGGCTTCATTGGCGCGGGGCCCGTCACCCCCACGGACATCGTCTTCGTGCGGAACAACCTCTCCCCGCCAGGCGAGGAGATCGTCGCCGACCGCGATGCTTGGGAGGTGGCATTCGAGGGCGTTGCGAGCCCCCGTAGCATGACGGTCGGTGAACTGAAGCGCCTCGGCCTGGAAACCGTCGCTACAGTCCTGCAATGCTCCGGCAACGGACGCGGTCTCTTCGACCACGAGGCAAGCGGAAGCCCGTGGATCACCGGTGCCGCCGGCTGTGTGCTTTGGAGTGGCGTACCCATCAGTACGGTAGTGGAGGAGCTTGGTGGGCTGGCCGCCGGCGCGAATTTCATGACCAGCACGGGTGGGGAAGTGATCCCCGAGGGCCTCGACGCGAAGGAGACCATGGTTGAGCGCTCCGTGCCCGTAGAGAACGTGGAGACCGCTATCCTTGCCTGGGAGATGAATGGCGAGCCGATCCCGCTTGCACATGGCGGGCCGCTCAGGGTGATCGTGCCGGGCTACTATGGCGTCAACAACGTGAAATACGTGAAGCGGGTCGCGTTCACCGAGAACGAGAGCGACGCCGCCATACAGGCGACAGGTTACCGTGTTCGCCCGGTAGGCGAGTCGGGCGCCCCCGACCAGCCGACCATGTGGCAGATGAATGTGAAATCCTGGGTTACGCATCCGCTCATGGACGCCGAGAGCGGCCGCGTGCAGATATACGGGGTGGCCTTCGGCGGGGTGAATCCAGTCGAGAAGGTCGAGGTGTCGACCGACGGCGGCGCAAGCTGGGAGGAGGCGCAGCTGATTGGGCCCGATCTCGGCCGCTTCGCCTGGCGCGTGTTCGTGCTCCCGGCGGAACTGGAGTCGGGGACTTACACGATCACCAGCCGTGCCACGGATTCGGAGGGCAACGTGCAGGCCGACCACACGGAGCCGAACCACCGCGCCTACGATTACAGCGGCTGGGACCGCCTGGCGGTGGAGGTCACCGTCGCCTGACCGGCTTCCGCGGTTCCGCCGCTGGCGCGGCGGGACCGCTCCTCACAAGGAATCCACAATGTTTCGCAGTGCGTGGACGCTTGCGGGTGTCCGCTTGACGCTCCTGGTCTGCTTCGCGGTCCGGGGCGTGCCGGCGTTTGCAGGGGATGAGGTTCTGGAGCTCGGCCGCCAGGTCTTCCTCGAGGTTGCTCAGCCTCAATGCTCGATCTGCCACACCCTTGCCGACGCCGAAGCTGAGGGGACGTTGGCGCCGAGCCTTGATGAGTTGAAGCCGACTGAGGAGAAGGCGAGGGAAGCGGTGGAGACCGGGCCGGGCGTTATGCCAGCATACGGCGAGATTCTCACGCAGGAGCAGATCGAAGCAGTCGCGCGCTATGTCGCGACGGTGGCGGGACCGCCCTCCCAATAGCTTCAAAGCCTCGTGCAGGATCGAGTGGCCCGGGGCTGTTCCGTCCCTGGGCGCTGACGAGGGAACGGTGTCCGATATCAGGCGCGCGCGGGCATGCCGGACGTGGGAGAGGAGCTGCGCAAGTCGATCCTCAATTATCTCAAGACCACGTTCCTGTTTCGCGCCGGAGCGGCCCGCGGGTCCCGGCCCGCACTTCCTTTCAAATTAAAATGAAACGGCTGCACCGCTCTTAAGGCGCCCTTCAGCGGGATGCTCTAGTAACAACCGCATGGTTGTGGGCGGGCACTACGATCCGGTTCTGGTGGCGCTCTCGGTCGCCGTCGCCATCTTCGCCTCCTTCACGGCGCTGAACTTGGCAGGCCGGTTGCTTGTAGCCGACTCGACGGCCCGCAACTGGTGGCTCGTCGCTGCGGCGATAGCGCTCGGGGGCGGCATCTGGTCGATGCATTTCGTCGGCATGCTGGCTTTTTCCATGCCGATGCCCGTGGCCTATGACATCCAA
>CAZARE010000413.1:0-12493 GCA_964487455.1 uncultured Propylenella sp.
CGACGCCTCCCCCACCAACGAGGTGCTGATCGAGGAATCGGTGGTCGGCTGGAAGGAGTTCGAGATGGAGGTCGTCCGCGACAAGGACGACAACTGCATCATCGTCTGCTCCATCGAGAACGTCGACCCGATGGGCGTGCACACCGGCGACTCCATCACCGTGGCGCCAGCGCTGACGCTGACCGACAAGGAATACCAGGTGATGCGCGACGCCGCGATCGCGGTGCTGCGGGAGATCGGAGTGGAAACCGGCGGCTCCAACGTCCAATTCGCGATTAACCCGGACGACGGACGCATGGTGGTCATCGAGATGAACCCGCGCGTCTCGCGCTCCTCCGCCCTTGCCTCAAAGGCGACGGGGTTCCCCATTGCCAAAGTCGCGGCGCGGCTTGCCGTCGGATACACGCTCGATGAGCTGGAGAACGACATCACGCACGGCGCCATGCCGGCGGCCTTCGAGCCGACCATCGACTACGTCGTCACCAAGATCCCGCGCTTCGCCTTCGAGAAATTCCCCAGCGCCGAGCCGGTTCTGACGACCTCGATGAAGTCGGTCGGCGAGGTGATGGCGATCGGGCGCACCTTCGCCGAATCGCTGCAGAAGGCGCTGCGCGGCCTGGAGACCGGACTTACCGGGCTCGACGAGGTCGAGATACCGGGTCTCGGGCTTGGCGACGACAAGAACGCCGTGCGGGCCGCGCTCGTCGTTCCGCGCCCCGACCGCATTCTGAGAATCGCCGAGGCACTGCGGCGCGGTTTCGACATCGAGCTGGTGCACGAATCCTGCCGCATCGACGGGTGGTTCCTGCGCGAGATCAGGCGCATTGTGGACTGGGAGGAGCGGGTCCGGGAGCATGGCCTACCCGAGAGCGCAAAACTCTTCCGTCAGCTGAAGGCGGTTGGCTTCTCCGATGCCCGCCTCGCCAAGCTCGCCAAGCTGAGCGAGCACGAGGTGCGCGCGGAACGCCAGCGGCTTGGCGTGGTTCCCGTCTTCAAGCGGGTGGACACCTGCGCCGCCGAGTTCGCCGCGCCGACCGCTTACATGTACTCAACCTACGAAGCGCCGTTCGGTGAGGTTGTAGCGGATGAGGCGCGGCCTTCGGACCGACGCAAGGTGATCATCCTCGGCGGCGGCCCGAACCGTATCGGCCAGGGGATCGAGTTCGATTATTGCTGTTGCCATGCAGCTTTCGCACTGCGTGAAGCCGACATTGAATCGGTCATGGTCAACTGCAATCCGGAGACCGTGTCGACGGACTACGATACCTCCGACCGTCTGTACTTCGAACCGCTGACGGCGGAGGACGTACTGGAAATCGTGCGCGTCGAGCAGTCGAAGGGGACCCTGCTCGGCCTCATCGTCCAGTTCGGCGGGCAGACGCCGCTGGGCCTTGCGCGCGCGCTGCAAGATGCGGAGGTGCCGATCCTGGGAACATCGCCCGATATGATCGACCTCGCCGAAGACCGCGACCGCTTCAAGTCACTGCTCGATCGGCTTGGCCTCAGGCAGCCTGAGAACGGCGTAGCGCGGTCGGTCGACCAAGCACGGTTGGTTGCCGAGCGGATCGGGTATCCGCTGGTGATACGCCCTTCCTATGTGCTCGGCGGCCGCGCCATGGAGATCGTACGCGATCCCAGCCAGCTGGAGCGCTACATCGCGAACGCCGTTGTGGTCTCTGGAACCTCCCCGGTGCTGATCGATTCCTATCTGTCCGATGCTATCGAGGTCGACGTCGATGCGCTCTCCGACGGCGAGGACGTCTTCGTCTGTGGCGTGATGGAGCACATCGAGGAAGCTGGAATCCATTCAGGCGACTCCGCCTGCTCGCTGCCCCCGCACTCGCTGTCCGACGCGACGATCGCGGAGATCGAGCGGCAGACCGTGGCGCTGGCCAAGGCTATGCAGGTCGGCGGGCTGATGAACGTGCAGTTCGCGGTGAAGAATGGAGATATCTACGTTCTGGAGGTGAACCCGCGCGCCTCTAGAACGGTGCCATTCGTGGCCAAGGCGATTGGAAAGCCGATCGCCAAGATCGCCGCCAAGATCATGGCGGGCGCGCGTCTCAAGGATTTCCGCCTGTCTCCCACACGCCCCACTCAGATCTCGGTCAAGGAGGCGGTCTTCCCCTTCGATCGCTTTCCCAATGTCGACACGGTGCTTGGGCCCGAGATGAAGTCGACCGGCGAGGTCATGGGCATCGATACCGCATTCCCACTCGCCTTCGCCAAGAGTCAGATCGGCGCCGGCTCGCATCTGCCCACCGGCGGCACCTTATTCGTGTCGGTGCGCGACGCGGACAAGCCGCGAGTGGTCGACACCGTCCGTCGGCTGGCGGAGCTCGGCTTCCGGGTCATGGCGACGGCGGGAACACAGCGTTTCCTGGTGGCCCACGATATTCCCTGCGACAAGGTCAACAAGGTGCTTGAAGGCCGGCCGCATATCGTGGATGCTATCAAGAACGGCGAAGTTCAGCTGGTGATCAACACCACCGAGGGGGCCCAGGCTCTGGCTGACAGCCGTTCGCTCAGGCGCGAAGCGCTTCTGCACAAGGTCCCGTATTTCACGACCTTGGCAGGCGCGAGTGCAGCGGCCCTCGGGATTGAGGCTCTGCTGGGCGGTCAGCTTGAAGTCCGGCCGCTGCAATCATACTTCCAAGCCGCCTGAGGAAAGGACGATTGCGGGGTGTTCCGCTGCCAAGCGGAATGCCCTGATTTTGTGTTGCCCCGGCCAAGCCGGGCTCTGGAGGTTGGAATGGAAAAGGTGCCGATGACCACGGGCGGGTATGCAGCGCTTGAGGCCGAGCTCAAGCGCCTCATGTCGGAGGAGCGTCCGCGCATCATCCAGGCGATCTCGGACGCGCGCACGCATGGCGACCTTTCCGAGAACGCCGAGTATCACGCCGCCAAGGAAGCACAGAGCCTGACGGAGGGCCGCATCGCGGAGCTTGAGGACAAGCTCAGCCGCGCCGAGGTGATCGACGTCTCCAAGCTCTCCGGCAAGACCGTGAAGTTCGGCGCTACCGTTACTTTGGTCGACGAGGACACCGAGGAGAAGAAGGTCTACCGCATCGTCGGAGACATGGAAGCCGACGTGAAGGAGGGGCGCATCTCCATCTCCTCGCCGATAGCGCGCGCGCTCATCGGCAAGAAGAAGGGCGATTCCGTTGAGGTCAACGCCCCCGGCGGGGCGCGCAGCTACGAGATTCTCAGGATCGCCTACAAGGGATAGCGCCCACGCGGCGGGTATCCCGACGCCGCCTCACCAATCAGCGCCCCCGCTACGGCGACCACTCGATCGGCACGTGGCCCGGCTGCGATGCCACGCGTTTAAGCCAAGCTCTGATGCCGGGATAGGCAGAGAGGTCGTAGCCGCCTTCCTCAGCGACGTGGGTGTAGGCGTAGAGCGCCATGTCGGCGACGGAGTAGCCGCCGCCGGCCAGCCAATCCGCTTGCGACAACCGCTGCTCCATGACAGCGAGCGCATTGTTCCCTGCCTCAAGCAGCTGCGCCAGCCGTTCCGGCGCGCGCAGATGTGCCCGCTCGGGCGCGGTCAGGATGGAGCGCCTGACGGCGATCGCAGGCTCGTGCACGTACTGCTCGAAGAACAGCCACTCGTACGCCTTGGCGCGGTCGAAAGCGTCGGCCGGCAGGTAGCGCGTGCCTTCGGCGAGGTGCAGCAGGATGGCGTTCGACTCCGCCAGCCGCCGGCCGTCGTCGAATTCCAGCAGCGGCACCTTGCCGACCGGATTCTTCGCAAGAAACTCCGGCTTTCGCGTCGAGCCGTCATAGGTGTTGATCTCGACCAGCCTGAACGGGATGCCAAGCAGCGCCATCAGCAGGCGCGGCTTGTAGGCATTGCCCGATGCCTGCTGCGAGTAGAGCGTCAGCATCAGGCGACCAACTTCTCCGCCTCCCGACGCAGCTTCACGGCCTGGCTTGTCTCGTCGAGGGCGACATCCGTCATGCCTACGATCTCGCCGGCAGCGACGTTTCTGGTCAAACGAATATCCTTGGCGAGTCCGATCGGCAGCGCTGATGAGTCTATGCTGGCGCGGGCCGGCATGAGCTTGCCCCATACGGCGTAGCCGCCCTCGCCGTCGAGCGTCCCACCGGCCTGCAGGTCGGCCTTGGCGACCGCAACCACGTCGCCGCGGAAGGCGGTCGGCGTGCCGGTCGGCTCGCCGCGCAGCACGGCGGAATAGATCGAGATGCCCAGCTCCGAGCCGACCATGTGGTAGGGCCGGTACATGGCGGCATAGCGTCCGTTTTCGGCGAACGTCATCCCGTAGTGGCGAATACACTGCGCCGCGTAGTCGTTCGGCGCCTCGACCACGACATAGACACCCCACCTGAGTTCGCGTCGGACTTCCGTGCCGTCGCGGTTCAGCGACGAGACGACTTCCACGGCGCCGCCCGGCGGAGCGCCGGGGCCGAGCACCTCGGCGAGGTCGTCCGCGCCGCACGGCGGAAAGGAAAGGCCCTTCTCGGGCACGGCGAGGCCACAAGCGTTGGCGACGGCCGCCATCTCGATCGCCGACTTGGTGCCGTCGACGAAGGAGTTGAACATCTGGCTGTTCATGCCGGCGGCGCGCGCCTCTTCCGGCGGCAGCCCGAAGTAGGTCCACACCGTGTCCGGCGTGGATGCGTGGTATTCGGGCAGGTATTTCGTGCCCTTCCCGGCGGCGGCGATGCCGAACCCGCAGGCGCGCGCCCAGTCGACCTGCTCGGCAATCAGCGCCGGCTGATCGCCGTAGGCCAGCGAGTAGACCACGCCTGCGGTCCTGGCGCGCCCCGCGAGCGCCGGCCCGGCGAGCACGTCCGCCTCTACGTTGACCATGACGATGTGCTTGCCGGCCTCGATCGCCTTCAGCGCATGCGAAATTCCGGCCACCGGGTCGCCTGTCGCGTCGACGACGACGTCGACGTCGCGCCGCCCGACGGCCTCGTCGACATCGGCGGTGAGTTGCAAGGCCGAGACGCGGCCGGCGTCCCAGCCGAGCTCCGGAAGGGTGTGGCGGACGCGGTCCAGGTCGCGGTCGGCGACAGCACGCAGCGCGATCCCCGGCATCGTCGGCACCTGAGCCAAGAACATCGATCCGAACTTGCCGGCGCCGATCAGCGCCACGCCGACCGGACCTGATCTCTCGGCATGCTGGAGCGCGAGCCTGTAGAGGTTCATGTGAGAAGCCTTTCGCGCTCCCGAGTCGCGTTTCGAACTTGCGAAGGCGGCTCTCCAGCAATAGGGTCCGCCGCCGTCTCCCCTTTAGCCGAAGCGTGCCGGAGCCCTCTTATGAGCTTCCTTGCCGAGAGCCTGTCGCGGGTCAAGCCGTCCGCCACCATCGCGGTGGCGCAGAAGGCCCGCGACCTGAAGGAGGCTGGCCGCGACGTCATCGGGCTCGGCGCGGGCGAGCCCGACTTCGACACACCCGACAATATCAAGGAAGCGGCGATCGAGGCGATCCGCCGCGGCGAGACAAAGTATCCGCCGGTCGCCGGCATCGCCCCGCTCAAGAGGGCAGTAGCGGAGAAGTTCCGCCGCGAGAACCATCTCGAGTACTCCCACGAGCGGGTAATTGTCGGCACCGGCGCCAAGCAGATCCTCTACAACGCATTCGTCGCGACGCTGAACCCCGGCGACGAGGTGCTGATACCCGCTCCTTATTGGGTGAGCTATCCGGAGATGGTGCTCATCAATGGCGGTGAGCCGCGCTTCGTGGCTTGTCCGATCGAGACCGGCTTCAAGCTCACGCCGGAGGCTCTCGACGCGGCGATCACCGCGCGCACGAAATGGCTGGTCTTCAACGCGCCGTCCAATCCGTCGGGGGCCGCGTATTCGGAAGATGAGCTGAAGGGACTCGCCGAGGTGTTGCTGCGCCACCCGCAAGTTTGGATTCTGACCGACGACATGTACGAGCACCTGCTCTATACGGACCAGCCGTTCGCCACGGTGGCCGAGGTCGAGCCGGGCCTCTACGACCGGACGCTGACCATGAACGGCGTCTCGAAGGCCTATGCCATGACCGGCTGGCGGATCGGCTACGCGGCCGGGCCCGATCATCTCATCAAGGCCATGACGATGATTCAGAGCCAGCAGACGTCCGGCGCCTGTACGATCGCGCAGTGGGCGGCGGTGGAGGCGCTGACCGGGCCGCAGGACTGCGTGCCGAAGTTCCAGAAGGTGTTCCGCGAGCGGCGCGACCTCGTCGTCTCGATGTTGAACCAGGCCAACGGCATCAAATGCCCGTCACCGGAAGGCGCTTTCTACGTCTATCCGTCGTGCGCGGGCGCCATCGGCAAGCGCGCGCCGTCAGGCGAGACGATTGAGACCGATGAGGATTTTGTCAGCGAGCTGCTTGAGGCGGAGGGAGTCGCTGTCGTACACGGCGCAGCTTTCGGGCTCGGTCCCAACTTCCGCATCTCTTACGCCACCTCGACTGAGCTTCTGGAAGAGGCGTGCTCGCGAATTCAGCGATTCTGCAACAATCTGAGCTGAGGGGAACCCCGCTACACGGGAAGCGTTTCACTCTCGAACGAGATCATCGGGAGAAGATCATGGCTGGCACGAAGAATCCGGAAGGCAATCCGGCGAACCGCAAGATCAGCCGGCCCGAGGATGCCGAACGGAAGCGGCACAAGGGCGATGCCACGGCGGCGACGCGGCTGGCTGTGCCCAAAGCGCGGATCGGCGGTCAGCTGGCCGGGGAACGGCGCGCCGCCGAGGGCGAGACGGCCGACGCCCTGAAACGGGCTGCGGAGAACGAGCGGCGAAGCTGACCGCGCGATTGCGCACAGCTCAACAGTGCCCGCCTTTTGTTCGGCTGAAGGCTATTCTTCGACGATCTGAAGACTGACCGCCTGAGGTCCGCGGCCGCGCCGATCATCCTCGGTCTCGAAGGAGAGCTTTGTTCCTTCCGGTATTTGCTGAAGGCCGGATCGCTCAATCGCGGAAATGTGGACGAAGACATCCTTGCCACCGCTTTCCGGGGTGATGAAGCCGAAACCGCGATCATTATTGAAGAACTTCAGCGTGCCGTTTTGGCGCGGGCCACGCTCGCGCGGCTCCCGATCCTGGTAACCACCGCCACCTCCGCGGGGGCCGCCGCCGCCACGAAAACCACCGCCGCCGCCTTCGCGATCGCCTCGGAATCCGCCGCCGCCACCGTAGCCTCCGCCACCGCCGCCGCGATAGCCTCCACCGCCACCGGCACCGCCACCGCCGCGGTAGCCGCCGCCACCGCCGCCGCGGTATCCGCCGCCACCGGCACCTCCGTAGCCGCCTTCGCGGTCACCGCGAAAGGCAGGTCCTCCGGGAGGCGAATCGCCGCCAAAATCCCGCTCTCCACCAAACTCCCGCTGTCCGCCGCGCTTTGGTCCCCGATCACGGTCACGATCGCTGCGACGATCGTCAAAGTCGTCGTCGCCACCGTGGTTGCCGTTCTCGCTCATCAGGAAAATCCTCTCGAAGAATCCAGGAAATCAGCCGGGGTCCAACCTCAATGAGGAGCGCCCACCGGCGCGGGCGAGCGTGCGGTCTTCGGAGAGGAGTCGTTCATCGCGACCGGGGGAAAGATCAAATCCTCGGGCCCATTTAACCTCGCCGGCTTCCGCAAACGAAGCCGTCGCAAAGCGACTTTTTGCACAAGCCCGCCCCCTCGGCAAGCGCGAATCGCGCCGCCATGGGGCGGGCCGTGCGCGATGAACCGGCTGGACTCAGCCTGTCGAGAGCACCGTGAGGCGGACGTCGGTAATGCCCTTCTTGATAAAACCAAGCTTGCCAGCGGCTCCCTTGGTAAGGTCGATGATGCGGCCATCGACAAACGGGCCTCGGTCGTTGATGCGCACGACGACCGAGCGCCCGCTCCCGACGTCCTCGACTTTCACCTTGGTGCCAAATGGCAAGGACGGATGTGCCGCGGTCATCGCTGCCGGGTCGCAGCGCTCGCCAGAAGCGGTGAGCGAGGTCAGCGAATACCAGGATGCCCGGCCATTCTCGGCCCGGGCATCCGCATCAAAAGTCCAGCATGAAACGGCGACGAGAAGCACCGCAGCAACGGGTCTTGCCGAAAAAGTCATCTATTCCCCTTCTCCGTTGGTGTTCGGAACGGCGGGGAAAGAAGCCCAAAGCTGGCGAGAATTTGCCCGTGCGGGGATACAATCTGGCAATGTTGCAGCGATTCCTTGCAACACCACATAGTCCCTGGACAGATGGATTTGTGCTTAACGCCTCCTGTCTGCGAATAACCTTACGTAATTCAAAAATAATGGCTCAGGTTACACCATACAGAGTCCGGCAACTACTCTGGTTGACGGCAGATCCTAACCCATCGTGAACAGTGGCAACAAAAGGGCCGGCGGCGACGCCAGCCCAATTCTCGTAACAATTCGATACGGATCACCGGCAGAAGTGATAGCGCTGGTCATAGCCGTAGAAGAATCCGGTCTCGTCGTCGAACGAGACGTAGCGAGCTCGGCAGTATGCGTACCACTCCCGCGTCCACGGCTCGGGAGGCCCATAGTAGACTGGCGCCGACTCATAGTAGCGAACCGGTGGAGGCGGAGGCGCGATAAAGACCGGCGCCGGCTCGTAGTAGTGATAGCGCGGCTGCGACAAGGTGCTACCCAGAATGGCTCCCGCCGCTAGGCCAAAGATCGTTGCCGCGGCTACCTGCCCACCATGGTGGCGATGATGGCGGTGTTTCGCTTCGGCAGAGGTGGTGAACGACGCGGCAGCCAACGTTAAGGCCAAAGCCGCCGAGGCTAACTTCAAGAAACGCATTCTCGTGTCTCCCGTTCGCGCCCCTTCAGCGCTTTCCAAGCTGTCGAGTCCCATCTTCTGCCCTGCAGCCTGAACGCCTCCTGAATGGAAGTGGGTTCCCGGACATGCGCACCGATCTGCGCAGGAGACAGAAGGCCGGCGCATGCGCCGGCCTTCTTGGAGAGGAGTGTGGAGACAGAAAGGAGACTCAGTGGCACATGTGCCGGCGACCGTCATGGCCGAGGTAGGTGCCAGAGCGCGCGTCAAAGCTGACGAACCTCTTGCCGCAATAGGCATACCATTCCGGCGTCCACGGTGGCGGCGCATAGCTGTAGATGACGGGCGGCGGCGCGACATAGACCGGCGCGGGCTCGACATAGTAATAGCGCGGGCGCGCCGCGGCGTTACCGAAGATGGTGCCAGCCGCGAAGCCCACGACGCCGCCCAGTAGAGCATCCCTGCCGCTTGCGCTGGCCGGGGCGGAGAAGACGACTGCGGAGAAGGCGAGGACTGCGGCAGCAAGCGAGCACAAGATACGCATGGCACATTTTCCCAAGGCCCGGAGCAACCAGCGCGGGCTCACGGCGCTTTCGCGCCAAGTGCAGCGATTCATGGCACCTTAAACTAAACAGCGCCTTAACGGCCTGAAGCAGCGGGAAGGACGGTTCCTGCTATCCGCGCCGCCAAGCGCCCATTCGCATCCTGAGTGCCGGCGGGATTCCGTATTCGCGGAGCACGGCCTCGGTGTTCCTCAGGCCGCAGACCTCGCGCTGCACCACAAAGTGCCAGAGCGCATCTGCCGCCTCATCGAACAGACGGGTCCGCCGGTTCTCTCCTGGACGTTCGCCGGCGGCGGTCTCTCTCTCGACTTCCCGCCAAGCCGCCAGAGCTTTCTCGAAGGAGCGGGTGAGACGCGCGAGGGTTGCCGCCTTCTCCTCTAGCAACTCGGCATCGAGTGCGGAGGCGGCGGGGCCGAGAACCGGTCGAGGCGCGAGGATCTGCGGCGGCTTCACTGTCATTGCCGGCTTAAATGCCGCGCGCACCGATGTCGCGCAAGGCTTCGGCCGGGTGCAATCGGTGATCGGCGGCTAGATCAGGTGCCGGCCGCGAAGAGGGCGTCCGCCACCTCCATCGCCTTGTTGACAAGGTTTACGCCGAGCGTCGTCAGCACGCCAATGATAGCGACGGCTATCAGCGTGGCGACGAGACCGTATTCGATGGCCACGGCGCCAGTCTCGTCGGCGGCGTAACGTTGAATGAGACACTGCATGTTTCAATCTTCGCCGAGCCGCGGCTGGAAAGCGACGGAAACTCTTTGTTTACCTTAGCGGGCCGCTGTTTACCTTGGCGCGTGGCGCCCGTCGGCCGCGCAACATTTCCGGCCCCCTACGAAACGCGATTGCCCGGCCGGCGCAACACGGCTGAAACCGCCCGAGCGCATATGTTCGCCTGGGTATTGGGACGCCGATCGGCACTGCCCCCGCCACGGCTAGTCCTTCGACCCAACCTCCCGTCCGCTGAGGGCCGGCCTTTGCGCCGGCCCTCCCCTTGTTTGGCGCTGCATTTCCCGGGCTGGGGACTTCGGGAACGAAGCCGATGCATGCCGAAACCCTTCCCCGGTTTCTCCCGTATAATCGGCGTCACGGCCATCCGCCGACTCAGGGAGGCTTCAATGAACCGCTTTTCTCTTGCGCTTGCAGCCACGCTCTTCGCCGCGTCGCTCGCCGGCCCGCAGCCAGCTGACATCGCGCATGCTCAGGACACGCTCTACAAGCGCCTCGGGGGCTATGACGCCATCGCCGCGGTCACCGACGACTTCATCGGCCGGCTTCTTGCGGATGAGATGTTTGCCCGCTTCTTCGCCGGTTTTGCTACCGACTCCAAGAAGCGCATCCGCCAGCACATCGTCGACTTCGTTTGTGAGAAGACCGGGGGGCCCTGCTTCTACACCGGTCGCGACATGAAGACTTCACACGAAGGTATTGGCATCTCCAAGGAAGAGTGGGACAAGTCGTTGCAGCTCTTCAGCGAGGCGCTAAAGGCGCTTGATGTGGCCGAGGCGGAGAGCCAGGAGCTTGCGGCGCTCATCCTTCCGCTGGAAGCGGACATTGTTGACAAGAAGTAGGGCAACTATCGCCCCATCCCTTGAGGGCTGTTCGACGCGCGGGCGAGCCGATTGAGCGTCACCGATGCCATCATCATCGGGGGCGGACACAACGGTCTTGTTTGCGCCGCCTATCTCGCCAGGGCCGGGCTTGAAGTCACCGTGTTGGAGCGGCGGCATGTGGTTGGCGGCGCAGCGGTAACGGAGGAGTTCTCTCCCGGCTTCCGGAATTCCATCGCCGCCTACACGGTGTCCCTGCTCAACCCGAAAGTCATCCGCGACCTCGAGCTTCACCGGCACGGCCTCAGAATCGTCGACCGCGCCCTTGCCAACTTCCTGCCGCTGCCGGACGGACGCTCGCTGAAGATCAGTGCCGGTCGCACGAAGGTTGAGGTGGCGAAATTCTCCGCGCGCGACGCGGAGCGGCTCGACGCGTTCGAGGCGATGCTGCAGCAGGTCGCCGACATGCTGCGCGCGTTGGTGCTCAAGACACCGCCGAACGCGGTTGCCGGATGGCCGAGCGCGCTGCCGGAGCTCTTGAAGCTCGCGAGCCTTGGCCGGCGGGCCAGCCGTCTCGACATGGAAGGGCGCCGCGCACTTGCTGACCTCTTCCTCAAGTCGGCGGGCGGCGTGCTCGATGCGTGGTTCGAGAGCGATCCGATCAAGGCCATCTACGGCTTCGATTCCATCGTCGGCTCCTATCAGAGCCCGTACACGCCGGGCTCAGCCTACGTGCTTCTTCATCACGCGTTCGGCGAGGTGAACGGGCGGCGCGGCGTATGGGGGCACGCCATCGGCGGCATGGGCGCGATCACGCAGGCCATGGCCAAGTGCTGTAGGGAGCGTGGCGTCACCATCCGCACCGGCACGGCCGTCAGCGAAGTGATCGTGGAGAAGGGACGCACCATCGGCGTCGTGACGGAGACAGGCGAGACGCTCCGCGCCAACACCGTCGTCACCAACCTCAATCCCAAGCTCACCTTCACGCGGCTCGTCGATGCGGCCGCGCTGCCGGCGGACTTCCTCAGGCGAATCAAGAACTGGCGCTGCGGCTCCGGCAGCTTCCGCATGAACGTGGCGCTGTCGGAGCTTCCAGATTTCTCCTGCATGCCCGGCACAGCGTCGGCCGAGCACCATACAGCCGGCATTATCATCGCGCCGAGCCTCGCCTACATGGACCGCGCGTTCATCGACGCGAAGCTCTCCGGCTGGTCACGCGAGCCGGTGATCGAGATGCTAATCCCATCCACCGTCGACGACAGCCTCGCGCCGAAAGGGATGCATGTGGCGAACCTTTTCTGCCAGCACGTGGCGCCGGAGCTGCCAGCCGACTTTCCTGGCGGGTCGTCGTGGGACGACCACAAGGAAACGGTCGCCGACCTGATGATCGAGACCGTCGACGCCTATGCGCCCAACTTCGCTGCTTCGGTCATCGGGCGGCAGGTGCTTTCGCCACTCGACCTGGAGCGTGAGTTCGGACTCATCGGCGGCGACATCTTTCACGGGGCCTTGTCGCTCGACCAGCTGTTCTCCGCCCGGCCGATGCTCGGCCATGCAGACTATCGCACGCCACTCCCGGGCCTCTACATGTGCGGGTCAGGCACGCACCCGGGCGGCGGCGTCACCGGCGCGCC
>CAZARE010000414.1:0-10034 GCA_964487455.1 uncultured Propylenella sp.
AAAGCGGCAGCACGTTCGGTCGCGTGCCGATCGTTCCAGACTCGTAGATCAGCGTGATGTCGGGCGCGTGCGTGAGGCGCGCCAGATTGCACGCCGCCGACGGCGCGCCGATGCCGACGAACACGACATCGTCGTTCTTCAGGGCGCGCGCGGCGACCACCGTCATGATCTCGGTGGGGGTGTAGGATTGGCGGCTCATGCCGTTTGCCTCGCATATTGGGCGAAGTCGTCGGCGGTCTTCTTCAGCACATTCTCGTCTATCCACTTGCGAAACGTGTCGCGGTCGCGGGCGATTCCGTCCCACGCCTTGTAGAAGCCGTTGGCGCGCTTGTAGTACCCGTGCGCGTAGGAGGGAAAGGCGCCGCCCGGCACCACCGCGATCGCGCTGACGGTCCACGCGGGCAGGATCACCGCGTTGGGGCTGCGGGGGCCGAAATCCTCCACCGTCTCCTCCACCGTCACGATCGCCCGCGTGGCGGCGAGCACCACCTCTTTCTGCACGCCGACGATCCCCTCCAGCATGACGTTGCCGGCCTTGTCGGCGCGCTGCGCATGAATGATCGCAACGTCCGGGCGGATCGCCGGGACGGTCGCCAGCACCTCGCCGGTATAAGGGCAGGCAACGGAGCGGATCGCCGGATTGACCTTGGGAAGATCGACGCCCTTGTAGCCGCGAAAGACCGCGAAAGGCAGATTTGCCGCGCCCGCCTCGTAGGCGCTCGCCATGGCGGCGTGGCTGTGCTCCTCTAGCGCCAGCGGACCGGGCCAGCCGCTCTCCACCGCGTCGCGCAGGCGATGCAGCGAGCCGACGCCCGGATTGCCGCCCCACGAGAACACCAGCTTTTTCGCGCAGCCCATGCCGATCAGCTGGTCGTAGATCAGGTCGGGCGTCATGCGCACGAGCGTCAGCCGCTTTCTTTCCTGGCGGATGACCTCGTGCCCGGCGGCGAAGGGAATGAGGTGCGTGAAGCCCTCCATGGCGACCACGTCGCCATCGTGGAGGTGACGGCTCACCGCTTCGGAAAGGCTCAGGAACTCGGCCATTCGGACATACCTCTGGGCCCGCGCGCGACTCCCTCTAGAGGACGCGCGGCAGGAAGAGAACGATGGCCGGGAAGGCCACGATCAGCGTCACGCGCACGATCTCCGAGGCGAAGAAGGGCATGACTCCCTTGAAGGTTTCGCGCATGGGGACGTCCCTTGCAAGCGAGTTGATGATGAACACGTTGAGTCCCACCGGCGGCGTGATCAAGCCGAGCTCGACGACGATGAGCGAGATGACGCCGAACCAGATCTTGAGGTCGTCGGGCGACATGCCGAAATCGAGCACGGCAATGACCGGCCAAAAGAACGGGATGGCGAGGATGATCATCGACAGGCTGTCCATGACCATGCCGAGCACGATGAAGATGACAATGACGAGGATGAGGATTGCCATCGGCGGGAGGCCGCTTCCCTGGAGCATCGCGGCCACGGCCTGCGGCACGCCGGCGCGCGACATGAAGATCGAAAGCAGCGCCGCGCCGAGCAAGATGAGGTAGATGAAAGCGGTGGTGCGCGCGGTTTCCAGCAGCGCGTCGATTGAATCGGAAAACGACAACCGCCTGAGACTGTAGCCGTGCAGGGCGACGAGGAAAACGCCGATAGCACCGGCCGGCGTCGGGTTGAAGAAACCGGCATAGATGCCGCCGATGACAACGCCGAAGATGAAGAGAACGGGGATCACGGCGAGCGTCCCGGCGAGCAGCTCGCGGCGCGAGACCGGCTCTCCCGGCGGGCCCGCTTCCGGGCGCAGCCTGACATAGATCGCGATCGTGATGATGAAGAAAAGGACGGCGAGGAGGCCCGGTACCAGCGCCGCCTTGAAGAGCGTGACGATGTTCGCCTCGATGATGATGGCGTAGACGATCAAAACCACCGAGGGCGGGATGAGAATGCCAAGCGTGCCGCCGGCGGCGATGGTGCCGGTTGCGAGCGACGGCGCGTAGTTGAGCCGGCGGAGCTGCGGCAACGCCACCTGGCCCATCGTGGAAGCCGTGGCGAGCGAGGATCCGCAGACAGCGCCGAACCCGCCGCAGGCGGCGATCGTCGCCATCGCAACGCCGCCGCGAAAGCGGCCAAGCCAGGCATTGGCGCCGCGAAAGAGGTCGTGGCTGAGCCCCGAGCGCGAGGCAAGCGCGCCCATCAGGATGAACATCGGGAGGACGGAGAGATCGTAGTTGGAGAAGGTGGAGTAAGCGAGATCCTTGAGCTGGAAGAAGACGATGCGCGGTCCGGACAGGATGCTGGTGCCGGCGATGCCGACGACGATCATGGCATAGGCGATCGGCACCCGGACGATGATGAGCCCGAGCATCAGGGCAAGGCCGGCCGAGCCGATCACGATGTTCCAGGTCATGCGATCTCCCAGCCGCTGCGCGGAGCCGGCTTCAAGCGGCCGGCCTGGGGGTCCAAACCTCGCGCACGCTCTCGGCGGCGGTAATCAGCGCCGCCACAAGCAGAAGAACCAGCGAAACAAGGGCGGGCGGGAAAGCCGTCCAGAGCGGTATCGGCAGCGACACCATGACTTCGCGGTAGAGCATGTAGTCGAACATACCAAGCCACATCTGCCGGAACAGGAGGATCGCGAAGGCGGCAGCGACAATCGACGATATGACGACCATCACGGCCTTCGCCCGCGCGCTCATACGCTCGGTGAAAATATCGACCGTCACGTTGCCGAAGGTGAGCTGGCACCAGGGCAGGAAGGCAAAGGCGGCGATAGCGACACCATGCTTGACGATCTCGTAGTCGCCTCTGAACGGCTTGTTGAGGAACAGGTTGGACAGGGCGCTTGCCGCCGTCATGACGACGAGGCCGGCAAGAACGAACCCGCCAAGCAGCGCCCAGTACTTGATGACAACGCGGGCGAAGCCGACAAGCCTCGCCCGCGTCGCAGTTTCGCGATGGTTCATGCGCAAATCGTCAAATCCGCGGCCTACGTCTCGTCGGCGTAGCTCGCGACCGCCGCCTGGGCGGCGTCGTAGAGCGCTTGGCCGTCAATGCCCTTGGCGGTGACGTCTTCGATCCAACGCTGGTTCACCGGCTCCATCGCCTCCCGGAAGGCCTGCATCTCGTCTTCCGTGAGCACGATAAGCTCGTTGCCGTCGGCAAGCGCGACGTTGATGCCGCCTTCCTCGGAGTCCCGCCAGGCGCGACCGACTTCGCGCGCGAACTCCTCGCCGGAGTTCTCGTCGATTACCGCCTTCAGATCGTCCGGCAGGCTGTTGTAGCTGTCCAGGTTCATGGAGATCTGGAAGGTCGTGGTGCCAAAGCGCTCATGGTTCGGCCCCTCGATCTGGTACTGTGTCAGCTCCTGGAACTTGAAGGGCGGGATGATCTCCCACGGGATGAACGCCCCATCGACCGCGCCGGTCGAGAGCGCCTGCACCAGATCGGGAATCGGCATGCCGACCGGAGTCGCGCCAAGCGCCTCGATGATCCAGGCGCCAGTGCGGGTCGGGATGCGCATCTTCTTGCCTGCGAGATCGGCGGGGGTACGCACAGGGGTGTCGCGCATCTGAATCCCCTGACCGGCATGAACGTGCAGGACAATCGGGTGCACGCCATCATATTCCGGAGCGAGGTACTCGTCGTAAAGGTCGCGCATGGCGAGGTTGGCGGCGATCAGGTTGCCCTTGTAGACGCCCGGCAGCTCGAACACCTCGGTGCGCGGATAAAGCTCCGGCGTATAGCCGTTCACGGTCCAGACGAGGTCGACCACGCGGTCGCGCACCTGGCGGACAAGCTGCGGCGGCGTGCCCCCAAGCGACATCGCCGGGTAGATCTCGATCTTGATCCGTCCGTCAGAGCCCTCCTGCACCCGGTTCACCCACGGCTCGATCATGTTTCTCTGCGCCGGCGACATGGGGCCGAGGATGTGGTGCAGCTTGAACGTGAATTCCTGGGCACGGGCCTCGCGGAGCACAAATGGCGCGGCCAGTGTACCGCCCGCTACCCCGAGAAACTGTCTGCGATTGAACATCTTTGCTCACCTCCCTTTACGATGGTTCGGGTCGCGGTCGCATCGGACCGCATTTCGCCTCCGACGAGCCTATATCAGCCGAAACTGCGCGAAGGCGGAATTCTTGTACGATATTTCAGGAATTGACGGCGTCTGTCCAGATAGTTTTGTTCCCAACTATGCGTGAAGCGCAATAAAGAAGAGGTTTGGGCAATGGGCGCGACTGGGTTCCCGTGCGCCCAGTTCGGAGGGGCCGCCTCAGACGTCGAAGAAGACGGTCTCGTCGTCGCCCTGCATGTGGATGGTGAAATGGTAGACCGTGCCGCTAGGCGTCTCCTCGCGCTGGGCGATGAGCGTGTGCCGCCGCTCCTCCGGCACGCTCTGAAGCACGGGATCGCGCGCGTTCGCCTCGGCTTCGTCAGAAAAGTAGATGCGGGTGAACGCATGCAGCAGCATGCCGCGCATCAATACGACGACGTTGATGTGCGGCGCCTGCCTTTCGTCGACGCGGCCCGGCTTGACAGTATGGAAGACGAACCGGTTCTCCGCGTCGGTGCCGGTGCCGAAGCGGCCGAACCCGCGGAAGCGCTGATTGGAGAGCCGGCCGTCGGCTGGGTGCGCGTAGCGTCCTTCCGCATCCGCCTGCCAGATCTCGATCAAGGCGTCGTTGATCGGGTTGCCGGCGCCGTCGATGACGCGGCCGACAATGCGGATGTGCTCGCCCGGTACGAACTCGTCGGCGACCTGGTCAGAGGCGATCGCCGCAAAGGGGTAGCCGTATTGCGGCGCGGCCAGGCTGTAGGCGAAGTAAGGGCCCACCGTCTGCGAGGGCGTCTGCTTGAGGCTCACTTTGGCGTCTCCAAGGGTGTCTCCGCGGGCCCCCGCAGCACGATGTCGAAGACGTAGCCGAGGGCGTAGTCGGGCTCGGTGACATCGATCGAGAAGCTTGAGATCAGACGGTCGCGCGCTCCTTCCGGAGTTGACTGGAAGATCGGATCGAGCGCCATGAGAGGATCGCCCGGAAAATACATCTGCGTGACCAGGCGCGAGGCGAAGGTAGGCCCGAACAGCGACATGTGGATGTGGTTCGGTCGCCAAGCGTTGTAGTGGTTGCCCCAGGGATAGGCGCCAGGCTTAATCGTCTTGAAGCGGTAGCGACCTTCCTCGTCCGTCACGCATCGCCCCGCTCCCAGGAAATTGGGATCGAGCGGCGCTGGGTGCTGATCGACTTTATGCACGTAGCGGCCGGCGGCGTTCGCCTGCCAGATCTCGATCAGCGTGTTCGGTATCGGCCGGCCGCGCTCGTCGAGCACGCGCCCGGTGACGATGATGCGCTCGCCGAGCGGCTCGCCGTTGACTGCGCTGTTGCGCGTGAGATCGCTGTCGAGCCGGCCGACGCTTTCGTGCCCGTAGACGGGCCCCGTCAGCTCCGAAAGCGAGTGCTTGAGGGGAATGAGGCGGTTCTTCGGCCCGCGCAGGGGGGTCGAAGCATAGTCGGGATAGATATACGGCGGGTGCGAGGACCAGTCTCGCGGCGGTATGGTTACGGCTGGCATCGTTCCGATCCGTTTCTTCCTTCTTGAATGTTTAGCGCTCATCCTAATGCCGCCAATTTGATCTCAATCAAACGGCAGGCCGACATAGTTCTCCGCCAATGCGGTGGCGGCGGCGCGGGATCCTACCAAGTAGCCAAGCTCCGCAAGCTGCAGCTTTCGCCCGAACGTGCCGGCCTCCGGGAAGAGGTGCAGAAGCGACGTCATCCACCAGGAGAAACGCTCCGCCCTCCATACGCGGCCGAGGCAACGCTGGGAATATGTGTCGAGGCCCGCTGAAGAGCCCTCGCGATAGTGCTCGATCAGCGCCTGCGCCAGGATGCGGACGTCGGCGGCGGCAAGGTTGAGGCCCTTCGCGCCCGTCGGCGGCACGATGTGGCCGGCGTCGCCGGCCAGGAAAAGACGCCCATGGCACATGGGCTCCGCGACGAAGCTCCTGAGCGGCGCGATGCTCTTTTCTATGGAGGGGCCTGTCACCAGGCGTTCCGCCGCCTCGCAATCGAGCCGCCGGCGCAGCTCGTCCCAGAAGCGGTCGTCCGGCCACGCCTCGACCTTGTCTTGCAGCGAGCACTGCACGTAGTAGCGGCTGCGGGTATGGGAGCGCATGCTGCACAGCGCGAAGCCGCGCTCGTGGTTGGCATAGATCAGCTCGTGCGACACGGGCGGCGTCTCCGAAAGCACGCCGAGCCAGCCAAAGTCGTAGACGCGCTCGAAGGTCTGCACCGAGTCGGCCACACACCTGCGGCTGACGCCGTGATAGCCGTCGCAGCCGGCGACGAACTCGCACGCGATCTCGCGCTCTTCTCCGCCCTCGGTGAAGGTGACGGTCGCGCGCGATCCATCGATCCCCCGAATGCCGATCACATCCGCCTCGTAGCGCGGCGGCACGCCGTCCTCGGCGAGCGCTTCCATCAAATCGCGCGTGAGCTCGGTCTGGCCGTAGATCATGACCGACTTGCCGCCGGTCAGATCGGCAAAGTCGATGCGGCGTCGGCTTCCCTCGAAGCAAATCTCGATCCCCTCGTGGATCAGGCCATCGGCGTGCATGCGCGCGCCCGCCTTGGCCTCGTCGAGCAGATCGATCGTGCCCATTTCCAGCACCCCGGCTCGGACACGGCCGAGCACATAGTCCTGGCTTCTCCGCTCCAGGACGACGTTGGCCACGCCGTTGAGGTGCAAGAGCCGCGAAAGCAGCAGTCCTGACGGACCGGCTCCGATTATAACGACCTGGGAGTTCACGGCTGGCGTCGGCGCATGTCTCGCGATCCCCTTACAAGTGCGCCAGGAAAACGTCGAGAACGGCGCAGCGGCGCTCCTCGCGAACGACCTTCATCGCCTCCGCGACGGCGGCTTCCACCTCGTCCGGCCGCTCCACCTTGCGCGCGAACGCGCCGCCGGCCGCAGCGGCGATGGCGGCATAGTCGGGCACCGGGTCGAAGGCGACGCCGATATCGTCGGAGCGGCTGGCATAGCCGTCGGGGTGCACCGAGAGCGTGGAGAAGCGCGGCGCCTTCCATCCGCGGTTGTTGAAGATGACGGTGAGAAAGGGCGTCTCGTAGCGGCGCGCCATCCAGTGCACGGACGACGGCACCGAAAACATGTATGAGCCATCCCCGGTCATGGCGACCACCGTCTTGTCGGGCGCCGCCAGCTTGGCGCCGATCGCGGCGCCGCCGCTCCAGCCGAGCGATCCACCGCCGCTCGCGAAGATCGATCCGGGCCAGGTCCTGCGCATGTGACTGTGGATCGACGGATAGTTCGTGATGCCTTCGTTGAGCACGATGGTGTCGTCATCGACGTGCTTTCGCACCGCCGCGGCGATGAACTCGGCGGTGATCTGGCCGTCGGGCGGCTGTTCCAGCGCGGCAAGCTCGGCGGCGCGTTTGCCGTGAAGCTCGCCCCAGAAGCGTCGTCGCTCCTCCACGCGCGATGAATCCGTTTCGCGCCGGTCCATCGCGGCATTGAGTTGCTTCAGCGCGGTCGCGGCATCGGCGCGGAACGCTTCCTTGGCGGCGATGTACCAAAGCGGCATTTGCTCTTTCAGGGGATCGACGTCGATATGGAAGATCGTGGCGCCTTCGCGCGGCTTGCTGACCGTCGGAATCCAGGGCACGTCGCTGTCAATCACAAGGATCGCGTCGGCAGCGGCCAGCGCCTCGTTCTGGTGCGGCTCGTTCCACTGGTTGCCCTGGTAGAGCGGATGGTCGTGAGGAAAGTTCATGGCGCTCGGAACGGATTCGAGCACGCCGATGCCAAGGCGCGTGCAGAGCAGCACGAGCGGCCCCACGGCGGACGGGTTGCGTCCGACATAGGAGGTGACGACGAGCGGACGTTGCGCCGTGCTGAGTGTATCGAGGATCGGATCGATCGCGTCCGGATGCAGCGCCGGCGGCGCGATCGGCCGCCATTTGGCGACGTCGGTCGGCGCCGGCGGATCAAGCTCCTCCTCCATCACCTCCCGCGCGCCCATCAGATAGACCGGGCCCTTCGGGTCGCTGCACGCGAATTGCAGCGCGCGATGCACCATCTGCTTGACGTTTCTGCCGGTCCTCAGCTCGTTGTCGTACTTCATGTAGCCGCGCACGATGCCGCGCTGATCGAAGACGTCCTGAATCCACTGGATGAACTCGTTGCGGCTGCCGCGCAGCTCTCCCTCCTGGGTGAAAGGCGACGCGCCGGCGAAGACAAGCATCGGCACGCGGCCCTTGGCGGCGTTGTGCACGGCGCCGCCGAGCGATTGCGTTCCGCATTCCACATGCACCACGACGGCCTGCGGCTTCCCGCTCACCTGGGCGAAGCCTTGAGCGGCGGTCATGCCCACCATCTCGTTGGGGCAGGTAATGAGCCTCGGCACCTTCCGGCCAGTCGCCCGCGCCTCGGCGAGCGCCTCCACGATCGCAGGATGGTCGCTGCCGAGATTGGCGAAGATGTAGGAGACGCCCGCCTCGGTCAGCGCCTCGAGAAATGCGGTGCTCGTCGTATACATTGAACGCTTGGGACCGATGCCCGCCTAGTCGAGGTCGTTGGTGATGCGGCGGAGGAGATCGATCAGCTCCTTTTTCCTGGGCCCGACGATCTCGTCGAGCTGGCTGTCATGCGCCTCCGCGTGGGCCGTCAGGCGCTCCAGCCGCTCCTCGCCCGCCAGCGTCAGAGAAAGGGCATAGCTGCGCCGGTCCTTGGGGACCGGGGATTGCCGAACCAGGCCATGCCGGATGAGATCGCGCAGGATGGGCGTCAGCGTGGACTTGTCGCGCCCGCTGGCGCGGCTCAGCACCATCGGCGTGATCCCCGGATTGGAATCGATCAGCGACAGCACGGCGTACCAGCCAGGGCGCAGGTGGCTTTCGCCGGTGTGCCGCTTGAAAGCCCTGAACGAGGCGTCCTGCGCCAGCCTGAGGTGAAAGGCGATGTTGCACCCGAGCACACCGAGATGCACGTGGCTCGGCCCCGCCGTCTCAGCCGATACCTCCTCGGCTTCCTTCGTATCCCGTTCCATCTTGGCTCTTGGTTGTTCAACGCGTGACGCCGTATATCGCTGGCGAGCAGCGAGGGGTCGCTCAGGATGCAATGAATCCGCACACGCAGCAAGGTAGTTTTGCTCCAAACTAATTACATGCGCGGGGGTTGCTTAAGAACTGGGAAACGTGGTGAACGAGCGGCTCCGATGAAGAGAGGGTCAATCGCGGCATGCTGAGGGTCTGCGTGATGGGGTCGGGCTATGTAGGACTGGTGACCGGCGCCTGTCTGTCAGAGCTTGGCCACGATGTCGTCTGCATGGACAACGACCGCGCCAAGATCGCGCGGCTCCGGGCCGGCGACGTGCCGATCTACGAGCCCGGCCTTCCGGAGCTCGTCGCCGCCAACATGGATCGCGGGCAGCTTCGCTTCACGGACGACCTTCGCGAGGCTCTGGGGTCCGGCGTCGACGTCCTCTTCATCGCCGTGGGCACGCCGACCGACGAGAATGGCGGCGGCGCGAGTCTCACGCAGGTCCACGCCGCCGCGGCCGAGGTCGGCCGCGTTCTCGGCAGTAGCCCTTCAGCGGCCGACGCCTTCCCCGTCGTGGTGATCAAGTCGACCGTGCCCGCCGGCACTAACCGCAAGGTCGCGGCAATCCTCAGCCAGTTCCTGCCGGCGGAGCACTTTGCCGTGGCTTCCAATCCCGAGTTCCTGCGCGAAGGCAATGCGATCGAGGACTTTATGGAGCCGGACCGGATCGTCATCGGCTCAAGCTCGGAGCGGGCGCGGCAGATCCTGGAGGAGCTTTACCTGCCGCTGACCCGCAAGGGGCGACCGCTGGTCGCCACCTCGACCGCCGAGACCGCCGAGCTGATCAAGTACGCGGCGAATGCCTTTCTCGCGACCAAGGTGACCTTCATCAACGAGCTGGCGCGTCTCTGCGAGGCGACGGGCGCCGATATCGGAGAGCTGGCGGTCGGGGTGGGGCTCGACAAGCGCATCGGCCCGAAGTTCCTCAC
>CAZARE010000415.1:0-6861 GCA_964487455.1 uncultured Propylenella sp.
TTGGTCTTCGGTCCAGCCACGCGCACTTCGCGAAGCGCCTCCGTAAGGCGCCGCAGCGCCTCGCCACGGTCTGCGCCGAAGGCGACGATCTTGGCGAGCATAGCGTCGTAGAGCGGCGTGACGACGCTGCCTTCTTCCACGCCAGAATCGACGCGGATGCCCGCATGCGACGGGAAGGACGCCGCCCACAGACGCCCGGTCGAGGGGCGAAAGCCGTCGGCCGGGTCCTCGGCGTAGAGCCGCGCCTCGATCGCATGGCCGCTGAGCGCAATTGCCTCCTGCGCCAGCGGCAGCTTCTCTCCCGCCGCGATCCGGAGCTGCCACTCGACGAGATCGAGGCCGGTAATCGCTTCCGTAACCGGATGCTCGACCTGCAGCCGCGTGTTCATCTCGATGAAGAACACGGAGCCCGGCTGGAGGCCGCCCGAGCTGTCGGCTATGAATTCCACCGTGCCCGCGCCCCGGTAACCGACCGCCTTGGCGGCCTTGACCGCGGTCTCGCCGAGCCAAGCCCGCATCTCGTCAGAGAGACCCGGGGCCGGCGCCTCTTCCACGACTTTCTGGTGGCGGCGCTGCAGCGAGCAGTCGCGCTCGAAGAGATGGACCGCGTTGCCGTGCGCATCGGCAAACACCTGCACCTCGATGTGGCGCGGCGCGGTGAGGTAGCGTTCGAGGAGCACCCGGTCGTCGCCGAACGCGCTTGCCGCCTCGCGCTTGGCGGCGGCAAGCTCAGCGGGAAAATCGATGGCGAGGTCGACGCGCCGCATGCCGCGTCCCCCACCGCCTGCCACCGCCTTGATCAGAATGGGATAGCCGAGCTCATAGGCCTTCTGCCTGAGAAAATCCGGCTCCTGCCGCTCGCCGCTGTAGCCCGGCACGACCGGCACCCCGGCCAGGCCCATCAGCGCCTTGGCGTCCGCCTTCGAGCCCATGGCGCGGATCGCGGCGGGCGGGGGCCCGACGAAGATCAGACCCGCCGCGGCACAGGTCTCTGCGAAGTCGGCGTTCTCGGAAAGGAAGCCGTAGCCGGGGTGCACTGCCTGTGCGGCGCTTTTGCGTGCGGCGGCGACGATCGCCTCGATCGAAAGATAGCTCTCGACCGCGACCGCGTCGTCGGCCTCGCGCCAATGCGGCCAGCTTCGATCCGCGTCGGTCACCAGCGCGATCGTACGAATGCCCATGCGCCGCGCGGTGCGCGCGATGCGCCGGGCGATCTCGCCGCGGTTGGCTATGAGGAGCGACCTTAACATCGCCCTCTTCTACGGCGAGACGGAAGGCAGAGGAATGGCGTACGAATTCCGTAGCCCGCTGCGGGCTACGGTCAGCACGCCACCACGTTGACGGCGAGCCCGCCCTTGGAGGTCTCTTTGTACTTGTCGCTCATGTCGAGACCGGTTTGGCGCATGGTCTCGATGCAATCGTCAAGCGGCACGAAATGCGAGCCGTCGCCCCTCAGCGCCAGCGAGGCGGCGGAGACCGCCTTCACCGCGCCGAGCGCATTGCGCTCGATGCACGGCACCTGAACCAGCCCGCCGATCGGGTCGCAGGTCATGCCGAGGTGGTGCTCGAGCGCGATCTCAGCGGCGTTCTCAACCTGCGCGTTGCTCGCGCCGAGCGCCGCCCCAAGCCCGGCCGCTGCCATGGCCGAGGCGGAGCCGACTTCGCCCTGACACCCGACCTCGGCGCCCGAGATGGAAGCGTTGTGCTTGATGATGCCGCCGATCGCGGCAGCGACGAGCAGGAATGTCCGGACGCCCTCCTCGTTCGCGCCGACGCAGTGCTCTCCGTAGTAGCGCATCACCGCCGGGATGACGCCGGCGGCGCCGTTGGTGGGCGCGGTGACCACGCGCCCGCCGGCGGCGTTCTCCTCGTTCACCGCCATGGCGTAGACGCTGAGCCAGTCCATGACGCGGTGTGGCTGCAGGCTGTTGGCGCCATGCTCGGCCAGAAGCTGCTGATGGATGTCACGCGCGCGGCGCTTGACCTTCAGGCCGCCCGGCAGGGTGCCGGAGTGGGTCAGGCCGCGGTCGATGCAGGAGCGCATCGCCGCCGAGACGCGGTCGAGCGCGGCGTCAAGATCGCGATCGGGCGCCCGCGCGACCTCGTTCCGCCGCTTCAGCTCGGCGATCGAGAGCCCCGACGCCGCGCCCATCTCCAGCATCTCCGCCGCGTTGGCGAAGGGATAGGGGACATCCCTCGGATTTCCGGCAGCGGCGGCGGCGGCGCCCTCACCGCCGGCGCGCTCCAGCTCCGCGGCCGTGGCGACGAAGCCGCCGCCGACCGAGTAGAAGGTCGCCTCCACAAGAACGCCGCCCTGCGCATCGAGCGCACGGAAGACCATGCCGTTGGGATGGCCGGGAAGCGGCGGGCCGTAATCGAAGATCAGATCCGACGTGGGATCGAACGCCACCTGCGGGAGGCCGGCGGCTGCGAGGCTCTTCGCGTCTCCGAGGCCGGCGAGAATATCGGCGACGCGGTCGGGATCCACCGTGTCCGGGATTTCACCCGCGAGCCCGAGCCCAACGGCGCGGTCGGTGCCGTGGCCCTTTCCGGTAAAGGCGAGCGAGCCGTGCAGAGTCACGGTCGCCCGACGTGCAGTGGCACATGGGCGAAGGGCCTCCATGAGGAAGCGCCGCGCGGCCAACATCGGCCCCACCGTATGGGAACTCGACGGGCCGATCCCCACCTTAAAAATATCGAAGACGCTCAAGAACATAGCGCCTCACCAATAGCCAAGTTGCGCCGCCGCGGCGGCTCCCGCCGCGACAGCGCGCGCCGCTCGCCGACCTCCTCCACCCGTTAATCTAAACCCTTAGAGTAAATGCCTAAAATCGTCTCCAACCGGGGCGGAGCGCGTCTATAGGGGAGTCGGCGGCCGGAGGGGCCGCGAGCTTACTCAGTCCCGGAGGCGCAACGTGGGGAGGCGAGCATTCATCGGCGACCAGCACCTGACGGGTGTGGCCGTCATCCACTTCGGGATCGTCTGCTGCGCCTTCGCGATCGTGGTCGTGATCGCGGTGGCGGTCGCCGCGGGCGGATAGCGGGCATCGCCGCTAGCCGGTCTGCTCCGCCTCCGCCGGGTTGAAGACCAGCGCCACACCGTTGATGCAGTGTCGCTTGCCGGTCGGCGGCGGCCCGTCGTCGAAGAGATGGCCGAGATGGCCACCGCAGCGGCGGCAATGCTCTTCGGTGCGGACCATGAAGAACGAGCGGTCCTCCCTGTAGCCAACATTGCCATCGATCTCGGCCCAAAAGCTCGGCCAGCCGGTCTTGCTGTCGTATTTCGTCTCGGAGGAGAAGAGCGGAAGGTCGCAGCCGGCGCAGGCGAAAACGCCGTCGCGCTTCTCGTCAAGCAGCTCGCTCGTCCAGGGGCGCTCGGTCGCTTCTTCGCGCAGCACGGCGTACTGCTGCGGCGTCAGAATGGCGCGCCACTCCTCTTCCGTCCTGGTTATCTCGAAGACCTCGCCGGCACTCTCGCTGCGCGCACTCCTGGCTCCGAAGCCAGCGGCGATCGCGGTCACCCCGGCAAAGGAGGCTCCAGTCAGCAGAAACTGGCGCTTCGTGATCATATGAAACTCCGTCCGTGTCCCGCGCGTGGCGGGCCGCTGCAAGCACTCTACCTTGAGATATGTAGCCGTTGGCGACGTGGGAACCCAAGGATTTCGCGTCAAGCGCCTTCAATCCACGGTGAGTAATCCCCAGCCGCCCGCCGCAGGGCCGTGAGCGCGGCGTGATGGGTCCCGAAAAGGCGGCGTCCTCCGCACGGTGCGCAACCGGGCGAATGACGCCTGGAGGTACAGTGGTTCGGGGATATGATGGAGCCCTTGTGGACCGCCTTGGAGGGTCGATGCGATGCGGGGCTTCATCATTAGAGTGCTGATCGTGGCGGCGGGCCTCTGGGTCGCCTCGAAGCTGATACCCGGCGTTGCGATCAACGACGGCTGGTCGCTACTCTTCGCGGCGCTGGTGCTCGGCATCATCAACGCCATCGTGCGGCCAGTGGTGATCCTCCTGACGCTGCCGCTAACCATCCTGACGCTCGGGCTGTTCCTGCTGATCATCAATGCCGGGATGCTGTCGCTCGCAGCTTGGCTGCTGGGCGCGGGCATGACAGTTGACGGCTTCTGGCCGGCCTTCTTCGGCGCCATCGTGGTGTCGATCGTCGGCTGGATCGCCACCTGGTTCATCGGCGACCAGGGGCGGGTGGAGACCATCACCCACGAGCGGATCTGAGCGTCGCTTCGTAGCCCGGGTGGAGCCCGCGGGTCCGGCCTGTGGCCGGCCCGAGGACAAGCTGCGCGAAATCCGGGAACCGGGACCGGAGAAGCGTGCGCTGAGGCCCCGGATTGCGCGCCCGCGCGGGGCGCTCCGGGCTACGTGACAAGGCGGCAGCTCTATCGCTCCCAGGGCATCGCCGCGATACGCGGATCGGCGGCGAACGCCGACGGCGGGAGTTCCAACTGCAGCTCCGGGAACTCGCACAGCGCCTGCACGCCCGCCGCCGAAAAGCGCAGCCTCCACGTCTGCCGCGCCGCCGGCTCAGCCGCCGCGAAGGCCAGGCAGGTGAGAAGCGCGATGTTGGGACGCGAGGCCGGATCGCGGACCGATTGCGAGCGGATCACCTGGATTCCGCCGGCGCGCGCGTTCTCCGCCAGCGCCTGGCATGGAGCGTAGTCGACCGGATAGGTCCACGCCGCGCGGTCCGCCGAGAGCGGCGGCTCAGTCAGATCCAAACCGTGCGCCGTGGCGCAGGGCACGCTGAAGGCGGTGAACTCGGCGGCGTTCCCGGGCCACGGCGTCGCTGGCGACTCCGCGAAGAAGAGCAGCCGGTGGAAGGCGAGCTCCGCCACCGCCGTCACCGCGTGCTCGGAGGCATAAAAGACGCCGGGCGTGAAGCCGGCGCGGCGGAAGCGCGATCCCCGCGGATAGGGCGCGCCATAACGGAAGGGCGTCGCCAGCAGGTAGTGCAGGCCGCGGCATTCCGGCGGCAGCGGCGGCTTGGTCGCCTCCAGCAGGTCTTCAAGGAGCGCCTGCTCGGCCAGCGTATCGACGAGCTTCAGCGTGGAGACGCGGTGCTGCGCCTCTACGAGCCGCCAGCACGCGCCGTTGAGCGGCCGCGCCTCACGCGACAGCGCGCCGGGCGTCCAGGTAGGCAAGGACGTTGACGAGGCCGGGGATGGTCTCGATCAGCTTGAGCGGCTTGCCGCCGAGCGCATCGTTGTCGCTCCTGAGCCAAACGCGGGCGACCGCCTCGTCACCGCCGGCGATGGCGTCGAGCGAGCGGAAGAGGCGGATGAAGAGGAGGCCCAGCTCGAACGCCTTGTCCTCGCGGCGAAGCTGGAAGGCGCCCTTCCCCATGCGCGATACGCTCGCCTCGGAGAGACCGACGACGCGCCCGAGCGCGCGGTTGGAGAGGCCGAGGCGCGAGGCGGCGCGGAGCATGGCTTTGGCTGCGATCGCGGCTTCGTCGGGTGAGGCCGGGGCTGGAGCGGTGCGTGCTGCGACCCTTCTCATGCAAGATGTTTAGATCATCCTTTCCCAGGATGCAACATTGCTCCGGCTATTGCCGCGAATATAGCGATCAGCTATATTTCTTCGATGCGCCGTCGTCTATGATCCAGAGGCCCTGAAGACTCTGAAACGACTGCCGCGGAACGAAGCAAAGCGCATAGGCAGCAAGCTGGATCAGTTGGCCGAGAATCCCAAGTCCCTCGCGAGCAACCTTGCCGCTCTCAAGGGCACGAAAGCCCTCCGGCTCCGGGTCGGCGATTGGCGGATCATCTTGTCGGTAAGCTCCGACCAGATCACAGTTCATAAGATCGGACCGCGTGGGTCGGTCTACAGATGAAGCAAGAGCCATGAACAAGCCCCAGATCATCCAGACCCCGGCCGGCGAAGAGATGGTGGTCATGTCGCGCGCCGAGTACGAGTCGCTGATCAGTACGCTGGAGGACCTCGAAGATGCACTCGCGGCCGAACAGAGCCTGCGGAGGATTGCGTCTGGCGAAGTAGAACTGATCCCTGCTTCGGAGGTCGACGACTACCTGGACGCCCCGACGCCGCTCGCCTTCTGGCGCAAGAAGCGCGGGCTGACGCAAGCCGCGCTCGCCAAAAAGGCCGGCGTCACGCAGGCGTATCTCTCGGAAATCGAGAGCGGCAAGAAGGAGGCGCGCGTCGGCGTGCTGAAGGAGCTGGCGGCGGCGCTGAAGGTGTCGGTGGATGAGCTGCTGGGGTGAGGCCTCATCGTGCACGGCCTTTGTCGATCGTCGCCAGCACTTCCCTGGCGTGCCGCTCATGAATCTTAGTCCATGTAGATGATCCCGCGCTCAAGGCATCGGTCAAAACGGCTCTCGTGATACTGCTAAACTCAGGATATTCGGGAAGAAGGTAAAGCGCCGCCGTCTGGCGTGCAAGGAAGACCGGTTGGCCGGGTTGCTGGTCAGCCCCCTGAGATATGTTGAGTAGCTCCCAGTATCGGCTTTCACGTTTTTCGGCCCTAGTAGCAGCCCTTTCAGCAAACCATCGAAATGCCGACCCGGCCGCTGCGGCTTATAGCCAAGATCGCAACAAGGTTGTCCGCCAACCACGTGCCGAAACCACTCATTCCGCTACATCCTCCACACCCCGAACCGCGTCTCCCTGATCGGTGCCTGCGCGCACACCGCCAGCGCCAGGCCGAGCGCGTCGCGTGTTTCGGAGGGAAGAAGAATCCCGTCGTCCCAGAGCCGCGCGGTGGCGTAGTAGGGATTGCCCTCCGCCTCGTAGCGCTCGCGCACCGGCACCTTGATCGCATCCTCCTCGTCCGCGCTCCACGCACCGCCCTGCGCCTCGATGTTGTCGCGGCGGATGGTGGCGAGCACG
>CAZARE010000416.1:0-3444 GCA_964487455.1 uncultured Propylenella sp.
GAGACAGGTTTCGGGAGGGGGGCTCCGGGCTGTTCCCCCCTCCCGAAGTTTGCTTCGCATTCGCTAAGCAAACTACGACGTCCCCTCAAGGGGAAGGTTATCCGGCGCGAGCACATCGACCGACGCTCTCAAAGCGCAGCGAGCGCCTCGTCCATCGCCGCCTTGGCCCGGGCGAGCGCCGCAGCGTCGCGCGAGCGCAGCACCAGCCGCGTCACGAAGCGATTGCCGTCGTGATAGGGATAGGAGCCGATCCTGACCAAGGGGTGCGCCGCCTGCACCTCCCGCGCCGGCATCGCCACCTCGCCCTCGGGACGAAGCGCCTCGATGGTTTCGGAGAGCACCGGGCGCGCCTTCGGCAGGGTCTTCACCACCTCGTCCATCATCGCCTGTAGGATCGCCGGCACGCCGGCCATTACGAAGACGTTCCCGATGCGGAAGCCCGGCGCGGCGGACACGGCGTTGGGAATCAGCGTCGCGCCCGCCGGGATACGCGCCATGCGCATCCTGCTCTCGTTGGCCTCCACCCCCCGCTTCGCCCAGAAGGTGAGCAGCATGTCGGCGGCGCGCGGGTCGATGTCGATCGGGACGCCGAAGGCCTTGGCCATAGAATCGGCGGTGATGTCGTCGTGCGTCGGCCCGATGCCGCCGCTGGTGAACACGAAATCGTAGCGCTCCGATAGCGCCCTGACCGCTTCCACGATGACCGCCTCGGTGTCGCCGACGATGCGCACCTCCATCAGGTCGATGCCGATGTCGGCGAGCGTGTCCGCGATGAAGCCGATATTCTTGTCCTTGGTCCGGCCGGAGAGGATCTCGTCTCCGATGACCAGGACCGCCGCATTCGGCGCGTCGGACATTTATCTTTCTCCGAAAAGGCTCCAAATAGCGCGGGGCCTCTTAAAAGACGTCGGACTATGGACTAGCTTAGCACTGCAACCCAACCGAGCCGGAACGCGAATGCAGGAAATTGTGACGGGCGCGGGGCGCCAGCAGACCGCCGCCATAAACCATTACGGGCCGGAAGACTTCGAGGGCATGCGCAAGGCCGGGCGCCTTGCGGCGGAATGCCTGGACCAGCTCTACGACCTGGTGAAGCCCGGAGTCACCACCCAGGCCATCGACGATTTCATCTTCGGGTTCGGCCTCTCGCACGATGCAGCGCCGGCCACGCTCAACTACCGCGGCTACCGCAAGGCCAGCTGCACCTCGGTCAATCACGTGGTCTGCCACGGCATCCCCAACGAGAAGCCGCTGAAGGCCGGCGACATCGTGAATGTCGACGTGACCTTCGTTCTGGACGGCTGGCACGGCGATTCCAGCCGCATGTACGGCGTGGGCCATTTGAAGCGCGCGGCGGAGCGGCTGATCGAAGTCACCTACGAGTGCCTCATGCGCGGCGTGGCGGCGGTCAAGCCAGGCGGCCACATGGGCGATATCGGCCACGCCATCCAGACCTTTGCAGAATCGGAGCGGTGCTCGGTGGTTCGCGATTTCTGCGGCCACGGCGTCGGGCGCGCCTTCCACGAGCCGCCCAACGTGCTCCACTACGGGCAGGCCGGCGAGGGGATGGAGCTGAAGCCCGGGATGATCTTCACCATCGAGCCGATGATCAATCTCGGCCGCCCGCACGTGAAGCTGCTCTCCGACGGCTGGACCGCGGTAACGCGCGACCGCTCGCTGTCTGCGCAGTTCGAGCACACGGTCGGCGTCACCGAGGCGGGCGTGGAGATCTTCACGAAGTCGCCGCACGGGCGGTCCTGGCTCCCGTGGACCGACGCCTAGGCGGCTAGGATCGATGCCGATGGCGGAGTTCCAAGAGGCCGGCGGAATTCCCCACTTCCACGGACATCGCGAGCGTCTGCGCACGCGCTTCCGCGAGAAGGGCGCGGCGGCGCTCGCCGATTACGAGCTCTTGGAGATGGCGCTTTACCGCGCCGTGCCGCGCGGCGACACCAAGCCGGTCGCCAAGGCGCTGCTGAAGAGGTTCGGCAGCCTCACCGAGATTCTCGCCGCGCCGCGTGAACGGCTGAAGGAAGTTGCCGGCGTCGGCGACCGAATCGTCGACGAGCTCAAGCTCATCAAGGCCTTCGGCGAGCGGATCGCCGGCGAGGCGGTGCGCAAGCGGCCGGTGCTCTCCTCCTGGTCCGTCCTCCTCGACTATTGCCGCACGACCATGGCGTTCGAGGAGCGCGAGCAGTTCCGCATCCTCTTTCTCGACAAGAAGAACACACTGATCGCGGATGAAGTCCAGCAGACCGGCACCGTCGACCATACGCCGGTCTATCCGCGCGAGGTGATCCGCCGGGCGCTTGAGCTTTCCGCCTGCGCCATCATCCTGGTGCACAACCATCCCTCCGGGGACCCGACCCCGTCGCGTGCCGACGTCGAGATGACGAAGACCATCATGGAGGTCGGCAAGCCGATGGGCATCGCGGTGCACGACCATCTGGTGATCGGGCGCGACGGGCACGCCTCCTTCCGCGGGCTCGGTCTCCTGTGACCCGCGGGCGGCGGCCTCCCCGATGATCCTGACCGAGACCCAGACGCAGATCCGCGACGCCGCCCGCAGGTTCGCGCGGGAACGCCTCGCGCCGGGCGCGGCGGAGCGCGACCGCACCGGCGCCTTTCCGGCCGCGGAGCTGGCCGAGATGGGCACGCTCGGCTTCATGGGCATGCTGGTGCCCGAAGCCCTCGGCGGCTCGGAGGCGGGCATGCTCGCCTATGCGCTCGCGGTGGAGGAGATCGCCGCCGGCGACGGCGCCTGCTCGACGATCATGAGCGTTCACAGCTCCGTCGCATGCGTGCCGATCCTGCGTTACGGGAGCGAGGAGCAGAAGGCGCGCTTCCTGCCGAAGCTGGCGGCGGGCGAATGGATCGGCGCCTTTGCCCTGACGGAGCCGCAGGCGGGGTCCGACGCGTCAAACCTCCGCACGCGCGCGCGCCGCGACGAAGATCACTACGTCATCGACGGCGCCAAGAGCTTCACCACGTCCGGCAAGAACGGCCACGTCGTGATCGTCTTCGCGGTCACCGACCCGAGCGCCGGCAAGAAGGGGATCAGCGCCTTCATCGTCCCCACCGACACCCCCGGCTACGAGGTCGTGCGCGTCGAGCACAAGCTCGGCCTCAACGCGTCGGACACGTGCCAGCTCGCGTTCAACGACATGCACATCCCCGCCGAGCTGCGCCTCGGCGAGGAGGGCGAGGGCTATCGCATCGCGCTCGCCAATCTTGAGGGCGGGCGGATCGGTATCGCGGCGCAGGCGGTCGGCATGGCGCGCGCCGCCTTGGAAGCCGCGCGCGATTATGCGCGCGAGCGCGTCGCCTTCGGCAAGCCGATCATCGAGCACCAGGCGGTGGCCTTTCGTCTGGCCGACATGGCCACCCAGATCGCCGTGGCGCGGCAGATGGTCCATCACGCCGCCAGCCTGCGCGAGGCCGGCA
>CAZARE010000417.1:0-18515 GCA_964487455.1 uncultured Propylenella sp.
GTTTCAACGATGCGGCACCGGGTTGTGTCAACGGACCGACGTTCGCGCAGATGCTAGCCGGTCAGATGGCGAATGAGGGCGCGCGTGGCGTTGCCGACATGGCGGTCGCGGTGACGCAGCAGGGCGAAGTCGCGTGGCGGAAGGTCGATCGGCAGCGCCTTCAGCCTCCCCGCCGCGATGGCGGAGGCCACGACATGCTCGGAGATGATCGTTGCGCCCGCGCCGGCTTCCACTGCCTCGCGCACCGCCTCGTTTCCAGGCAGGACCAGGAAGACCCGAAGCTCATCAAGCGTCAGCCCTGCTTTGGAGGCCAGGTCCTCGAGCCCGGCGCGCGTGCCCGATCCTGCCTCGCGCACCACCCACGCGACGGAGCGTAGGTCGGGCCGCCCCGGCGCGGTCTCGGGCGGCAGCGGCTGCCCGGCCGCGACCACGAGAACCAGCCGGTCCTGGTCGACCCGGCGCCGCACGAAGGCGGGATTGCTCACCCGGCCCTCGACCAGCCCGATGTCGGATTTCCCATCCACGACGGCCGCCTCGACCTGGCGAGTGTTGCCGATCACGACGTCGAGCCGTACGCCGGGATATTGCGTGCGGTAAGCGGCCAGCCGCCGCGGCAGCCAGTAGCTGGCGATCGTCTGGCTGGCAGCGATCGCCACGGCGCCCGTGGCCAAGTCTGAAAGGTCCTCCAGCACAGCGCGCGCCGCCGTCATCTGGTCGAGCACCGCACGGGCTTCCGGCAGGAATCGCCGGCCGATGTCGGTCAGCTCGATGCCGCGCCCCACCCGATCGAACAGCCTCGCGCCGTAGCGCCGTTCGAGCGCGGCGATGGCCGCGGACGCGGCCGACTGGGTCATGCCGAGGGCGCTTGCCGCCTTGGTGACGTGCCGGCGCTCGGCCACCGCGACGAAGATGCGGAGTTGCTCAAGAGTCATATTCAATTAATCGAATATCTCGATCGATTTGACAAGAACTATTCGTTGGATAGATCGAAGATTGCGCGGCAAACTCCTGGCCGTACGGGGTTTTCCGCCAATGCGTCGAGTGTATTCGTCGCCTGCCTGGGGGATATTCGCCAGGGTCATCGACGTGGTCGCCACGACCGCCAAGCGTCTGAGACCCGGGCGCAGCCCTACCCTCTATCGTCCAGAGAAGCACTACATGCGCGGCGCCGGTCCCAAATCCAAGCGGATCGCGACGGCGAGCGGCGATGGCACGTCGAACGCGACATGAAGCCAAGGACCCTTGTGGGGGCCAACACCGCGCTCTCGCAGCGTCCCCTCGCCGACACACGCGCGCCAGCCGAGCCTGACGGGGTCGACACCTCCCCGCACGTCTCCGACGAGGTGCGCCAGACGACCTGCTACATGTGCGCCTGCCGCTGCGGCATCGACGTCCACCTCGACGGGGGCGAGGTCCGCTACATCCAGGGCAATCGGCATCACCCGGTCAATCGCGGCGTGCTCTGCGGCAAGGGCAGCGCCGGAATCATGCAGCATTACAGCCCGGCACGGCTCAGGAAGCCTCTGCTGCGGGTCGGAGAGCGTGGCGCCGGGGATTTCCGTGAGATCGAGTGGGAGGAGGCGCTGTCGATCGCCGTGGAGCGGCTCGGCCGGATCCGGGCGACCGATCCGAAACGGCTCGCCTTCTTTACCGGCCGCGACCAGTCGCAGGCGCTGACCAGCTGGTGGGCGGAACAGTTCGGCACGCCAAACTATGCCGCCCACGGGGGATTCTGCTCGGTCAACATGGCCGCCGCCGGGCTCTATACGATCGGCGGCTCCTTCTGGGAGTTCGGCGAGCCGGATTGGGAGCTGGCGCGATACTTCATGCTATTCGGCGTCGCCGAGGACCACGAGTCCAACCCGATCAAGATCGGGCTCGGCAAGCTCAAGGCGCGCGGCGCCAAGATCGTCTCGGTCAATCCCTGCCGCACCGGCTACAGCGCCATCGCCGACGAATGGATCGGCATCCGGCCGGGAACGGACGGGCTCTTCGTCCTGGCCATCGTGCACGAGCTTCTGAAGGCGGGCCGCGTCGATCTCGACTATCTCGTCCGCTACACGAACGCTCATTGCCTCGTGATCCGCGAGCCGGGTGCGCCCGACGACGGGCTTTTCCTGCGCGACTCCGACGACCGCCCGCTCGCCTGGGACGCCAACGGCCAACACCCGAGCGACGCCACGTCCGCGGGCCTGACGCCGGCGCTGACGGGACGTTTCACCGCCAACGGCCGTGAATGCACCCCGGTCTTTCAGCTCATCGCGGAGCGCTATCTGAGCAGCGACTACACCCCCGACACTGTCGCCAAGACCTGTGGCGTGCCCGCCTCGACCATCCGACGGATCGCCGCCGAGCTGGCGCATGTCGCCTTCGAAAAGGCCATCGAGCTGCCGGTCGCGTGGACGGACTGGGCCGGCCGCCATCACGCGACCATGCGCGGACGGCCCGTCGCCATGCACGCCATGCGCGGCATCTCCGCCCATTCCAACGGCTTCCACACTTGCCGCGCGCTGCACCTTCTGCAGGTGCTGCTGGGGACAGTGGACGTCCCTGGCGGCTTCCGCTTCAAGGCGCCCTACCCGAAGCCGATCCCGCCGAACGGCAAACCGGCAGGCAAGGACGGCGGCACGCCGAACACGCCGCTCTCCGGTCCGCCGCTCGGCTTCGTCACGAGCCCCGAGGACCTGCTGGTGGACGCCGCCGGCGTGCCCATCCGCATCGACAAAGCGTTCTCCTGGGAGGCGCCTCTCGCCGCGCACGGCCTCCTCCATAAGGTGATCGCCAACGCCTGGCGCGGCGACCCATACCCCATCGACACGCTGTTCATGTACATGGCCAACATGGCGTGGAACTCGTCGATGAATACGGCGGGCACCATCGCCATGCTCACCGACAAGGACGCAGCCGGGGACTACAAGATCCCCTTCATTGTCTATTCCGACGCCTACTTCTCGGAGACCGTCGCCTATGCCGACCTGGTGCTCCCCGACACCACCTATCTGGAGCGTCACGATTGCATCAGCCTGCTCGACCGCCCGATCAGCGATGCCGACGGGCCGGCAGACGCCATCCGCCACCCGGTCGTGGAGTCCGACCGCGACGTGCGGCCGTTTCAATCGGTGCTGCTGGATATCGGCGCGCGGCTGAAGCTCCCAGGCATGGTCGACGGCAGCGGCGCGCCGAAATATCGCGACTACGCCGACTATATCGTGCGGCACGAACGCTCGCCGGGGATCGGCCCGTTGGCCGGATGGCGCGGCGAGGACGGCGCCGCGGCCGGGCGTGGCGCGCCCAACCCGGAGCAACTGGAGCGCTACGTCGAGAATGGCGGCTTCTGGCGCCATGAACTCGCCGACGATCAGCGCTATTACAAGATGGCCAACCGCGCCTATCTCGACTTCGCCGTTGAGATGGGATTCCTTCCCAAGGCCGAGCCCATCGTATTCGAGCTCTATTCGGAGCCTTTGCAGCGCTTCCGGCTCGCGGCGCGCGGGCACGGCGCTGATCTGCCGCCAGAAAGCGAGCGGGAGCGACTGAAAACATATTCCGATCCGCTGCCGTTCTGGTACCCGCCGCTTGAGGAAGAGCTGATCGAGAACGGCGAATACGACCTGCACGCCATCACGCAGCGCCCCATGCACATGTACCATTCGTGGGGATCGCAGAATGCGTGGCTGAGGCAGATCACGAGCCAGAACCGGCTCTTCATCCATCATGCGACAGCAGCGCGGCTCGGCCTTGAGGACGACGACTGGGCCTGGGTGGAAAGCCAGCACGGCCGGGTCAAGGGGCAGGTGCGCCTCGTCGACGGCGTAAACCCGCAGACGGTGTGGACCTGGAACGCCATCGGCAGGCGCCGCGGCGCGTCGATGCTGAAGGACTCCGCATTGGAAGCCGAGAAAGGCTTCCTGCTGAACCACGCGATCAGCGAGTTCCTTCCGCCTTCGCCGAACGGCCGACGCTATTCCAATTCCGACCCGCTGACCGGGCAAGCGGCGTGGTTCGATCTCAAGGTCCGCGTCAGGAAGTGCTCCGCCGCCGAGGCGGGCGTGGCCGAGCCGCGCTTTCCGGCGCTGAAGGCGCCGCCCGGGCTCGAGCCGCCTCCGCCCGTTCTTTTCTTCGGCGCGCAGTTCCGACGCCGGCGCGAGGCGCGGCCATGACCAGCGTGCCCGTCGACACACAGAAGAAGCTCGGCCTGGTCATCGACCTCGACACCTGCGTCGGCTGTCAGGCTTGCGTCACGAGCTGCAAGGAATGGAACACCGGTGGGCACATGGCGCCGCTCACGGATGTGCACCCGTATGAAGAAGGCGCCGACGGCGTGTGGTTCAACCGTGTCCATACGTACGAGCAGGAGACGAACGGCGCGAGCCGGACGGTTCACTTCCCGCGCTCCTGCCTGCATTGCGAGGAGCCCGCTTGCGTGACGGTGTGTCCGACCGGCGCGTCCTACAAGCGAGCCTCCGACGGGATCGTGCTGGTCGACGAGGACAAGTGCATCGGCTGCAAGCTGTGCAGCTGGGCCTGCCCCTACGGGGCGCGCGAGTACGATACCGAGATCGGCGTCATGAAAAAGTGCACGCTGTGCATCGACCGCATCTACAATCAGAACCTCGACGAGGCCGACCGCGTGCCGGCCTGCGTCGCCGCCTGCCCGACCGGCGCCCGCCATTTCGGCGATCTCGGCGATCCCAATTCCGCCGTCTCCCTATTGGTCGCCGAGCGCAACGGCGTCGACCTGATGCCGGAGATGGGCTACCGGCCGACCAACAAGTACCTGCCGCCGAGGCCGGGCCGCGCTTCCGTCGCCGGGGCTTCGCCGCTCGAGCCGGTCGCGGCGGAGGGCGGGTTCCTCGGCTGGGTCGACAAGATGCTGTCGCGCTAGGAATGCATCCCGCCTTCTCCGTCGTCTTCTTCACCACGGCGAGCGGCGCCGGCTACGGGCTCCTGTCGCTGCTCGGCGTGGCGGTCGCGCTCGGCGCGATCCCGCCCGATCGGAGCCTGGGCTTCGCCGCGCTCGGGCTGGCGCTCGCTTTGATCACCGCCGGACTCCTGTCGTCGACCGCCCATCTCGGACATCCGGAACGGGCGTGGCGGGCGTTTTCGCAGTGGCGCTCGTCTTGGCTCTCGCGCGAAGGCGTGGTGAGCGTCGCCACCTATGTCCCGGCCGGGATCCTGGGCATCGGCTGGGCGATCTTCGGCCGCACGGACGGCTTGGTGGCGCTGGCCGGGCTGCTGGCGGCCGCGGGCGCGCTCCTCTCCGTCTTCACGACGGGCATGATCTACGCCTCGCTGAAGCCGATCGCGCAGTGGCACAGCCGCTTCACTGTGCCGGGCTACCTGATCTTCTCGCTGATGAGCGGAGCGGTTCTGCTGAACGCGATCCTGCGCGTCTTCGGAGAGCTCGCAGGCTGGGCCGCACTTCTTGCCCTGCTCGCGATCGCCGTGGGCTGGGGATGGAAGATCGCGACCTGGCACCATAACGACGCGCTCGGCCACGCGACGACCGCTAACAGCGCGACCGGGTTGAAGGACGGCACCGTCCGCTCCATCGAATGGCCGCACACGGAAGAGAACTTCGTCCTGAAGGAGATGGGCTACCGCATCGCGCGCAAGCATGCGGCGAAGCTGCGCCGGCTCGTCCACCTGCTGGCCTTCGCCCTGCCCCTGGCGGCGGTCGCCGCCTCGCTCTTCCTCGCCGGCGCCATAGGCGTCGCGGCCGCGATTGCCGCTGTCATCGCGCAGGCGCCAGGCATGCTGATCGAGCGCTGGCTCTTCTTCGCCGAGGCCAAGCACGCGGTGACGCTCTATTACGGCCGCTAGCCCGCTTCCGGACATGGGCATTGGCTACGACACCCGCTTGATCGTGAAGCTGAAGACGCTGCCGTCAACCGTCGATTCCAGGAGCTCGTTGCCGGTGCTGCTGCAGAACGCCTGGAAGTCCTCGACCGCCCCCGGGTCGGTGGCGAGGACCTGTAGCGTGCCGCCGGCCGGCACGTCCTTCAGCGCCTTCCTGGCGCGCAGGACCGGGAGGGGGCAGCTCAGCCCTTTCACATCGAGAACCTGGTCCGCCATGCTTCTTCCTCGTCGCCCACGCTGGGCAGCCTCCGCGCCCGCGCGCCTTGCCGTCAGCGCCGGCAGAAGGTGTGGTAGAGCGACCCGACGATCTCGGCCACCTCCGGCCTGGCGATCGAATAGTAGATGTGCTTCCCCTCCCGCCGAGCTTCGACGAGGTTGTCCGCGCGCAGCCGGGCAAGCTGCTGCGAGACAGCCGACTGGCGCAGGTTCAGCAGGTGCTCCAGCTCGGTGACCGTCCGTTCGCCCTCGATCAACAGACAGAGGATCAAGAGACGGGATTCATGCGCGAGCGCTTTCAAGAACTCGCTCGCTTCGCGCGCATTGTCGAGCATCTCATCGATATCGAGAGCGCCCTTGGCACGGGCGGGCTTCTTTTCCGGTAGCGACAGCGAGCGTTGCATAGAAGGAGCCTTATTCGAGCCGCTTTCTTAGGCGCTTTTCGTGCCGCGCTTCAATAGAGTGGCTCGCCTTGGCTTTTGCGTGATCGGCCGCCAGCCGTCCTTCTGGAACTGACTACCGAACTCGAGCCGGTCGCCTCCCTTGAACGCGTGCACCCGATTGCGCATGCCGATCTTGCTGGGGCTGGCCCAGGTCTCGGGCGCGCTGAGAACAATCTTATCGCACCCAATCTCGGCCTCCAGCGGCGAGCCCCGATAAAGGAGCCGCAGACGCATGCCCTGCAGCTCCTCAGGGATGCATGGGCTAAAATGCAGGACGCCATCGACGACCTCCAGCGCCGTCTGGCCGCGCTGCACCAAGTCAACCGTCCCTGCCATGGCTCCAAGATGAATGCCTTCCGCGGTGGTGCCACCCTGCACGTCGCCGATATCGCTTTCGAGCGCGTCCTTGAGGAGCTCCCAGGACCGCGTGCGGTCGCTGCGGGCCACCACCCAGGAATGCACGATGCGGCTCAAGGTCGACCCGTCGGAGGTGCGCGGCAGATAGTAGGCTATGCATTTGCGAATGGTTTCACCGCTGAACGGGTAGCCGAGGCGCTCGAACAGGTCGCGCAACTCGGCGAAGGAGAACAAGTAGAACAGCATCAGCACGTCCGCCTGCTTTGAGGCCTTGTAGCGGTTCACCGTGTCCCCCTCGGCCTCGAGGATGCGATCGAGCCGGTGGATATCGCCGTACTTCGCCCGATAGCCGTCCCAGTCGAGCTCCTCCAGGCGCTCATAGCCTTCGAACTGACCGATCAGCCCATCGTTCTGGAAGGGGACGCAAAGCTTGCGGCTTATGCTGTCCCATTCCGCGATCTCCTCGCTCCCGAAGGCGAGCAGCGCTTCGAGCTCCTGTCGCCGATGCGGCGGCACGATCTCCAGGACCCTTTTCGCCTGCATCAGCACCCACGCCGCAAACACATTGGTGTAGGCGTTGTTGTCGAGCCCCGGTTCGTCGCGCCACGGATAGGCGTCATGGAACTCGTCGGGCCCCATGACGCCCTTGATGTCGTAGCGCCCGGTGCCTTCGTTCCAAGTTGCGAGGCTCGCCCACAATCGCGCGATCTCCACGAACACCTCAGCGCCGTAGGAGGCCATGAACGCGCGGTCCCCGGTCGCCTCGTAATAGCGCCAGATGTTGTGGGCGATCGCCGCGTTGACGTGGCGCTGGAGATGCGTGTTGTCCGGCGTCCATCGACCCGAGCGCGGGTTGAGGTGGACCACCTGGGTCTCCTCCCCACCCGAGCTGCCGCTCTGCCAGGGAAAGTGGGCGCCCGCGAGCCCGCCCTCTTTTGCCGCGGCGCGCGCCGCCGGCAGACGTCTGTAGCGATCGAGAAGCAGCGAGCGCGAGATGTCGGGCAGACGGAAGTTCAGAAAGGGCAGGATGAAGAGCTCGTCCCAGAAGATGTGCCCGCGGTAAGACTCGCCATGCAGGCCGCGGGCCGGAACTCCGACATCCAGCTCGCAGCTGTGCGGCGAGACGGTCTGCAGCAGATGGAAGATGTGCAGGCGCAGGATCATCTGCGCCCGGCGGGAGTCCCTGAGGGCAATGTCGCAGCGCTCCCAGAGCTGGCGCCAGGCCATCGTATGATCCTCAAGCAGCCCGGCGAAGCCGTCCGCCGCGGACACCGCCTCTACCGCGTCAAGGGCGGGCTCCGAAATCGCCTTGTCCCGCCCGGTATAGAGGGCGACCACCTTCTCCAGCGTCAGGCTTTCTCCCTCGACCAGCGACACGACGGCATGCTGCTGAAGCGAGTCCTCTTCGACATGCGTCCGGCGCTTCGGCCCGATAGCGTCGCCTTGCTTGAAGAAGCGCGTGCGCGCCGCCTGTGCGATGCGGAGCCTCGACTGACTGGTCTCGACGACCAGCAGCATGCCCTCGTCGCCGAACGCGCGCACGTCAAGCGGCTCAAGGTGCTTGCTGTTGAGCTGGCGGTAGCGCGCCACGCCGGCGTTGATGACGCTCCCGTCGAGCGCGGTCCTCACTTCCACGTCGCCCGACCAGTTCTCCGGCCGGATCGTCAGCTCTAGCGCCGCGAGATGCGGCTTGCGCATATGCACCAAACGGCGGCTCTCAACCGACGTTTCGCGACCGGACCTGTCTCTCACCCGGAAGGCCCGCGTGAGCAGTCCGCAGCGCAGGTCGAGCTCCTGGCGGTAGGCGAGCACCTCGTCCCGCTGCAGATTGAGCCAGTCGCCATCCACCGGCCGAAACGAGAGCGGCAGCCAGTTGGGAAGGTTGACCAGATCCTCGTTCTCGATCACCCGCCCGGCGATGTCGGTCGGCAACCGGTTATATCCACCGGCGAGATAGGTGCCGGGATAGTGGACGTCGTCGGCGCTCATCTCCTCCGCCGCGCCGCGGGCGGCGAAATAGCCGTTGCCGAGCGTGCACAGAGCCTCGCGCAGGCCCTCCTCCTCCGGCGCGAAGCCTTCATAGACGAGCTTCCACTCAGCGGCCGTGGTCATCGCTAAGCGCGCTCGCCAACCTGCGCAGGAAAGCGCCGACCGCATCCGTATCGTCGAGGATATAGCGCGCCGCCGTGCTTTGCGGGCGTCCCACAAAAATCGTGACGCCCTGTTCGCGCAGCGCGCGGAACGCATCTTCGTCGGTGATATCGTCGCCGATATAGAAAGGCAGGACATCCGCGCCGCTCTGCCCGAGCGCGGACAGAAGCCACGACACCGCCTTGCCCTTGTCCCAGTCGAAACGGGGGCGCAGCTCAAACACTTTCTTGCCGTGCGCCTTGAGCAGCTCGGGCACGTCCTCAAGCACCCGATCGACCACGGCTTCGATCTCAGAGACGTCCTCGTCAGCGACTTCCCTATAGTGCACGGCGACGGCGAAGCGTTTCGGCTCGAGCAGAGCGCCGCGGACTTTCGCCAGCGTGGGCCGCAGGCGCTCGGCGGCGCGCTCCACGGCCGCGGCGAAGGCAGCGCCCTGTTCGTGCTGAATGCGCAGGTCGCGCGGCCCCGATATGTCGAAGCCATGACTGCCCGCGTAGACGAGGTTCTCCAAGCCGACGAGCCGGCGAACGTCGGCAAGGTCGCGGCCGCTGACGATTGCAACGCTACACCGGGCGGCAAGCGTGCGCAGCACGCCGCGCATCTCCTCGCTCAGCACCGCGAGGTCGGGCCGCGCCACGATCGGCGTCAGCGTGCCGTCGTAGTCCAGAAAAACACTCGCCCGCTTGCCGGCGAGTCGCGCTTCGATTTGCTCGAAACTCTCCAGCGCATCGGTCACGCGTGCATCCCCGCTCTTTGCAGACCGCCCATGTTCCACCTTCAGAAACGCAAGGTCGGGCACAACAATGTCCGCGCCCGCTTGTCGCAGCACGTCCGGAGTGCCGCGGCGGTCAATCCCAACGACGTGGCCGAAGCGCCCTGCCCGCCCGGCCTCAACGCCGCTGATCGCGTCCTCAAGCACAACGGCGCGCGACGGACTTGCCTCGAGCCGCTTTGCCGCGAGCAAGAACAGATCGGGAGCAGGCTTGCCTCTCAAACCGAGCCTCGCAAGGTCGTTCCCGTCGATCCGTACGTCGAACATATCGGCGAGGCCGGCCGTTTCAAGGACTGAGGCGGCATTGCGGCTCGACGAGACCAGCGCCGTCCTCACGCCCGCCTTGCGTAGCGCGCGCAGGAAATCGACGGAAGAGTCGAACACCTCCACTCCCTCGCGCGCAAGGGCCTCGCGGAAATACCGGTTCTTGCGGTTACCGAGCCCGTAAACCGTCGGCGCGTCCTCGCTATCGCCCGCCTCGCCGCGCGGAAGCGCGATGCCGCGCGAAGTGAGGAAGCTTTCGACCCCCTCCAATCGGGGCTTGCCGTCCACATGGCGGGGATAGTCGACGGCCACGTCGAAGGGACGGAACGGCTCGCCTGTCCGGCGGGAGCGCTCGCGCAGAAAATCGTCAAACAAACGCTTCCAGGCCTGCGCGTGGACGCCCGCCGTGCGCGTCACCACCCCATCAAGGTCGAAGATGGCGGCGTCGACGTCTTCCGCGCGCAGAACATGCACCAGCGGTGCCGGCCGCGCCTCTCCGCCGCCTCGCTTCGGCGCGGCGTTCACACGGCCTGCTTCCGCCCGCGCTTCCTGGCCTGCTCCGCCTCGGCCACGTGCCGCTTGACCGTTGCGAAGCTGTCCGGGCTGACGGAGATGGAGTCGATGCCGCACTCCACCAGGAATCGGGCGAACTCCGGGTGATCGCTCGGCGCCTGCCCGCAAAGACCGATCTTGGCGCCGGCCTTGTGCGCCTCCTCGATCACGCTGCGGATCATCCATTCCATCGCCGGATCCTGCTCGTCGAACAGCTCCGCCAGCGCCTCGGAATCGCGATCGACGCCCAGCGTAAGCTGGGTCAGGTCGTTGGAGCCGATCGAGAAGCCGTCGAACCGCTCCGCAAAGGCGCGGGCGCGGATGACGTTGGACGGAATTTCGCACATCACATAAATCTGCAGGCCGTCCCCGCCCCGCTTCAATCCGTTCTCCGCCATCACCTCGAGCACGCGGTCGGCTTCCTTGGTGGAGCGGCAAAATGGGATCATTGCCACCACGTTGACGAAGCCCATCTCGTTGCGCAGCCGGCGGATCGCCTGGCACTCCAGCGCGAAGCCGTCGCGGTAGCGGGGAGAATAGTAGCGCGCGGCGCCGCGGAAGCCGATCATCGGATTGGCTTCCGCAGGCTCGAACTCGGCGCCGCCGATCAGGTTGGCATATTCGTTGGTCTTGAAGTCGCTCATGCGGACGATGACCGGCTTCGGATAGAAAGCCGCAGCGATACGCGCCAGCCCGAGCGCCAAGGCTTCAACGAAGTAGTCGCTCTTGCTCTCGTAGCCGCGCGTCAGCTCGGCGATCGCCCGCCTAGCCGCCTCGTCCTTCAGGCTATCGTAATGCACCACGGCCATCGGATGAGCCTTCACGTGGTTCGAGACGACAAACTCCATACGCGCGAGCCCCACGCCGTCGGCCGGAAGCCGCCACCAGCGGAACGCGGAGGCCGGATTGGCCAGATTGAGCATCACCTCCGTCTGCGTCGCAGGGATGTCGGCGAGGCTAAGCTCCTCGACATCGAACTCCGCCGTGCCTTCATAGATGAAGCCTTCCTCGCCCTCCGCGCAGGAGACCGTCACCTCCTGCTCATCGTGCAGGACGCGGGTGGCGTCGCCAGTGCCTACGACGGCCGGCAGCCCCAGCTCGCGGCTCACGATCGCCGCGTGCGACGTGCGGCCGCCATGGTCGGTGACCACGGCAGCGGCGCGTTTCATGATCGGCACCCAGTCGGGGTCCGTCGTCTCCGTCACCAAGACCGCGCCGTCGACGAAGCGCTCGATCTCGCTTGGATCGCGGATCAGGCAGACCGGCCCGCTCACGATGGCGCCGCCGATGCTGAGCCCGGTGGCGAGCCGCCGCCCCTTGGTCCTGATGCGGTAGCTCTTGTGGACGCCGACATCTGTGCGCGACTGCACTGTCTCGGGTCGCGCCTGCACGATGAACATCTCGCCGGAGCGGCCGTCCTTCGCCCACTCCATGTCCATCGGCATGCCGTAATGGCGCTCAATCTCGCAGGCCCAGCGGGCGAGCTGCAGGATTTCCGACTCCGAGAGCACGAAGTCCTGGCGCTCGGCCTCGGAGGTAGGAACCGTCCGGGTCGGGCGATCGCCGCCGCGCGCGTAGATCATCTTGATCGACTTGCGGCCCCGCTTCCTCTGCACGATCGGCTTCAGCGCCTCGTCGTCGAGGAGAGGCTTGAACACCTGGTACTCGTCGGGGTCCACCGCTCCCTGCACCACGGTCTCGCCGAGACCCCACGTGGCGTTGATGAGAACCACGCGGTCGAAGCCCGTCTCTGTATCGATTGAGAACATGACGCCCGAGCTGGAGAGATCGGAGCGCACCATCTGCTGCACGCCAACCGACAGAGCTACTTTCAGATGATCGAAGCCCTTGGCTTCGCGATAGCTGATGGCGCGATCGGTAAAGAGCGACGCGAAGCATCGCCGGCACGCCTGCAGCAGCGCCGCCTCGCCGCGAATGTTCAAGAACGTCTCCTGCTGGCCGGCGAAGCTCGCGTCCGGCAGGTCCTCGGCGGTCGCGCTGGAGCGGACGGCGACGTCGGCGTCGGTCTCGCCGATGCGGGCCGAGAGCTGCCGGTAGGCCTCCGCGATCTCGCGCGCGATGTCGGGCGGCCAATCCCCCTTCAGGACCAGTGCGCGGATGGCTGCGCCCGCCTCCGCCAGAGTCGCCTTGCCTGCGCTCAAGTCGGCGAGGCGTTCCGCGATCGCCTCACCGAGGCCGTTTGCCTCCACAAAGCGCCAATAGGCATCGGCCGTGGTAGCAAAGCCTGGCGGCACGCGCACACCACGTTCACCGAGGCTATGCACCATCTCGCCGAGCGAGGCGTTCTTGCCGCCGACGCGAGGCACGTCGTCACGTCTGAGCTCTTCGAACCAAATGACCGCGGACTGCATTCTCTCCTCAAAGCGTGGCGGTATCGCCGCCGGTGACAACAACTTGAAGCATAGGAGCCTCCGGCGCAGATGTCTTTGATCTCGATTAAGTCTTCAACCGGGCACACGGCCGAGGAAAGTGTGACGGGCAACGGAGACGGTTGACGCTCCGTAAACCCGGCACCGATAACTGGCCTGGCGGGTCTCGTCAGCGTTGGGATCGCACCGGGACGAGAAACGCGCACGGACGTGACAGCGGGCGTGGCTGCGACGCAGGCGCATCGGAGGTAAGATATGAGAGCCAGGGATGTCATGACAGCGGACGTCGTGACCGTGGGCCCGGAGACGCCGGTTGGGGAGGCGGCCCAGCTGATGCTCGACCGGCATATTAGCGGCGTCCCCGTCGTCGACGGCGAAGGCCGGCTTATCGGCATTCTGACCGAGGGCGACCTGATGCGCCGCGCCGAGCTGATCACCGAGCGACGGCCCTGGTGGCTCGCGCTCGCCTCCTCTCCCGAGGAGAAGGCGCAAGCCTACGTGAAGGCGCATGGGCTCAAGGTGGCCGACGCGATGACGAAAGACGTCGCGAGCGTCGATGAGGACGCGCCTCTCGACCGGATCGCGATGCTCTTCGAGGAGCGGGGCATCAAGCGCGCGCCCGTTCTGCGCGACGGCGCAATCGTGGGCATCGTGAGTCGCGCCAACCTGCTTCAGGGGATCGCTGCGGGCAGAACCGCGAAGACCGCTCCCGACGACCACGCCATCCGTTCGGCAATCATGGGCGCGGTCGATGCGGAGGCCGGCGTCCGCGCCACGCTAGTCGACGTCACCGTCTCCGACGGCGTGGCTCATCTTTGGGGCAAGGTCGCCTCGGACGCCGAGCGCGAGGCGGTCCGCGTGGTAGCGGAGAACACGAAAGGCGTGCGCGAGGTCAAGAACCACATCAGGATTCTCCCGCCCTCTGTGCTCGCATGGAAACCGGAATAGCGACGCGGGGCGAACAGATGACCGAGACACGCAGGCGACGCCTGTCTGCCGATCCTGTCGGCCGGCCGCCCTGGAACGGAAAATGGATACCATCGCGACACTGACCATGAATCCGGCGCTCGACCTGTCGACCACGACCGAGCGCGTGGAGCACACTCACAAGCTGAGGTGCAGCCCGCCGCGCTATGACCCCGGCGGCGGCGGAATCAACGTGGCGCGGGTGGTCAAGATACTCGGCGGCCAAGCGGTCGCAGTCTACGCGGCCGGGGGGCCGATCGGGGATATCCTGCATGGCTGCCTGGACGCCATCGGCCTCAAGCAGCACGTCGTTTCGATCGCCGGAATGACGCGCGAGAACATGACGGTTGACGAAGCCGCCACCGGGAAGCAATTCAGGTTCGTCCTTCCCGGCCCGAGCCTTTCGGAGGACGAGCAGCGCCGGTGCTTCGAGGCCGTGGAATCGCTTCAGCCAAGTCCTGCCTACCTCGTCGTCAGCGGCGGCTATCCGCCCGGAGCCGCGGAGGACAAGCTCTCCGTAGACATCGCGGGGCTGGCGAAGCGGATCGGCGCGCGCCTCATTCTCGACACCTCGCAGGCCATGCTCCACTCGCCCGAGCATGACGTCTTTCTCATGAAGCCGAACCTGCGCGAGCTCGGCCGTATGGTCGGGCAGCCGCTGCGGAACCGGGCCGATCAGGTCGCGGCGGCGCGTTCCCTGATCGCGCTGGGGCGCTCCGAGGTCGTCGTCATTTCCCTCGGCCATGACGGCGCGCTGCTCGTCACCGACACCTTGGCCGAGCATTTCCCCGCCCCGGATGTGCCTGTGCGCAGCGCCGTGGGCGCTGGGGACAGCATGGTCGGCGCGATCGTCTTTGCGCTCGACCGAGGCTTCAGCCTGATCGAAGCGGTGCGCTACGGCGTGGCGGCGGGCGCCGCGACCATCATGACGCCCGGCACGGAGCTTTGCCGCCGCGACGACGTGGATCGTCTCTTCAACGAGATGGGCGGCGAGCAGCCGCAACCGCGGGGCAGTCGGCGGGCGGCGCCGGCGGAGTAGCCGGCCCCGCGACGCGCACGCCCGGTGCCTCCTGCCGCTTCGACATCCCGGGCCGGACCCACTAGAAGGATGCGTCAACGAACGCTCAAGTCTCCCGCTTCGAAGACCGCCTTCGCCGTGAGCGGCGTACGCCGGATGGGTCGCCTTTTGAGACGGGTGCACGAATCGCCGTGCCGAGGAGAACGAGACCATGGACGATCTGCTGCGCGACAAGCTCCATCTGCGCGAGCTCATCGAGAACTGGGCGGTGTGGCGCGACGCGAACGACTGGGAGCGCTTTCGCACCGTGTGGCACGACGACGGACGCATGATGGCGACGTGGTTCCAAGGCACGGCCGACGAGTTCATTGCGGTCAGCCGCGAGGGCTTCGCGCGCGGCGTGCGCATCCTTCATTTCCTCGGCGGCAGCTCCATCGAGGTAGCCAGCGACCGCGCCTTCACGCAGACCAAGATGACGATCAACCAGCGCGCCGAGGTCGAAGGCGTGCTGTGCGACGTCGTCTGCACCGGCCGGTTCTGCGATTTTTGGGAGCGGCGCGCCGGGCGCTGGGGCCTGGTGCTGCGCCAGCCGATCTACGAGAAGGACCGGCTCGACCCGGTCGTCCCGGGCGAGGCGCCGAAGCTCGATCGGGAGCTGCTCAATCGCTTCCCCGACGGTTACCGCCACCTCGCATATCTGCAGACCCGCATCGGCTACAAGGTGAAGCCCGACATGCCGGGCCTCACGGGCCCCGAGGTCGAGAAGCTCTACGAACGCGGCCGCCGCTGGCTCGCCGGCGAGGCGGCTCTGCAATGACGAAGCCGATCCTCTACGACTATTGGCGGTCCACCGCCTCCTATCGCGTGCGTATCGCCCTCGCGCTCAAGGGCATTGACTACGATGGCGTGCAGATCGACCTGCTGTCCGGAGCACAGCGCAGCGCGGAGCACCTGGCGCGCAATCCGCAGGGGCTCGTCCCGGTCCTCGCCATCGACGGACGAGTGCTCACGCAGTCGCTGTCCATCGTCGAATATCTCGACGAGACACGTCCCACCCCACCGCTGCTTCCTTCCGACGCGGCCAGCCGTCAGCGCGTGCGCGCGCTTTCCTACGCCATCGCCATGGAGATCCACCCGATCTGCAATCCGAGGACCGCCCGGCATGCCGTGTCGCTGACCGGCGACGAGGCGGACATGAAGCGATGGATGCAGCATTTCATCGGACCGGGCCTCGCCGCGTTCGAAGCCCTGCTCGATGCGCCCGAGACCGGTCGTTTCTGTCACGGAGACTCCGTGACCATGGCCGACATCTGTCTGGTGCCGCAGCTTGCCAACGCCCGGCGGTGGGAGGTGCCGCTCGAGCGCCTCGAACGCGTAAGCCGCATCGCGCGCGACCTGGAGGTCCTGGAGCCGTTCGCCGAGGCTCATCCCGACCGCATCGGCCCGCCCACGGCCGCGTAGCGCAGACGCTCAGCGCGCGATCAGCGCGTCCGCGAGTATGCCGGTGGTGAAGTTGACCGGCCGCACGCGGCCCTGCACCGCCGCCGAGCAGCCGTCTCCGCATTCATCCAGGAATAGGGAACGCGCCTGCCGCGGCATCGTCTGAAAATCGATCGGGATCGGGCTCTCGTCCGCCTCGTCGACGCCCAGGAAGAGAAAGTCGTCCCCCGGCGTCAGCCAACCCGTCACCTCGACGAGCTGGCCCCGATAGCTGAGGTCGAAGCTCTTCAGTTCCTCCAGCGGCACCGCCTCGTATTTGCTGCGGGGCGGCCCCGTGGAGAGGCGGATGGCGTCATAACACGAGAGCCGCCGGGCATCGTCCACGATCGCCCGGCAGCGCTCCATATCGTCGCGCGTCTGTGCCCCGGCAACGCCGGCCCAGGCCACGCCCATCACCACAACGGTCGCTACCCTCAAGAATCTCATCGCCGTCCTGAAAACGCCTATGGGGGCATCATTCTGTCAACAAACGCCTCGCGATGCTACGCGGGACACGGAGAGCCTTTGCGGACGGGCCGCTGGGCAGTCAATGTTTGGTGAGCCAGCCGAAGCCGGCTGTCACGATGTCGCGGCCATTCCCTCCGGCACTTGTGACGGGCGGCAGGGGCGCATATTGGGCGGAACTCCTTGACGTTCCAACCCTCCGCGGCCGGAGAGGACGAATGCTCGATATCGGCATAATCGGCGCGTTTCTGGGCGGGGTCCTCTCCTTCGTCTCGCCCTGCGTGTTGCCGCTGGTGCCTCCCTACCTCTGCTACATCGCCGGCGTTTCGGTCGAGGAGCTCGCGCAGCGCGAGCCTGAAGGCAAGCGCCGGCGCGACATCGTGCTTGCCGCGCTTGCCTTCGTGCTCGGCTTTTCGACGATCTTCGTGGCGCTCGGAGCAACGGCAAGCATCTTTGGGCAGGCGCTGCTGCGCCTGACCACGCTGCAGGTGCCCCTCTTCGGCCTCGACGTTTCCCTCGTGGCGCTCCTCGCCGGCCTAGTGGTCGCGGCGATGGGGCTGCACTTCCTCGGCGTCTTCCGTTTTGCGATTCTTTCGCGCGAAGCGCGCCTCCAGGTCGCGGAGAAACCGCCAGGGCTTCTCGGCGGCTATGTGCTGGGGCTCGCCTTCGCCTTCGGCTGGACGCCCTGTATCGGGCCGATCCTCGCCACCATCCTGGCGCTTGCCGGCTCGGAGGAGACCGTCGCCAGCGGCGCCTTCCTGCTCTTCGTCTATTCGCTCGGGCTCGGCGCGCCGTTTCTGCTGGCCGCCGGTTTTGCGCCGGTGTTCCTCGGATGGTCGAGCGGCTTTCGCAGGCACCTGCCGGCAGTGGAGAAGACGATGGGCGGCTTCCTCGTGCTGACTGGCGTGCTCTTCATCACCGGGCAGATGACCGCGCTCTCCTATTGGCTGTTGGAGACATTCCCGGCGCTCGGCGCGATCGGATAACAAGGGCCGCCGGTTGACGCACCGCGGCGGGCCGCGCATTCAGCAAGGCATGGCCCTCGACCCCGGGATAAGCTCTCCCATTCTTGCCGACATCGCGGCCCGCGGTGGCGAGCGCGAGGCGTTTCTCGCCAGGCTGGTGCGCACCCCCTCCTCCAACCCTCCCGGCGACTGCGCGCCGATCGCCGAGGAAGCGGCGTCGCTTCTTGAAGGACTCGGCTTCGAAGTCGAGCGGCACAAGGTACCCGAGGACGCCGTGCGCGCGGCCGGCATGATTTCCGCCACCAATCTTGTCGTGCGCCGGCGCTTCGGCGCCCATCACTCTACAAATGGCCCGACGATCGCGCTTAACGCGCATGGCGACGTAGTGGCGCCGGGCGAAGGCTGGACGCATCCGCCCTTTGCGGCACACATCGAGGACGGCGTCATGTACGGGCGCGGCGTCGCGGTCTCCAAGTCCGACTTCGCCACCTACACCTTCGCGCTGCTGGCGTTGCACAGCGTGGCCGAGCAGCTGAAGGGCGCGGTGGAGCTGCACTTCACCTTCGACGAGGAGGTGGGCGGGCTCATCGGGCCGAAACGGCTTATCGACACGGGCAC
>CAZARE010000418.1:0-3166 GCA_964487455.1 uncultured Propylenella sp.
GGTTCAAGTCCTCGCAAGTCGGCCGCTTCGCCGGCTTGCGAATTTCTCTTTGCCTTGCAAGCATTAAATCAGGCAATTCTTGCAACGCAAATAACCACCCCGCGTTTACTTGTGCAGCATCGTGCTGCGAGGAGTAACGACGATGGAAGAGGTTCGGAACGAGAAGAGTCGCCACGTCGGCCAGGCGCAGCCCGGACAGGGCGGTAAGGGTCAGCCGGGCAAGGACCAACAGGGCAGCAAGGACCAACATGGCAAGGACAAGGGCCAAGGCCAGCCGAAACCAGGCCAGGGCGACCAGACCCGCCGCTAGCCAATAATGCCGAGACCCGTGTGAAGGGCGCATTCCGCTTTTCACACGGGTTGTCGCCGCCTCCACCTTTTTGGCGTAGTCTCTCCTCGCCGGCGAAAGAACGACCGGACGGGAGTAGGCCATGCCCTATTGCATGCTCGAGACTGCCTATAAGGATAGTGCCGCCAAGGCGCTGATCGCCAGGCCGCAGGACCGCATCGCGGCGATAGAGAAAGCGGCGAAGTCGCTCGGCGGGCGGCTCGTATCCCTCTACTTTGCCTTCGGCGACTACGACGTCGTCACCATCGTTGAGCTACCGGACAACGAGGCGGCGGCTGCCTTCGCGCTGAGCGCCGGCGCCGCCGGTGCCCTGTCGAAATACCGCACCACCGTGCTGCTTGAGCCGGCCGAGGCGGTGGCGGCGATGAGGAAGGCCAAGAAGGTCACCTACACCGCGCCGAAATAGAGCGGCTCCTCACGATCCCAGTTGCCGAGGGACAGCGTCGGATGTAACGTTGCGCTTCTGACGCAGCAGGCTCCTTCCGCCGCCATGTGCAGGAACTTGATCCGTTTGTTGGGCGCGGGGCTCCTGGCCTTTCTGGCAGGCACGGCGCAGGGGGTGCCGCTTTCAATTGTCGAAGTCAGCTTCCCGTCGGTCAACTGCGTCTTCAATACCAACTGCACTATTACGGTTTCCGACAGCACGGGTCAGATTGCGATGCCGTATCTGGCGCAGTCGGGTACCGCTTGGCTGCAATCGCGCACCTTTGCCGGGCAACCCGGAACCCCCGCCGCAGGATTGACCGGCTACATGTACCGAATCTCGTTGACGCAGGCGTCTGGGTTCGGGGACTGCCTCCGCGGCTTCGTGATCAAATTCGGCCCGGTCGTTCGACTTCCCTACAAGCAGGGAGCGCCGCCGGCCGACGTGTTCGTCGGGTCGCTCGGCGGTGGACTGGGAACCGTCGGCCTGCTCTCGGCGACGCAGGAGAACGACGTCATCACCTTCTGGCTGAAGAGCCCGCTTTGTGTCCCGTCAAGCCCGCACGTATCCGCAACCACTTTCTTCATCGGACTGGCCTCGGGCAGAAACACGATCTCCACCCGGGCCATGGTGTTCGCTCCCGGCAATCCGGGTTTCTATTCAGTGACCGCGCGCGCACCGGGCGGGTTCGACACGATCACCATTCCTCCTGGCGGCGGCGTCTCGATCGAGCCCTGAGTGCAAGAAACGTCTAGCCGGCGCGCAGGCGCGCGACATTCAGATCGATCTAATCTTTTTCATCCGCCGTTCTCATTCTTCGGTTGAAGCGCCTATATGACGCCAGGGAAGACGATCTCCGCCACCAGCCGCCGAAACCGCGCAAATCGTGCCAAAAAGAGCAGCGACCGACCCTGGACCCATTCACGTCGGCGTCGGCGGCTGGACCTACGAGCCGTGGCGCGGGACCTTCTATCCCGCGGACCTGCCGAGGGCGCGCGAGCTGGACTATGCCGGCGAGCACCTGACGGCGATCGAGATCAACGGCACGTTCTACCGCGCCCAGGGGCCCAAGAGCTTTGCCAAATGGCGTGACGCGACGCCGGACGGCTTCGTCTTCGCCGTGAAGGGGCACCGCGCCGTCGTCAACAAGAAGAAGCTCGCCGAGGCGGGCGAGACGCTCGACTGGTTCCTCAAGACCGGGCTGACGGAACTTGGCGACAAGCTCGGCCCGGTGCTGTGGCAGCTCGCGCCGTTCAAGCGCTTCGACCCCGACGACATCGGCGCGTTCATGGAGATGCTGCCGAAGAAGGTTGAGGGGCTTCCGGTTCGCTACGCGATTGAGGTCAGGCACAAGAGCTTCTTCGACCCGGAGTTCGTCGCCTTGGCGCGCAAGCACGACGTCGCGATCGTCTACGCCGATTCCGACGATTATCCGGCGCTCGCCGACGACACCGCCGGCTTCGTCTACGCGCGACTGATGCGCACCGAGGAAAGCCAGCCTGCCGGCTACCCCGCGGCGGCGCTTGACGGATGGGCAGAACGCGCGCGCCTGTGGGCGGCGGGCGAAGTTCCCGCCGACCTGCCGCGGGTGGAGGAGGAGGGCCGCGCCCACGGCAAGCCGCGGCCGGTCTTCGTGTTCTTCATCGCCGGCGCCAAGGTGCGCGCGCCCGCCGCGGCCGAGGCGGTGATCGAGCGGCTCAAGCGGTAGGGATGCCGAGCATCTCCGCTTGTCGTCATTGCCGGGCTTGACCCGGCAATCCATTCCGCAACTGTTTTCGTGGGTCAGCACCGCAACGGAATGGATGCCATGGTCAAGCCATGGCATGACGACAGTCCTGGATGGTATGCGCGTGTCCCGGTCTTGCCGCTGGCGCGCGGCAAACCGGGATGACAATAGCGGAGGGCGGAACTCGGAGACTCGCATGAGCGACGTGAAACTGCAGAGCTGGCGCGCTTCGGGGCGGAGCGTCGTGAGCACGTTCATCGTGGTGCCGGACGCCATGCGCGTGGTCGATTTCGCCAAGTCCGTGTTCGACGCGCGCGAGCTGCGCGAGCCGCTGTTCCACGCCGACGGCTCGCTGTGGAACGTGGAGCTCGACATCGGCGGCTCCACCGTGATGCTGGGCGACGCGCAGGACGGCATGCACCGCCCGGCCTTCCTCTACGTGCACGTCGAGGACTGCGACGCCACCTACGCGAAGGCGCTGGCCGCCGGCGCCAAGCCGATCATGGAGCCGCGCGACCAGTTCTATGGCGACCGCGACGGCGGCGTTGAGGACGCGGCCGGCAATTTGTGGTGGATCGCCACCCACATCGAGGACCTCCCCAGTGCGGAGATCGAGCGCCGCGCCCGCGAGGTGGAGAAGGAGCGGGGCGGATAGCAACGCGCGTGT
>CAZARE010000419.1:0-6231 GCA_964487455.1 uncultured Propylenella sp.
CGAGCCGGCGGTCATTTGGCCAAACATCATGAGACCTTTGCGATCCAATTCGTGGAAATGATCCCAAGTTGCCCAGCGCGGCACGAGGTTGGAGTTCGCGATGAGCACGCGCGGCGCATCAGAATGTGTGCGGAAGACGCCAACCGGTTTTCCGGACTGCACGAGCAGCGTCTCGTCGGCCTCCAGCCGACGCAGCGCACCGACCAAGCGGTCGAAGCTATCCCAGTCCCGGGCGGCGCGCCCGATGCCGCCATAGACGACGAGTTCGCTAGGCCGCTCGGCAACCTCGGGATCGAGGTTGTTCATGAGCATGCGAAGCGGCGCCTCAGTGAGCCAGCTCTTGGCGGATATCTCTGAGCCGCGATGGGCGCGCACAATACGGGCGTTGTCGATGCGGGTCATGCAATCCTCTCCTTGGCCGACAAGCCGATGAACTGAAGGCAGGTGTCGAAGACGCGTTCGAGAGTTGCGTGCATCGGCTCCGCGAAATCGGGGGCGTAAACCGGCGGCCAATTTGTTTCGTCGACAGTCGGAATCGGCTCCTCAAGATAGGCGCGGCAGGCAAGCTCCATCTGAACGGCGTGGACGCCGTGCCCAGGCCGGCCATACGCGCGGGTAATCCAGCCGCCCTTGAAGCGACCATTGGCGACCCAGGAGAACGGCGAGTGAAAGCAGATTTCCTCAATCGCTTTCTGCAGAGCAGGATCACAACTCGCGCCGGAGTTCGTCCCGACGTTCATCTGTGGCAGCTCGCCTTCAAACAGACGGGGCACGAGCGAGCGGATGGAATGACAGTCGTAAAGGACAATCACGGCGTGACTTCGCCGCAGCCGCGTGATCTCGGCGACTAACGCGGCGTGATAGGGAGCGAAATACGAACGGCGCCGTCGGTCAATCTCCGGCTCGTCGGGCTCCCGGCCGGCGCGATAAAGCGGTTCGCCGTCGAAGGTTTGGATCGGACAAAGCCCGGTTGTCGCCTGCCCAGGATAGAGCGAGGCACCGGATGGATCGCGGTTGACGTCGATCACGCTGCGGGAGATCGCCGTGCGGACGACGGTGGCGCCACGACCGGCGGCGAAGGAGTAGAGCCTCTCGATCCACCAGTCGGTGTCCTTGCGCGCCAGCCATGGAGAGACATACGCGCCTTCCAACCCGGCAGGGATGTCGGTCCCTGTATGGGGAATGCTGACGAGGAGCGGGGCCGTCCCCCGCGTGATTTCGATCCCATCCTTCATCCAACGTCGTCCAGTGCTGGAAACAGGTCGGGGCCGGCGGCGTTTATGATCCCACCTGAACGAACGAGCTCGGTCGCCATCGCGATATCAGGTGCAAGGTAGCGATCCCCCTCGAGCGGGGGCACGTGAGCTCGCAGCGCAGCGACCACAGCCTGCAGCGGCGCGCTAGTGGTCAGCGGCCGCCGAAGCTCCACCCCCTGGGCGGCGATCAGCAGCTCGATGCCGAGGATGCCGGCGAGGTTGTCGTTCATCTCAAGAAGCCGCCGCGCACCATGGGTCGCCATGGAGACATGGTCCTCCTGGTCCGCGCTGGTGGGGGTGGAATCAGTAGAGCACGGCGTCGCGCGCTGCTTGTTCTCCGCCATCAACGCCGCGGCCGTCACCTCGGCGATCATGAAGCCGGAATTCAAGCCTGGTTCGGGCGAGAGGAATGCCGGCAGGCCAAATGAAAGCGCCGGATTGACCAGCATAGCAACGCGCCGCTGGGCGATAGCGCCGAGCTCGGCGACGGCCAGCGCAATTTGGTCGGCGGCGAACGCCACCGGCTCGGCGTGAAAGTTGCCGCCGGAGACGATGGTCCCGTCCTCCACGAAAACGAGGGGGTTGTCGGTGACGGCATTGGCTTCCACGACAAGCGTCGCCGCGGCCTGGCGCAGAAGATCGAGGCACGCGCCGGCCACCTGCGGCTGGCATCGCAGGCAGTAAGGATCCTGCACACGCTCATCCCCCTCGCGATGCGACTCGCGGATGACCGATCCCTCGATGAGGGCATGGAGCGCGGCCGCGGCCTCGATCTGCCCGGTGAGGCCGCGCAGCTTGTGAATCTCCGGACGGAACGGTGCTGCCGAGCCCATCGCCGCGTCCGTGGAAAGCGCGCCGGTGGCCAGCGACGATTGCGCGAGACGCCACGTCTCGAACAAGGCAGCGAGTGCCAGCGCAGTAGAGCATTGCGTGCCGTTGATCAGCGCCAGGCCCTCCTTGGGACCGAGAGTGATCGGCTGTAGCCCGGCCGCGGCGAACGCCCTCTGCGCGGGCATCCATTCGCCTCGGAACCATGCCTCGCCCTCCCCGATCAAAGCGGCGCTCATATGCGCCAGCGGCGCGAGATCCCCGGACGCTCCCACCGAGCCTTGGCCGGGCACGATCGGTGTCACCTGCCGATCAAGCATCTCTTGGATCAGCTCCATCGTTCGCCAGGCAACCCCCGATGCCCCGCGGCCGAGCGAGAGAAGCTTGAGCGCCATCATCAGCCGTACCACGGGAACGGAAAGCGGCGAGCCGACGCCGCAGCAATGCGACAGCACGAGATTGCGCTGCAGTTGCGCAGTGTCCTCCGGAGCGATCCGCGTCGACGCCAGCTTTCCAAAGCCGGTATTCACGCCATAGACCGGCTCGCTCCCACTTGCCGCGCGTTCAACGATCCTCGCGGCTGCCTCGACTCCCGGCCGGCAATCGGGATCTAGTCGTGGCGCACGCATTCCGCGGTAAATGTCCGCGAGCTCCGAGAGGCGCGCGGCGCCTGGCTTCAGAAGCTGGGCACTCGTCATCGACCTCCCCTCACCCGACGCCAGAGCGGATTGAAGCCCATGCGATAGACGAGCTCCACCGGCCGTTCCACGTCCCAGATTGCGAGGTCGCAGCGCTTGCCCGGCTTGAGAGTGCCGATCTCCGCCCCGAGCCCCAGCGCGTGTGCCGCGTTGCGGGTCGCGCCGAGCACGCATTCCTCGACGGTGAGACCGAATAGCGTCGCCGCCATGTTCATGGCCAACAGCAAGGAGGTGAGCGGCGATGAACCGGGGTTACAGTCGGTGGCGACCGCCATGGGCACACCGGCCTCACGCAAAAGCCGAACCGGTGGCCTCTGCGTCTCCTTTAGACAATAGAAGGCGCCCGGGAGAAGCACGGCCACCGTGCCTCTTTCGCGCATTGCGGCCACTCCTTCCGCATCGAGGTACTCCAGATGATCGGCCGAGAGAGCGCCGTGGCGGGCGGCGAGTTTGGCACCGCCGAGATTGGAGAGTTGCTCGGCATGCAGCTTGACGGGGAGCCCATGCGCCCGAGCAGCATCGAAAACCCTGTCGATCTGCTCCGGCGAAAAGGCTATCGTCTCGCAGAACGAGTCGACGGCATCTACGAGCCTCTCGCCAACGACAAGCGGAAGCTGCCTTCGGCAGACCTGATCGATGTAACTGTCCTTATCGCCCTCCGCCTCCGGCGGCAGCGCATGCGCGCCGAGGAATGTACGGACGATCGCGACGTCGCGCTCGGCTCGGAGCCGAGTGGCGGCACGAAGCATTTTCGCCTCGTTCTGCGGATCGAGGCCATATCCGGACTTGATCTCGATCGTGGTGACCCCCCCGGCAACCAGCGCGTCGAGGCGTGGGAGAGCAGCTGCGACAAGCTCATCCTCGGATGCGGCGCGCGTCGCCGCGACCGTCGAGAGGATGCCGCCGCCGGCGCGCGCGATCTCCGCGTAGCTCGCCCCTTGGAGCCGCCGCTCCCATTCGGCCGAACGGTCGCCCGCGTGGATGAGATGCGTGTGGCAGTCGATCAGGCCTGGCGTGACGAGACGACCCTCGCAGTCGATCGTCTCGGCTCTCGATGCAAATCCAGCCGGAAGATCGGCGGCCTCCCCAGCGAAAAGGATGGCGCCGTTCTCAGCCGCGACCGCACCGTCCTCCACAACTCCAAGACCGCCACGACGGGGATCACAAGTCACGAGCCGGGCGTTGCGAAAGAGCCTGTTGCCCCCGTCCCGCGCCATTCGACCTCGCTCTCGATCCCGCGAATATGTATAGACTTAATGGGTAACTTGGGGCAAGGCGCCGAGCGCGTCCCGGGCGACGCGCCCTTCCGCGATTGCCCGAGCGCAACAGCGTGCTATCCGGACTCCGCTTCCGCGACGCAGGGACCCGAGCATGCCCCGAAGGATCATCATCGACACGGACCCGGGCCAGGACGACGCCGTGGCCATGCTGCTGGCGCTCGCGTCGCCGGACGAGCTGGATGTGCAAGCGATTGTCACAGTCGCCGGCAATGTCGACCTAACAAAGACGACGAGGAATGCTTGCAAGGTCGTGGAGCTGGCTGGCCGCGCCGATATTCCGGTCTACGCCGGCCGCGACGGTCCGCTGCGGCGCCGACTTGTCACGGCGGAGCACGTGCACGGCGAAAGCGGCCTGGACGGGCCGGAGCTGCCGGAGCCAAGCGTCCGGCCACGCCAAACGCAGGGCGTTGAGTTTCTTGTCGAGGCGTTGCGGATGGTGGAACCCGGCGCCATTACGCTGTGCACGCTCGGGCCGCTCACAAATATCGCGGCCGCGCTCAGCGAAGCGCCTGACATAGCCGGACGCATCGACGAGATAGTCATGATGGGCGGTGCCTATTTCGAGGTTGGCAACATCACCCCAACCGCAGAGTTCAACATTTTCGTCGACCCAGAGGCCGCCAATATCGTGCTACGCAGCGGCATTCCCATCACCATGCTCCCACTCGACGTGACGCACTGCGCCATGACCACGCCGAAGCGGCTGGAGCAGATCGGAGATCTTGGAAACACGGCCGGGGCGGTGGTTGCCGCCATGCTGGCGTTCTCCCAGACGTTCGACCTCGAAAAGTACGGGTCGGAGGGGGCGCCGCTGCACGACCCCTGCGTCATTGCCTATCTCCTGCGGCCCGAGCTGTTTCGCGGACGGCGCATCAACGTTTCGGTGGAGACCAAGGGGGAGCTCACCACCGGCATGACTGTCGCCGACTATTGGCGGATCACCGACAGACCGGCCAACGTTCAGTACATCCGCTCCGTTGACGATGACGGCTTCTTCGCACTTTTGACGGAGCGGCTCTCCAGGCTCCCGTAAGCGGGGAGGCGGCCCAGATTCAACCACTTGGCGCGAGGCGCTCTGCCCTCGCTCAGGCGCGCGGTCTGAACAGCGCCACGACGGTTCCCATGAGAATCGCCCGATCCAGCGGAATGGGCGTCATCAGCGAGGGATCGGACGATTGGGCAAGCAGCACCGGCGGCGCGAAGATCCGCCAGACGGTACAAACCTCTTCGCGCCGCTCTGCCTCCGTTTGGGCGACGACGGCATCGCCAGGGCTCGGGAGCTCCTGCGGCGACACGAGGAGAATGTCGCCCGGCCGGTAGCCGGCCAGGTCGAGGGCGGCCGTGCGCAAGCGCCAAGCATCCATGACCCGGCCGCCCCTGAACGCGGCGATGGCGCGGTCGATGTCGCTGACCCCGCTCGCGTCGTAAAGCTCGGCCTCGGCCTCCGCAAAGCCAGCGGGCACCGTCGGCTTCCCGCCGAAACGGCCAGCCTCGTCGCCAAGAAGATAAGAAACGCTCGTGCCCAGAACTCGGGCGAGCGCGGCGAGATTCTCGGCGCGCGGTTTCCGGTTGCGTTCGAGGATATCGCGGACGAAAGTCTCGCCCAGTCCGGCCGACAACGATGCCGTCTTCATGGACAGGTCCCGCTCGTCGAGCAGCGCGCGTAGCCGGAGTCTCCAGTCGGAATTCTGCACGCGTGGGACTATGCCCACCGCCGGCAAAAGGGTCACTTGGGTTTTTGCCCATTTGATCAATGGGCAAAAGCCCATTACAATCAGCCTTCATGCCCCGGGCAGAAACACTGCTTCGCCGCATCGAGGCGTTTTGCCGGGCCACTGGCACAGCGGAGAGCACCTTTGGCCGGACCGCGGTCAACGACGGCAAGCTCGTCACGCGGCTGCGCGCCGGAGGGTCGATCACTTTGAAGACCCTGCAGCGCATCGAGGCGGCGCTTGTCACCGCGATCGAGACGGAGCCGAATTCGGTGGACCGAATGATAGGGTCACGCATTCGTCTGCGTCGTAGGCAGCTTGGATTGAGTCAGCAGAGCCTCGCGGCGATGCTGGGGAGCAGGCCGGAACGGTTACGTGAGTTCGAGGAGGGCACGGCCCGCGCGGGCGCGGCACGGCTCTGCGCAATCGCCCACACGCTCGAAGTGCCAATCAGCTT
>CAZARE010000420.1:0-3768 GCA_964487455.1 uncultured Propylenella sp.
GCCGGTTCTCGTTCGCGGGACCGTCGCGCCCGTCTATGTAAAGGATGCGGTCGTCCTTGACGTGCACCTTGGTCTGGCAGCCGACGCCGCAATAGGGGCCAAGCGTGTCGACCGAGCGATCCTCGAACTCGGTACGCCGGCCGGCGGCGTCGAGCAGGCTCGCCTCCATCAGCGCGCCAGTCGGGCAGGCCTGCACGCACTCGCCGCAAGCGACACAGGTGGAGACGCCCATCGGGTCGTCGAAGTCGAACACGACCTTGGCGCCGTGGCCGCGATAGGCCATGCCGATCACGTCGTTGACCTGCACCTCGCGGCACGCGCGGACGCAGAGATTGCAGTGGATGCAGGCATCGAGATTGACGCGCATCGCCGGATGCGAGGGGTCCGGGACAGGCTGCGCGCGCTCCGGGTAGCGGCTCGTGGGCGCAATGCCCATCGCGCCCACCCAATCCCAGAAGCGCGATTTCGGGTCGTGCGAATCGGGCTTCGGAGGCTGATCGGCGAGGAGCAGCTCAAACACCATCTCGCGCGACTTCACCGCGCGCTCCGAGGCTGTCTTCACCTGCATGCCTTCCGCCGGCTTGCGGATGCAGGAGGCGGCGAGCACGCGCTCGCCCTCCACCTCCACCATGCAGGCGCGGCAATTGCCGTCGGCGCGGTAGCCGGGCTTCGGCAGCCAGCAAAGATGCGGGATATCGACGCCCTCGCGCTCCGCCACCTGCCAGATGGTCTCGTCCGGCCCTGCCTCGACCTCGCGTCCGTCGAGGGTGAATGTGATCTTGTCAGCCATGATCGCTCGCAATCGCAACTCGCTCAAACGTTGGTGCGTTCCTCGCCGCCCGGCGGCGGTTCGTCTTCGGGCGCGCCGTCCGACTTTAGCTCGCCGGGCGCGGTGCGCATCCTCACGTCGTCGGGGAAGAACTTCAGCACCGAGACGAGCGGGTTGGGCGCCGCCTGGCCAAGTCCGCATATGGAGGCGTCGCGCATCACCTGCGCCAGGTCGTTCAGCGCCTCGGCATCCCACGCCGGCTCCGCCATCATCTGCACCGCCTTCTCGGTTCCGTTGCGGCAGGGCGTGCACTGGCCGCAGCTTTCGTCCTCGAAGAAGCGCATCAGATTGAGCGCCACGTCGGTCATGTTGTCCTTGTCGGAGAGGATGACCACCGCGTGCGACCCGACGAAGCAGCCGTGCTCCTCCAGCTTGCCGAACTCGAGCGGCAGGTCGGCCATTCTCTCCGGCAGAATACCGCCCGACGCCCCGCCCGGCAGGTAGGCCTTGAACGTGTGCCCTTCGAGCATGCCGCCGCAATGCTCCTCGACCAGCTCGCGCGCCGTGATTCCTGCTGGGGTGAGCTTGACGCCGGGCTCCTTCACGCGGCCCGAAACCGAGTAGGAGCGCAGCCCCTTGCCGTCATTCTTCCCTTGCGAGGCGAACCATTCGGCCCCGCGCGCGAGGATCTCCGGCACCCAGTAGAGCGTCTCCACGTTGTTGACGAGGGTCGGCCGCCCGAAGACCCCGACCTGTGCGACGAAGGGCGGGCGGTGGCGCGGATAGCCGCGCTTGCCCTCGATCGATTCGATCATCGCGGATTCTTCGCCGCAGATGTAGGCGCCGGCGCCGCGCCGGAGCTCGATCCGCGTATGCCGCGCCAGCCCGGCCTCCTCGACCTTGGCGATCTCCCTCAAGAGGATCTCGCGGCAGGCCGGGTATTCGTCGCGGAGATAGAGATAGATGTCCTCGGCCTCCACGGCCCACGCGGCGATCAGCATGCCTTCCAGGAACTTGTGCGGCTCGCGCTCCAGATAGTAGCGGTCCTTGAAGGTGCCGGGCTCGCCCTCGTCGGCGTTGACCGCCATCAGGCGCGGGCGCGGCTCGGCGCGCACGAAGGTCCATTTGCGGCCGGTCGGAAAGCCGGCGCCGCCGAGGCCGCGGAGCGATGCATCGGAGAGCGTACTGATGACGTCATCGACCGGCTTCGCGCCGGAGAGGCAGGCATCGAGCATGGCGTAGCCTCCGGCCTCGCGGTAGGCTTCGAAGCCCTGGTAGTCGGGCACGACGGGATGCAGGTCGCCGGCGGCGAGCACCTCGGCGACGCGCTCCTGCGTGGCGTGGTCGACGTGGCGGTGGCCGATCTCGCAGACCGGCGCAGTGTCGCAGCGCCCCATGCAGGGCGCCCGCACCACCCGCACGGCGGCGCCCGTCGTGGCCTCCAGCCGACCGAGCAGCGGCTCCGCGCCGGCCAGCGCGCAGCTCAGCGAGTCGCACACCCGGATGGTCACCGGAGGCGGCGGCTCCTCCCCGTCCTTGACGATGTCGAAGTGCGCGTAGAATGACGCCACCTCGTAGATTTCCGCCATGGGAATGGCGAGGTCCTCGGCGAGCGCATGAAGGAGCCCGGCGGGAAGGCACTTCTCGCGATCCTGGATGCGATGCAGATATTCGATCAGCCGGTCGCGCGCGCGCGGCTCTGGTCCGAGAATGTCCGCCAGCGCCTGGCGCTCCTCCGGCTTCAGCAGCCGGCCCTTGGGGAAGTAGGGCGAGCGTCGCCGGCCGGAGCCCGGCGGCAGCGAACGCCCTCCCGACGGGGACGACATCTCGTTCACGCCGGCGTTCCCTGCATCGGGCATTGCTTCGCTTCCACCGTCGTATCTTCCGCGATCTCTGCGCCTCCGCCCATCAACATCACCGCATCCGTTTCTTCATCGACCCTGACACAACTGGCCCACCGCGATGCGCGAGCAGAACCGGTTCGCAGCTCGGTCCCAAAATTAGTGGAGCGAACGAGCGCTGCAACGCTTCCCCGCGTAACGACATCGCCTGTCAGCGACACCGGCCTGCTCCTTCGGCGGGTCCGCCACAAACGCAACCACGCGGCCGCAGCCGCCATTGGAGCAGTGGTATTTTACATACCATTACGCGTGAAGCAGGGCGGTTGTCGAGGCGTGGTGATCGTGCGCTGGCGGCCGCCGCGTCGAGCCATTCTTCTTCAAGCGCCCCACCATTGGACGGTCACGGCTTGCCCTTGACAGGCTCGCGGATTTGAAACCAGACTCTGGCATGCCACACACCACGGTGTTTCGTGGTGTGCCAAAGTGCCAGAAATACCCGGCGTGTTGCGGCTTCTTCGGCTGTGGACGTCAAGACCGGGATCGGACAGGCGCTCGCGACGGGCGCAGATTGGGAGGAAACGGATGTTCAAGACACGCAAATCCTTGCTTGCCTTCGCCGCGGCCGGCGCACTCGGTGCGGCCGGGGCAACGGCGATGGTCTCCGGCGCGGCCGCTCAATGGCAACCGGAGCGTCCCGTGGAGTTCGTGATTCAAACGTCGCCGGGCGGCGGATCCGATATCTACACGCGCCTCTGGCTCGGGATCATCGAACAATACGATCTCTCGCCGGTGCCCTTCACGCCGGTCAACATGCCGGGCGGCGCGGGAGCGGTGGCGCTGACTTACCTCTACAGCCAGGACGGCGACCCCCACTACCTGACACCGACGTTGAACAGCATCGTCACCACTCCGCTACAGCAGCGGATTCCCGTCATGTACACGTCGCGGGATCTGACGCCGGTGGCGATGATGACGACCGATCCTTTCCTGCTCTGGGTGCACCCGGACAATTTCTCAAGCTGGGAAGAGTTTCATGCGGCCTGCCAGGAGCGGCGCCTGACCGCTACCGGCACCGGCGCCAGGCAGGAAGACGAAATCCATATCGGGCTGATCCAGAAAGCCGCCGGCTGTCAGGAGTTCCGCTACGTTCCGCAATCG
>CAZARE010000421.1:0-9712 GCA_964487455.1 uncultured Propylenella sp.
AGCACCTCGGCGGTCTCGATGAGCGTGCATGCCGCGCGCGAGAGGCCGGCAACGCCGTCCTCGCCGATGCCGACGATGGAGAGCCAAGGCTTCATGCCGCGCCGAGGATGAGCGCGTTGAGCGCCGCCGCGGCGATGGCGCTGCCTCCGCGCCGGCCGTGCAACGTCATGAAGGGGAGTCCCAGGTCGTTCGCGGAGAGCGCCGCCTTCGCCTCGGCGGCGCCCACGAAGCCGACAGGGAACCCAAGCACCAGCGCGGGGCGCGCCACTCCTTCCGTGGCAAGCTCCAGCACGCGGAAGAGCGCAGTAGGCGCGTTGCCGATCACCACGATGGCGCCCGCGTGGTGGCGGACGAGCAGCTCCATGCCGGCCGCGGAGCGGGTCTGCCCGGTGCGCCCGGCAAGGTCCGCCGCTTCCAGCTGATCGGTCGCCGCGAGGACCGGATGCGCGGGGGCAAGGCGACCCGTCATGATGCCGGCGGCCACCATGCGCACGTCGCAAAGGATCGGCTGGCTCGTGGCGAGCGCGCCGCGCCCGACAGCGACAACGCCTTCGGAAAAGGCGAGGTCTGCAACGATGTCCGGCATGCCGCAGGCGTGGACGATGCGCGCCGCTACGGCGGCGACGTCGGGCGGCAGCGCCGACAGGTCTGTTTCCGCCGCGATGATCTCGAAGGAGCGGCGGGTGATCGCCGTCGGGTCGCGGAGGTAGTCCAAGGCACTAGCCCCGCTTCAGCGAGCGCGGACCGAGCGGGTGGCCCGCATGGGGATAGGGGTGATGGTGGGAATGGGAGTGGGAATGGTGAGGATGCGCGCGTTCCCCTCCCCCTTGTGGGGAGGGGTCTTCGATCGTGGAGCGTGACCCAGACGGCCCCTCCCCCAGCCGCTTCGCGGCGACACCCTCCCCACGAGGGGGAGGGGGTGTGGCGTCCCCCGCGCCAATCCCTTCCACGTGATGGTGGTGGCTTTCCTGCGGCAAGCCGATCTCCCCCTCAAAGCCGAGGATCTGCTCGCGGTATTTGCACATCTGGCAGTTCATCAGGTTTCGCCCCTCCAGTATCTCGCGCACCCGCTCGACGAAGGTCTCGAGCACCAGCGGGTGGTCGTTCAGGTAGGGCGTCTTGAGGAACTCGATGTCGGGATGGCGCACGGCCACGGCGTCGGTCGCCGCGTAGATGCGATCAACCAGGATGCCGGTGAACAGGAAGTAGGGGAAGACGACGATGCGAGAAAAGCCGAGGCGCGCCGCTTTTTCCAGCGCCGGCTCCACCAGCGGAAACGTGACGCCGGAATAGGCAGTCTCGGCCCAGCCGAAGCCGAAGCCCTCCCACAGCATGCGCGTCACTTTCGCCACGTTGGAATTGGCGTCCGGGTCCGACGCGCCGCGCCCGACGACGACGAGCAGCGTGTCGTGAAGCGGCACGCCGTTGGCGCTCGTCGCGAGCGTCTCCTCGATGCGTGCGCCCGCCGCGCGGATCATGCGAGGGTCCAGGCCGAGCTCGCGGCCGTACTCGATCGTCAGGCCTTCGCGCGCGGCCTGGTAGGTGTTGAGGACCGAAGGGATGTCGTTCTTGGCGTGGCCGGCGGCGAACAGCATGCCGGGAACGGCGAGGATGTGGCGCGCGCCCTTCTCGACCAGCCGGTCGAGGCCCTCGCGGATGACCGGCCGCGCGAACTCCAGGTAGCCGTGCTCGAGCGGCCAGCCGTCAAAGCGGCCCGCAAGCTTCTCCGCCAGCACGGCGAATTCCCTGATGGCGTCGGGATCGCGGCTGCCGTGGCCGCAGACCATGACGCCTATTCGGTCAGCCATGCGCGAGCCTGCGCCGCCGCCGGCGCATGAGCGCGCGGGCAACGCCCGCTACGACGATCGTGCCGGCGAGGATCGTGGCGCCGAGCGCAACGTAGTGATTGTGCCCTGCCGCCTCGCCGACGTGGCCGGGATGGGCAAGCGCCGGTGCGGCGAAAGCGACAAGGGGGAGCAGGAGAAGTCGGTTCATGCGGGCCAAGCCTCCGTTGGGATGCGAGAGGCTTGGCCGGCGCTCTCATAGCGCGCGGCTCCGAGGCGGCCCCGGCCTTGACCCCCGAATTGGGTCGGTCGCACCGGGATCGTTTCAGCCCCTCTTGGGACAACCATCCGAGGCGAAGCTGTAGTCGGGGCGGCTGTCGCGGTCAACGCGGAGGGCGCCCTCATTCCCCCGGGACGCGAACTTAACAATTGATGACGCCAGCCCTTCTCTCTTACCTTACTTCTTCGTCGGCAAATCGAAATCCGTGTGCCTTGAGCAAAAGAGCCGATGCCCGATCCAAACAGAGTTTCCCCCGAGCGCCGCCGGCTGCTCATGAAAATGGATGGCATCGTCGATCTTTCACCCGAGGACAGACGGGCTCTCATCGCTCTGCCGCTCCGGGTTGCTGAGTTTCCGGCGGACGCCGACATCATCCGCGAGCGGGACCGCGCGGAGGAATGCTGCCTCGTCGTGAGCGGCTTCGCCTGCGGCTACAAGATCATCTCGAACGGCAAGCGGCAGATCCTGTCGTTTTACACGCCGGGCGACATTCCCGATCTGCAGAGCCTCTATCTGCGGGTGATGGATCACAGCATCGGAACGCTTGCCCCGACCAGGGTGGCGTTCATGCCACATCAACAACTCATCGGGCTCACGCGCCGCTTTCCCATGATCGCGGCGGCGTTGTGGCGCGACTCCCTGATCGAAGCGGCCATCTTCCGCGAATGGATCGTGCGGCTCGGCCGCAGGAGCGCCTACCAGCGGATCGCCCATCTCATCTGCGAGATGACGATGCGGTTCAGAGCGGCCGGGCTGGCGGACGACTACAACTACACGCTTCCGGTCACCCAAGCGGAACTCGCCGACGCCGTCGGGCTTTCCATGATCCACGTCAACCGCACCCTCCGAGACATGCGCAAGGACGGCCTTATCACCTTCCAGCGGTCGACGATCACGGCGCTCGATTGGGAAGGGCTGAAGCAAGTCGCGGATTTCGACCCGATCTACCTGCACCAGCGCCGCCTCGATCTGTCGTGAAGGTCTAAGGTTGCACGTTCCGAGCGGTGTGGAGGCCCGGGCCTGGAGTCGAACCAGGCCTAAGCGGTGTTGCACCACCGACGGGTAAGCCGCTCCCCCACCGGGCCGAGGCGCACATTAGCGATCACGCGGACGTGAGCACGTTTGACAATTGATTAACCTTAACAAGGTGTTAGCGCTGGAAATCAACGCCGGCACGACAGCGCAGCGGCCTCGCCCGCGGATTGCGCCGCGCTCCATCCGGGCTACAAGGAGGCGTGCCCGACGACTTCCTCATCCGTGCCTTTCTTGCGGGCGCAGCAGTGGCGCTGGCGGCCGGACCGCTCGGTTGCCTCGTCGTGTGGCGGCGCATGTCCTATTTCGGCGATACCATCGCGCATGGGGCTCTTCCCGGCGTCGCGCTCGGCATTGCGCTCGGCTTCAATCCGAGTCTCGGCGTGCTCGGCGTCGCCGCATTGGTGGCGCTCTCGGTGCTCCTTCTCCGCCGCGGCCGGCGACTCCCCAACGACGCCATCCTCGGCATGCTGTCGCATTCGGCGCTCGCCATCGGGCTGATCGGCCTCGCCTTCATGAGCACGGTGCGCGTCGACCTCACCGCACTTCTTTTCGGCGACATCCTCGCCGTGTCCTGGCGGGAGGTGTGGTGGACGGTCGGCGGCGCGGCCGCGGTGCTGGCACTGCTGGCGGTGGCGTGGCGGCCTTTGGTGGCGGCGACGGTCGACGAGGATCTGGCGCGCGCCGAAGGCGTGCCGGTTGCCGCGCTTTCCGTCTTCTTCATGCTCCTGGTCGCCGGCGTGGTCGCGCTCGCGTTGAAGCTGGTGGGGGTGCTTCTCGTCACCGCGCTGATGATCATCCCCGCCGTGACGGCAAGGCGACTCGTGCGCTCGCCCGAGATGATGGCGGTCGCGGCGCCGCTCTTCGGGCTGGCCTCCGTGGCGATCGGTTTGACCCTCTCCGCGACGATCGACACGCCGTCGGGCCCGAGCATCGTGGTCGCGGCGTTCGCGCTGTTCCTCGCGGTGACGCTGATGGCGGGGCTGAGGCGAGAGGCCTAGGCCGGCGCTTTCCGCACGGTTTTTTTACGCCACCTTGCGGCTCTTCCCCCGGCGTTCTCTTTCCCCAGCGGCCCTGAGGACAGCGGAAAGCTCGCTGCCGGGCCGCGCGGCGCTGAAGAGAAAGCCCTGCACCTCCGAGCATCCGACGGCGGCAAGCTGCTGCAATTGCGTTTCCGTTTCCACGCCCTCCGCCGTCGTGGCGATGCCGAGACGCGCACCGAGATTGACGATTGCCTGCACGATGGCTTCGCAACCGCCGCCTTCGCCCATCTCCTGAACGAAGGAGCGGTCGATCTTGATCTTGTCGAAGGGGAAGCAGCGCAGATAGCTGAGCGAGCCATAGCCGGTACCGAAATCGTCCATGGCGATCGATACGCCGAGGCTCTTTAGTCGATGCAGCGTGCGGAGCGTGCTTTCCTCATTCTGCAAGAGCAAGGACTCGGTGATCTCGAGTTCCAGCCGGTGAGGCGCTAGCCCGGAGTCCGCCAGCGCCGCGACGACAGATTCAACGACATCGCCATTGCGGAACTGGTCGGGGGAAAGATTGACCGCGAGCCTGAGGTCGCCCTCCCAGGATGCGACCTCCCGGCAGGACTGGTGCAGGACCCATTTCCCGATTGGCGTGATGAGGCCGATCTCCTCGGCGACGGAAATGAACGCCCTCGGCGGCACCAGCCCCCGGGTGGGATGGTTCCACCGAAGCAGCGCCTCCACGCCCGTCACGCGGCCCACCCGAGCATCGAGAAGCGGCTGGTAGTGGACTTCGAACTCGCCCGACTGCAGCGCCTGTCTCAGGTCCATCTCGATGGCGCGGCGCGCCTGCGCCGCCGCGTCCATGAAAAGCTCGAAGAAGCGAAACGTGTTGCGCCCGTCGGCTTTCGCCCGATAAAGCGCCATGTCGGCGTTGCGAAGAAGCTGGTCGGCGTCGGATCCATCGCCCGGCGCCAATGCCACGCCAATGCTCGTCCCGTTCACCACCCGGTGGCCCTCGATCTCGTAGGGCTCGCTGAGCTCGTTGACGATGCGCCGCGCCAAGGCTTCGGCCCGCCGCGCATCCGAGGCCACCTGAATGATGGCGAACTCGTCGCCGCCGAGACGCGCGATGGAATCCCCCTCACGCAAGCACCTGCGCAGCCGCCGGCCGACCTCCGTCAGCAAAGCGTCGCCGACCGGATGACCGAGCGTGTCGTTGACGTTCTTGAAGTTGTCGAGGTCGAGGCAGAGCACCGCGAAACTGCCGCCGCGCGGCAACCGGCCGAGCGCCATGTCCATCTGCTCGCGAAAGCGCACGCGGTTGGGCAGGCCAGTCAGCACATCGTGATGCGCCAAATAGGCGATCTGCGCCTCGGCCTTGCGCCGGTCGGTGATGTCTTCGTGCGTGGAGACCGATCCCCCGCCCGGCAGCAGTCGGTGCGTGATGGCGATGATGCGGCCGTTTTTGAGCTCGTCCACCGCGTACCAGGAGTCCTCACGCACGGAGGCGAGCCGGCTCTCCACGTAGTTATCTTGATCCTTGGGCGAGCTGCCGACCGCGACACGCTCTTCGAGAATGGCACGGAGCGGCGTGCCGGGACGCGTGACCTGCGGCTTCAGGCCATACATCTCCGCGTAGCGGTCGTTGCAGACGAGCAACCGCCGCTCGCTATCGAACATGCAAAGGCCCTGCGACATGTTGCTGAGGGCCGCGTGGAACAGCCGGTTCTGTTCCACCGGTTCGAGCTGCCATTCGTTCAACGCCTCGATCGAGGTGCCTGCGCCTGCGCCGCTCCGGCGGTCGACCTCGTTCGCCCGCGGGTCGGGGGCGCGTTCACGGTCGCTGTCGCGTCCGCCCATCATACCTCCCTCACCGCAACGCGCGGTGTCCCGGCAGCGTGCCTACAGCAAAAACGACTATGTACGATTAACCGGGAGCCGAACTTCGCCACGCCGTCGTAATGCGGCGTTTACGTTCTTCCGCAGGCGAGGCGGCTAGAATGGCGTGCGGCTCCTCATGGCGGCGGCTAGCGTGCCGTCATCGAGATAGTCGAGCTCGCCGCCGACCGGCACCCCGTGCGCGAGCCGCGTCACCTTCGCGCCGCAGCCGGCGAGCTGGTCGGTGATGTAGTGCGCGGTAGTCTGGCCCTCGACCGTGGCGTTCATGGCAAGCACCACTTCGCCTATTCCGCCGGCCCGAACCCGAGCGCTGAGCGAGGCGATGTTGAGGTCGTCCGGGCCGATGCCGTCGAGCGGCGAAAGCACCCCGCCGAGCACGTGATAACGGCCGCGGGTCGCAGCCGCGCGCTCAAGGGCCCAAAGGTCGCCCACGTCCTCCACCACCACCAGCGTCGAGGGATCGCGCCGCGCATCGGCGCAGACGGTGCAAGGGTTCTGGGAATCGACATTGCCGCAGACGGAGCAGACCGAGACGGCCGCCGCCGCGTCGGCGAGCGCCTTGGCGAGCGGCTGCATCAGCCCTTCGCGCCTCTTGATGAGGTGGAGCGCCGCGCGGCGTGCCGAGCGCGGGCCCAATCCCGGCAATCGGGCGAGCAGCTGGATGAGGCGCTCGATCTCCCCCCCGACCACGGGCTGAGCCATCGGCGTTTCCTAGAACGGCAGCTTGAGCCCGGGCGAAAGCGGCAGGCCGGAGGTGAGCGATTTCATCTTCGCCTCCGCCATCGCCTCGGCCTTGCCCCGGGCATCGCGAGCCGCGGCGACGATGAGGTCCTCGAGAATCTCGATCTCCTCCGGCTTGGCGAGCGAGGGATCAATCGCGACGCGCTTCACGCCGCCCTTGCCGTCCACGAGCACCGTCACCAGGCCCCCGCCGGCCGTTCCGGTTGCCTCCATCGCGGATATTTCAGTCTGCAGGGTCTGCATCTTCTCCTGCAGCTCCTGCGCCTGCTTCATGATTCCAAGAAAATCGGCCATCTCAATCCTCGTCGGTGATCGGGTCGAAGGCATCGCTTTCGGCCGCAGCCGTGAAGTCCTGGGGAGCGTCGCCGGCGTCGCCGTCGCGCTCGCGCACGTCGACGATCTCCGCGCCCGGAAAGCGCTCGAGCACCTCACGCACCAGCGGGTCGGCCCGCACCTCCTCCATGATCGAGTCGCGCCCCTTCTGTCGGGCTTCGTGAACCGTCTCGGCCACGGTCTCCTTGCTAGTGATGGCCACGATCCAGCGCTGGCCGGTCCAGCTCTGCAGCGCCTGTCCGAGGCGCTGCGGAAGATCGCGCTCCGCTTCGGCGGTCAACGCCACCTCGATCTGACCCGGCTCGAAACTGACCAGCCTGACATGCCGCTCCAGCTGAAAGACGAGCAGCCGGTCGCGCTCCGCCCTCGCACGGGCGATCACGTCCGCGAAGCTGCGCAGCGTGGGCTCGGGCTTGGTGATCGCGACGGGACCGGGCTTCGTCTCGGCGCGCTGCGCCGCGGCCACGGCTCGCGTCGCTCGCGGCGCCGCGCCTGGCGCCGGCGCGCGAGCCGATCCAACCATATGCGCAGGGGAGGACGCTGTCGGCCCGCCTTCCTCAAGCATGCGGATTGCCTCGTCTGGCGTCGGCAACTCGGCGGCGTGGCAAAGCCGGACGAGCACCATCTCTGCGGAGGCGAGGGGACGCGGCGCTTCGGCCGTCTCCTCAATGCCTTTCACCAGCATCTGCCAGGCGCGCGTCAGCGCCCTAAGCGAAAGGGTTTCGGCGAACGCCGCGCCACGCACGCGCTCCGTCTCCGAAAGGGCGGCGCTTCCGGCGGCGTTAGGCGCAAGCTTCAGCCGTGTGACGTAGTGCGTGAAGTCGGCAAGATCCGTCAAAACAATCAGGGGATCGGCGCCGGACTCATGCTGCGCGGCAATCTCCGCCAGCGCCGCGGCAGCGTCTCCTCGCATCACGTGCTCGAAGAGGTCGACGATCCGCGCCCGGTCGGCGAGACCCAGCATCTGCTGCACGGCTGCCGCCTCGACCTTGCCGTCGCCATGGGCGATGGCCTGATCGAGAATTGACAGGGCGTCGCGGGCCGAGCCCTCCGCCGCGCGTGCGATCTGGCGGAGCGCCTCCGGCTCCGCCTCGACTTTCTCTTTCTCGGCGATCGCGGCGAGATGGGCGATCAAAAGCGCCGCGTCGATGCGCCGAAGATCAAAGCGCTGGCAGCGCGAGAGCACCGTCACCGGAACTTTTCGTATCTCGGTGGTGGCAAAGACGAATTTCACATGCGGCGGCGGCTCCTCAAGCGTCTTCAGAAGGCCATTGAACGCTTGCCTCGACAGCATATGGACTTCGTCGATGATGTAGACCTTGTAGCGGGCCGAGACCGGCGCGTAGCGCGCCGAATCAATGATGTCGCGGATGTCGTCGATGCCGGTATGTGAGGCGGCGTCCATCTCGATCACGTCAGGGTGGCGCCCCTCCATGATGGCGCCGCAATGCACGCCTTCCCGGTCGAGCTCGACGGTTGGCTCGCCGGACCTGTCGTCGTTCTCGAAATTAAGGCCGCGGGCGAGGATGCGTGCCGTCGTGGTTTTGCCGACGCCGCGAACGCCGGTCAGCATCCAGGCGTGCGGGACACGGCCGGCGGCGAAGGCGTTCTTCAGCGTTTTCACCATCGGCTCCTGGCCGATCAGGTCGTTGAAGCGCGCCGGGCGGTACTTGCGGGCGAGAACCTGGTAGCCGGATGCGGTGTCGTTCATGGCCCTTCCGGCGCCCAAGCTCGGGTCATCGTGGGAGGCGAGGCGGGAGGCTGACCAGCAACCCATGCCGGATCTCGTTGGGGCTGCTTCCTTCCGGACCTGACCCGGTTGGCGAGTGGCACGTCTGCCGCCAACCTCCCTCCCACCTATATCGCTGGGAAAGGCGTGGCTTTCAAGGCGCGGCGCTCCCGCAAGCCGGATGGGCCGGCCGCGCAATCCGGGTTTCGCAAGGCTTGGCTCGGATTATGCGGCTCGTAGCCCGGATGAAGCGAAGCGAAATCCGGGTCGGCGCTCCCGCATTGCGCTCAGCTTGGCCTCGGGTCGGCCGAGGGCGGACCCGGGGGCTTCATGCGGGCTACGGACTCCCGATAGCGTCGGCGATCTCGCCGACGAAGCGCCGCAGGTCATCCGTGACGAAGTCGACGTGGTCGTCGTCGCGGCCCTCGAACTCCCATTCGCCGTGAAAGACCTCGCGCGTGCCGGGCGGCACGACAAGCACGGTCGTCATGCCCACGGACTTAGGCACGGCCAGATTGCGCGAGAGGTCCTCAAACATCGCCGCCAATTGCGGCTGAACGCCGAAGCGCTTGACGAAGCGGTCGTAGGTCTCCTCGTGCGGCTTGGGCACGAGATTGGCGGCGACGATGTCGAAGATGTCCTCGAAATGCTCGGGGAAACCAAGCCGCTCCGCCACCTTCTCCGCGTGCTGGCGCGAGCCGTTGGTAAAAATGTACTTCTTGCCGGGGAGACGGAGGATCGCGGCGCCGAGATCGGGGTCTGGCTGCACGGCCGAATGGTCGATGTCGTGCACGAACTCGAGGAACTCGTCGGGGTCGACATTGTGACTGAGCATCAAGCCGCGCAGCGTGGTTCCGTGCACGCGGTAAAAATCCTTCTGGATGCGCTCCGCCTCGGCCTCGTCCACGTTGAGAAGCCGGCCGACATAGGCGCGGATGCG
>CAZARE010000422.1:0-12159 GCA_964487455.1 uncultured Propylenella sp.
ACGGACCACCGCAACGTCAACGAGATGTATCGACAGCTCGACAACGGTGTGATCGTGAAGATCCGGTAGCTGGGCAACAAAGCGCGGCTGAGGTTGGTTCACTGTCAGACCCTCGCTCGCCGAGCATGTGACTATTGAGAACACGCGGCTGCTCAATCTTCAAAGTGCTCTATCGGCCCGAGTTGGAACGGCGAGTCCGCGCGCGCGATCCTTCTGCCGAACACGACGGAGACCGGATACGACTGGCCTTTCATGGCGCGCATCGACCTGATCGAGGAGGTGACCGATCTCACCTTCGAAATCGCCAATTCCCGGAAGCGCGGTCGCGGCCAGCGATGGTGGCTTAGCAAACCCGTTCCCTCCAATTGGTCCGTCCGCGCTAGTCGCCCCGCGGCTAAGCCAGGCGGAAACTTTCCACCCTTTGACGACGTTCGTGCCGGACACAACGACCGCAACGGGTCAACTGCTGCAGGGAACAGGCCGATCGGCAAGTGTCGGATTGGTGGGTGACAAGCGGAAGCACCCCTCGCCGATCGCGCAAAAAGAGTGGTCCCCTTTTGCGCCAGCCAGGAGATCACCCCGACGCTCCGCCGGGGCGCTCGCCGAGCGACACGGAGCGGATGTAGAAGTCGAGCATCGCGTTCAGCGAGGCGGGGCTCCGCCGGAGGCGACTGCGCAGAGCCGCGCCTTCCCAGCAATCGACCAGGAGGTCCGCCATCCGCCGCACATCGGATTCTGTCGCGATGTCGCCTCTTTGCCGAGCCTCTTCGAGGCACCCCGCTATTTGCTCCGCGATGCCGGATAGGCAGCCCTCGATCTTATGCCGGAACGCCTCGCTGACGCCCGACAGCTCCTGCCCGAGGCCGCCCATCAGGCAGCCCATATAGCCCTCGTCTCGGTACTTCTGCTCGGTCAGCTCGAAGAAGCGCCGCACGCGCGCCAGCGGAGGGCGCTCCTCGTCCCCGAGACTGGCGTCGAGGCCGGCATGGACTCCCGCCATGTAGGCGTCGACGACCCGTAGGGCGAAATCCTCCTTGTCCTTGAAGTGATGGTAGAAGGAGCCCTTGGGAATCCCGGTCGCTTCCAGCAGGGCTTGTATGCCGAGGTCGTTGTAGCCGTGCTTCAGAAGCATGCTGAGGCCGGCCTCGATCAGGCGCTGCTTGGTGGAATGCGTCATGTCACCGTCTTTTGCGTGCCTGCCGCGGGAGCGTGGGCGCGCGGCGCCCGGCAATCTCGTCGCCGGGCGCCACGACAAAAGTCTAGCCCTTCGTCTTCTCGATCATATGGTTGATGACGTGGGTGTGCTCGTCCTGCGGGCTGAACATGACGATCTCCGCGTCGGCGTCGACCTTCACGTTGTGCCCTGGCGGCCAATAGAAGAGATCGTTGGCGCGGACGGTCTCCTTGCTGCCCTTCGCGTCGGTCGTGGTCAGCTGGCCGCTGAGCACGAACCCCCAATGCGGACAATGACAGTGGTTTCCCTCCAGCCCCTGGAACAGCGGGGTGGTGTCCACGCCCTCCGCGAGGGTGAAATACTCGCCGCTGATCTTACCGTAGCCGCTCGCATCGCCGAAATCGGTGCGCTGGCGGATGACGGCGCCCGGAACCTGCATCTTGACGTCTACCTGGTCGATGGCAACGCGCATGAGCTTCTCCTCCTTGTTTGCTTCGCCGCTCCAAGCGCGCCGGACGATCTGGATCGCTCGATGCGCGGAAACCAGCTGTCGGCGGCGGACTAGACCGATCGGTCTAGTGGTTGCCATAGCGACCATGGGCGATGCTGTCAAGGCGGCTCCCTCGCCCGTGAACTCGCAAACCCGACAGTTCCCGACGGGCCGCCCTTGCTTCCTCCCCCTCAGGCGCCGCCTGCACTTGCAGAGGACACGCCCCGGCTCCGACACAAATCCGTGCGAAGAATCGGTAACCTCTCTCGGGCCGAGGCGTTGAGAAGACGCCGAAGCCGGCCCGGAGTCACATTTCAAAAGAGCGCGAGAGGGATCATGCAACGTGTCCGAAGCATAGCCATCGCGGCGTCCATCGCCGCGCTCGCGGCCCTGACCGGCCCCTCTCTGGCCGAGGAGCTTCCGGCGCTTTCGGCCGAGGACTTGGCCGATCCGCCGCAAGAGCTCGAAGGCGTACGCGTCAAGATCGACGGCGGCCGCGTCTTCGCGGCGACGCCGCGGAGCGCCGTGCTCAAGATCGACGGCGTGTATCTTACCCTGTCATTCGACGAAGCCGGCGAAGGCGAGATGCCTTGGCGCGACTGCCAGGGATTGGCGCCGGTCGAGGAATGCAGGGTTGCCGTGACAGGCGTCCTCGTGCTCCGCCCGGAGGCGCGCACGGCGGAGCTTCACGAAGCCGCGGTCGAGGAATAGCCGGCACGCTGGAAAACCGCCTTGGGCCGCGCTAGATTTCCTCCGATCCAAGACGACCGACGGTAAAACCGGATGAAGCGGCGCCTTGCGGCGATTCTCGTGGCCGATGTCGTGGGCTATTCCAGCCTGATGGAGGCCGACGAGGAGGGAACGGCTCAGCGCATGGCGGCGGCCCGCGGCGTCGTGGACGCCGAGATCGCGAAGACGGAGGGCCGCCTCTTCAAGGCCATGGGCGACGCGGTGCTGGCCGAGTTCGCCAGCCCGATCAACGCGCTGCGCTGCGCCGTCGGCATCCGCGACGCGCTGGCGCTGGCCGAGCAGGGCCGGGCCGCGCCGCTTAGCATGCGCTTCGGACTGCATCTCGCCGACGTGCTCGTCGAAGGCGACGACCTGATCGGCGATGGGGTCAACCTCGCCGCGCGGATACAGCAGGCGGCCGATCCGGGCGCCATCGACCTGAGCGGCGCGCTGTTCGAGCAAATCCGCCGCACGTCCCCCTTCGCGTTCGAGGATCGCGGCGAGCGGCGCTTCAAGAACATCGCGGAGCCGATGCACATCTACCGCCTCTCCGGCGAGATGCGCCGCCACCCCTACCAGATCATCCATACCCAGGCCGCGCCCAACCGGGCCAGGCGGCCGCTCTCGCTGGCGGTGATGCCGTTCGAGGTCTCGGCGGACGACGAGGACCAGCACTTCCTCGCCGAGGGCCTCGCCGAGGAGCTGATCTTCGAGCTCGGCCGGTTCCGCAAGCTTTTCGTGACATCGCGCCTTGCCTCACGGTCGCTCGAAGGCGCACAGGCCGACCCGAAGAGCGTCGGCGAGCGGCTCGGCGTTCGCTACGTGCTGACCGGCGCCATCCGCCGGCTCGGGTCGCGCGTGCGTCTGTCGCTGACCCTGACGGAGACCGAAGGCGGCACCGTGGTGTGGAGCGACCGGCTGAGCCAGCCGATCGAAGCCCTGGTCGACGGGCTCGACGACCTGGTCTCGCGGATCGCCTCCACCGTGCTCGGCCGGGTGCAGGAGAGCGACATCGCCGTGGCGCGCCGGCTGAAGCCGGAATCGATGACCGCCTACGAGTTCCATTTGCGCGGGCTGGAATGTCACCGGCTCGGCAAGATAACCGACGAGAACTTGCGTCAGGCGATGGTGTGGTTCAGGCGCGCGATCGAGGCCGATCCCAACTTCGCCCGCCCGCACGCGATGCTGACTTGCGCGTGGGCGAACCTGCCGGACTTCGACCTTGCCGAGGGCACGCGCAATGTGGAGCGCGCGCTGGAGCTCGATCCCAACGAGCCCGAGGCGCATCGCATCATGGGCTCCATCAAGATGGGCGCGAACGACTTCGAAGCCGCGCGCATGCATCACGAGAAGGCGATGGCGCTCAGTCCCTCCGACGCCTACATCAAGGGGCGCTCGGCCGCCTTCTACATCTTCGCCGGCGAGCCTGAGCGCGCGCTTGAGCTGCTTGACGAGGCGGAGGAGCTCGACCCGTTCCTGCCGGTCTGGTGCATCGAGGAGCGGGGCGCCGCGCTCTACGGCCTGGAGCGGTTCGACGACGCGGCGGCCGCCGGCGGCGCGCTGCCGTTCCAGACCCGCCGCTCCCGGCTCTACCGGGCCGCCGCAAGCGTCGCGCTCGGGGATCTCGACCGCGCCCGGCAGATCATGGCGGAGGCGGTGGCCGCGGCGCCGGACCTGACCGTCGACTTTGTCCAACGCTACGAATCGTACCGCGACCCCGCCATGAAGCGCCTGCTCATCGACCGCCTTGTCGAGGCCGGCCTGCCGCGCTTCGCCGTGGTCGCGAAGGCGTCGTAGCCGACGCCTCCGGCCGGCCGGCGCGGATGCGTCATCATGGCCGGCCGACGGACCGGTTCCCGGCCGATTTGCCGATCCGGACGAGAAGCCCCTATAAATTCGACGATCGGCCAGACCCGGCCCGCGCCTTCGCCCGAACGGAGACGACCGCATGAAGCTCGGCTTCTTTACCATGCCCATCCACCCGGTGGGGCGAAAGCTCAACGAGACGCTGAAGGAGGACCGCGAGCTCGCGCTCTTCGCCGAGGAGCTCGGTTTCGTCGAGGGCTTCTTCGGCGAGCACATCACCGACGCGGCCGAGACGATCACCTCGTCGCTCATCTTCGTCGCCTGGCTGCTCCACGAGACAAAGACCATCAAGCTCGGCTCCGGCACGATCAACATGCCGAACCACCATCCGGTACGGGTGGCCGCCGAGGTGGCCATGGTCGACCACCTGGCCGAGGGGCGCTTCATCATGGGCATCAGCCCCGGCGGGCTGCTCTCCGACGCGGAGGTCTTCGGCAACCTCGACAAGGACCGCACGGCGATGTTCGTGGAGGCGATCGACCACGTCCTCGCCATCTGGGCCGGCGAGCCGCCCTACACTCGCAGGGGCGAGCATTGGTCGATCTCCACCGAGAAGACGCTCATCCCCGAGCTCGGCCAGGGCTTCATCCACAAGCCCTACCAGCGGCCGCATCCGCCGATCGTGGTGACGGCGGTGGCGCCCTTCTCCAAGGGGGTGACAGAGGCGGCGGCGCGCGGCTGGGAGCCGATCTCGGCGAACTTCCTGCTGCCGCAATGGGTCAAGTCGCACTGGCCGAGATACGTGGAGGGCTGCGAGCGCGCCGGCCGCCCGGCCGAGCCGCAGAACTGGCGGGTGGCGAAAAGCATCTTCGTCGCCGACGACCACGAGATCGCCAAGCGCTACGCCACGTCGCGCGACGGGCCCTACCACGGCTATTACAACGCCCTCGCCACGAAGCTGATCCGCAGCGGCCGCGCCAACCTCTTCAAGGCCGATCAGAACGCGCCCGATTCCTCCGTCACCGTCGAGCAGGTCGTCGATGACCTCGTAATCTGGGGCACGCCGGAGAAGGTGACCGAGGAGCTCCTCGCCTTCCGCGAGACGACCGGGGATTTCGGCACGCTGCTCTATGCCGGTCACGATTGGGCGGACAAGAAGCTCGCCAAGCGCTCCATGGAGCTGATGGCGGAGAAGGTAATGCCCGCCGTCAACCGCCACGCCTCCTCGTCGAGCCAGGCCGCGTGAGCCCGCCCTGACGGACCGGCATCCACGCATGCCCGACCGCTTCAAGCCGTTCCGGCGGGAGGAGCTCGATCCGCGCCAGCAGGCGGTGTTCGACGCCATCGGCGCCGGCCCGCGCGGTAGCGTGCCGTGGATCTTCCACCTCTACCTGGAGAGTCCCGAGCTTGCCGCCCGCGTCCAAGAGCTCGGCGCCTTCTGCCGCTACCGCACCGGGCTGCCGCCGCATCTCTCCGAGCTGGCGATCCTCATCGTCGCGCATCATTGGGACGCCGAGTACGAGTGGAGCATCCACGAGGGCGAGGCGCGGAAGGCCGGTATCGCCGACGACGCCATCGCCGCCATCAGGTCCGGAAAGGAGCCGCGCTTCGAGGACGCGGACGCCGCCCTCGTCTACGAGTTCTGCACCGCCTATCTCAGGAAGAACGACGTGGCGGACGCGTTGTTCGCGCGGGCGATCGACTGCTTCGGCCGCAGGACCGTGGTCGAGCTCGCCGGCATCCTCGGCTATTATTCGATGCTCGCGATGGCGATCCGCATCTTCCGCCTGCCGCCGGAAGATCGAGAGGCCGCCGCGACCTAACCCGCCGCGCCCGTATCGGCGACAAAGCCGGCCTTCTCGATGCCGGCGACCGCAGCCTTCTCGTCATTGTCGGAGATGTCGCCGGAGATGCCGACCGCGCCGACAACCGTCTTGTCGGCCCTCTTCATCAGCACCCCGCCGGGCGCCGGGACCATGTTCACGTCTCGAAGCTGGCCTACCGCATTGACGAACGCCGGCGCCTTCGCGGCCACCGCGCGCGCTCCGAGATCGAAAGCGAGACAGGCGAACGCCTTGCCGCGCGCAATGTCGAAACGGCCGAGGCTGGACCCGTCCTCCGAGCCCACCGCCTTGACCGCGGCTCTGTCGTCAAGCACGACGACGGTCAACGGCAAGAGCTTCTCCCGCCGCGCAAAATTCAGCGCTTCCGCTATGATGGTCTCAGCCGCCGCAAGCGTGAGATCGCGCATCCCTGCCTCTCCACATCCGGCGTCCCGCCAATCGCGACAATAACGTCTGTCGCCGGGCTGTGAAGCGAGATTGAGCCAAAACGGGCATCGAGCGCGGGAGCCTCGCTGAAGGCCGAGAGGGCCTCGCCACGTTACCCCGAAGTGGGCGCGCGTCCCGCGTGCTTCCTGCGGCGTCCGTACGGGGTCACGCCGCGCGGCTTGTAGAGCCCCAGCGTCGCCGCCCAGAGCAATACCAGGAGGCCACCGATCGCATGGCCCGCGATTGAGAGCCTCAACCCCCACAGATCGACACCGGATAATGTGGTCTGCGTGGCAACGCTTGCGACATAGCTGATCGGCCCGGTTTTCCCGAGCAGCATGAAGGTGGCTGTGACGACGATCAGCAGCTTGAAAAGGACCCAGTAGTTCCGGAGCAGGCCCCATTGGGTCCCCAGTGCCTGGACGATCCCGGTCAGCAGCGAAGCAAACGCCAGCGGGACGATGACGTACCAAGTGATCAAAGCTCCCGCGACATAAGCGGCGCGCACCGTCTCGGCGTCTTTGCTGGTGAGTCCGGCGACGGAGAGAGCCAGAAAGGCGGCGAGCGCTCCGATCCAGCCGACCGAGGAGACGATGTGGGCGGTAAGGTTCAGCTTGCGGAGGCTGGGCGTCATGGCCACCGGTGGCTGGCCCCGGGCGGCGCGGCGGCCGCGGGTTCGCCGCTGGCGGGCCCGTGGCCATCGTCGACGCCGTTTTGCCCAAGGTGGATGAGGCCGGTGGACATCCCGACCACGATCAGGACTAGGAGGACCACCAAGAATCCTTGCGCCTTCACCCAGCGCGGCATGGCCGCCTCATTTGCGGCGCTCGGGCTGTCGGATGGCTCGACCATGGACGTCTCCCGGCATCGCACACTATCGCCGCTGTGTTTTATAGATACATAGTGTCTTGATCAAGTCACATCGTATCGGATCTCGACATGTCAGTGTCGCACTCCCTATGCTGAGCTCGTGCCGAGGCTGTGGAACGAGACGATAGAGGCGCACCGCCGGGCGGTGCGCGACGCGATCCTGGACGCCACTGCGGCGCTTGTGGCCGAGATGGGGCTGCGGTCCGTGACGATGTCGCAGATCGCCGAGAAGAGCGGGATCGGACGGGCGACATTGTACAAGTACTTCGCCGATGTGGAGGCGATCCTTTTCGCCTGGCACGAGCGCGAAATCGCCGGCCATCTGCGGTACCTCGCCGACATACGCGATCGGGCCGGCGACGCCGCCGGGCGGCTCGAAGCCGTGTTGGAGGCGTATGCCCTCATCGTCCACGAGTCGCACGGGCGCCACGATGCCGAGCTCGTGGGGCTTCTGCATCGAGGCAAACACGTCGCGGGCGCGCAACGGCAACTCCGCGACATGATCCAAGGCCTGCTGGCCGAAGGCGCAGCAACCGGCGCACTTCGAAGCGACGTCCCGCCCGTCGAGCTAGCGGGCTACTGCCTCCACGCCCTTTCGGCGGGGAGCAGTGTGCAGTCGAAGGCCGCTGTACGCCGACTCGTCGCCGTCACTAGGGCGGGGTTGCGCCCTCCGTGTTGACGCGTCGCGGCGACGTGAGGCGAGGCGTGCCGTGGGGCGAGCAGCCAGCTCAGGCGCCGCTGCTCAGAACGTGCGAGATCACCTCGGCGGTGTGCTGAACAAGCTTCTTCTGGGTGAGGAGGGGCTCAAGCGAGCGGCCGGACAGCCCGATCGCGGCAACCGGCTTGCCTTCGACCAGGATCGCCGAAGCGATGCAAAAGACTCCGATGCAGTGCTCCTCCCGGTCGAGGGCATATCCCTCCTTGCGGCACTTCGTGAGATCGTCCCGCAGCGCGGCCTCGTCGGTGATCGTGGATTCCGTTCTTCTCTCGAGCCCCGCGGACTTGAAATAGTCGTCGAGCTCGCGTTCCGGCAGATAGGAAAGGATCGCCTTGCCGATCGCCGAGCAATAGGCCGGGATGGTCTTGCCAAAGCGGCTGTAGATCGTGGGCAGCGACGGCTTCTCGACGCCCCCGAGATAAAGCATCTGGTCGCGGTAGAGGATGCCGAGATTGGCCCGCTCGCCGGAGGTGTTGGCCAGGTTCTTGAGATGCGGCAACGCGGCGAGCCGCACGCGGTTGGTGTCGAGCAGCGTGCCGGCCAGTTTCAAGACGGAATAGCCGGGCTCCAGCCGGCCATCGCGCGGGTCCTGCGCGAGGTAGCCCTCCGCCAGGAGCGTCTGCACCAGCCGGTGCGCCGTGGGGCGGGTGAGACCGGCGCGCACTGCAACCTCTGCAACCGAGAGTGAACGCTCCGCGGAAGCGAAGGCGTCAAGAACGGCCAGCGCCTTCCGTAGCGTTTTCACTGCGGAAAGGTTTGAATCGTCTAGCTTTTTTCTGTTGTCGCGCACCTCGATCGCAGTAACCATCTTGCTGCGGTCACCCTGTCCGTTTGTTGAACGGTAGGTGGCCGATCGCGAGGACGTCAACCCCAGACGGTAAAACCCATGGGAGCTACCCGCGATATTGCTCCGTCTGACTGCGTTAATTGGCCGGCAAAAGACGTTGGGCGAGCAGGAAAGGAGCCTTCGCCGTTCGCCGATGCCGCGCTTAATCGAGGCGCACGCTTGCCGCATGCAGGCCTGCGATGCTCAATCGCCCGGACAGGCGGCTGACAGACAAGGATGCATACATGCTGCGGATCTGGGGACGGGCGAACTCCATCAATGTCCAGAAGGTGCTCTGGTGCCTGGCGGAACTGAGCCTCGAGCACGAGCGGATCGACGCGGGCCGAGAGTTCGGCGTGGTCGACACGCCCGAATACAAGACGATGAACCCGAATGGACTCGTGCCGACGCTCGAGGAGAACGACTTCGTTCTTTGGGAATCGAACGTCATCGTGCGCTACCTTGCTCGACGTCATGGCGAGGGCGGACTTTTCCCCACCGACATCCGCGAGCGGTTCATCGCCGAGCAGTGGATGGACTGGCAGGCGACGGCGCTGTGGCCGGGCTTTCACAACGCCTTCTGGGGACTGGTGCGCACGCCGCCGGAGCAGCGCGACGAGGACGCCATCGGCAAGTCGCTACAGGCGACGGCAACGCGACTGCAGGCTTTGGAGACGCAGCTCGGCAAGACGCGTTTCGTCGCCGGCGACACTTTCACCATGGGCGACATCCCGGTCGGCATCTCCGTTTATCGCTGCCTGTCGCTCGGAATCGAACGCGCCGCGTTCCCCAATATCGGCCGTTGGTACGACAGCCTCGGCCAGCGCGCGCCCTATCGCGAGCACGTGATGGTGCCGATCACCTGATAGCGCTCAGTAGAGGTCGGCGAGCGGGTTGGCGTGCGGCATGGCCGGATTGGCCCTGACGAAGTGGGACGCGAGGTCGGCGAGGGAGACGCAGCCGATCTGACCGAGCACGCGGTCGATCTCGCCGTTGAGAATGCCGATGGCGTGCCGCACCCCGGCCTCGCCGCCGGCGGCGAGGCCGTAGAGCGTCGCGCGCCCGATCATCACTGCATCCGCGCCGAGCGCCATCGCCTTCACTACGTCCCCGCCGCGGCGGAAGCCGCTGTCGACGACGATGGTGAGCCGGTCGCCCAGCTCGGCGGCAACGTCCGACAGAATCTCCATCGGCGAGAGGCAGGAATCCATGTGCCTGCCGCCGTGGTTGGAAAGAACCACGCCGTCGCAGCCGGCCTCCGCCGCGCGTCGCGCATCCTCCACGCTGAGAATGCCTTTGATCAGCAGCTTGCGCGGCCAGCGCTTGCGAAGCTCCGCGACCGTGTCCCACGTGACGTTGGGCGCGAAGATCTTCCGAACGTGGGCAAACTCCGCCCGCGGCGAGCGCACGTCGGGCGGAAAGAACTCCGCGAGATTCGCAAGATGCGGCATGCCGTTCGGCAGCATGACGTCGAAGATCCAGCGCGGGTGGAGCGGCACGTCGAGAAGGCTCCGCCACGTCAGCCGTCCGGGGACGCGGAACTGCCGGCGGTCCCACTCGCGCATCCCGTAGGTGTTCACGTCGACGGTGAAGACCAGCGCCTCGTAGCCTGCGTCGTCGGCGCGCCGGACGATATCCTCGCGGATCGCCTTGTCGCCGAGGACATAGAGCTGCATCCAGAGGCGGCCGCCGGCCTCCTTCGGAATTCGCTCAAGCCGCGTGTTGGACATGGTGCTGAGCGTGAACGGTATGCCTTCGGCGGCGGCGGCCCGCGCCAGCGCCAGATCGCCGTCGCGGCGAAAGAGGTTGTTGTGGCCGGTTGGCGCGATGATGAGCGGCGACGGGGTTTCGCGGTCGAACAGCTCGCAGCGGAGCGAGCGTGCGGTCGTGTCCACCAGCATGCGCGGCACGAGACGCAGCGACTTGAAGACGTCGCGGTTCCAGGCGAGCGACAGCTCGTCCTCGCCGCCGCCTTCCAGGTATTCCAGCGCGAAGTCCGGCAGCCGCCGCCGCGTGATCTGCCGCAGGTCCTCGATGTTGACGGCCCGCCGATAGTCCGATCCGGCGTAGTAGCGGCGTCTCATGGGCGGGGCGCTGAGGTTGGCGGTTGGCGTGCCCTCTCCCCGCAACCCGTTGCTTCGCAAAGGTGCCGAAGTCGGGAGCACCCGATTTCGGGCGGGAGTGGGTGGCCTTCGGCATCAGCCGAAAGTCGGGAGAGGGGATAGGCGCCGCATCCTTCGGATCCCCCTCTCCCGCCTCTCGCGCTTGCGCGAGGGCCGCCCTCCCCCGCCAAGTGGGAGGGCCGGCGCGAACTCGCTTGCCTTGATGCCATGTGCCCGTGCCTCAGCTTACGAGATCACTTGATCGCCTGCGGATTGATCGGCGAGCCGGTGCCGCCAGTGATGATCAGCGGCGGGCCGCAGAAGAAGAACTCGTAGACGCCGTCCTCGGCGCAATCCTTCGCCAGCTCCTTCAGATAGAAGATCTCGCCCATGCAGAGCCCCATCGCCGGGATCACCACCCAGTGCCAGGGCTGGTTGGCTTCCCTGGTCTCGTTCGGCCTCACCTCCACGCCCCAGGTGTCGGAGCAGATCGCCGCGATCTCCTTCTCCTGGCACCAGTAGCAATTCTCGAACCTGACGCCGGGCGCGTCACCGCCGGCATAACCGCCCCACTCGCCCGCGGCGAGGCAGCGCTCCATCTGCCCCGTGCGGACGATGACGAAATCGCCCTTGCCGATCGAAACGCCCTCCTTCTCGGCGCAGGCGTCGAGCTCGTCGTTGGAGATGCCCTCCCCGTCCTTCAGCCAATCGACACCGCGGAAGCGGGCAATGTCGAGGAGCACGCCGCGCCCCACCATCTTCTCCTTGGAATGCTCGATGCCGAGCACGGAGAGGCCGCGCGAGTCGATGAGCTTGGCGTCATGGCCGTTATAGGCCTTGTCCTCGTAGAAGATGTGCCCGAGCGCATCCCAATGCGTGGCGCCCTGGACACAGAGGTTGAGCGTGTCGTCGGCATAGCGGATGCGGTTCCAGTCCTGTTGGCCGGCGACGGCGTCGGTGCCGGTGGCAAGCATCTGGTGGATCGGGTTGAAGCGGCCGCCGAAGAGCCCGGTCTGCGGGCCCGTGCGGTCGAGCGGGATGCCGAGCGCGAACACCTTGCCGGTGCGGATCAGCCTGGCGGCTCCGGCGATCATCTCCGGCGTGACGTGATTGAGCGTGCCGATATGATCGTCCTTGCCCCAGCGACCCCAGTTCGAGAGCTTCTCGCTCGCCT
>CAZARE010000423.1:0-8812 GCA_964487455.1 uncultured Propylenella sp.
TTGCGATGGGACATGAGGCAGCCTTCTTGCGGAGTGTGGATGGAAGGATGAACGGCCGCCCGGAACCGACGGTCGGGCAGACTGTTCCCTACCGCTTCACGCGTCGTCAAGATATTTGCAGCGCCGGGCGGCTGTTGACCGCACCGAGGATCAGGCGGACTTTTCCTCGGCCAGCGCGCGCACCAGCTCCACGACCTTGCGGCGGACCTTGGGATTCTTGATGCTGGTGAAGGCGCGCGTGAGGTCGAGCCCTTCGGAGGTGGACATGAAGTCCATCATGAAGGTGGCGCTCTCCTCGCGCACCCCCGGGGGGCCCGAGGGTGTGGACTCCGGAAAGAAGAACGCCACCGGCACCTCCAGCGCATCCGACATGGCTTGCAGCCGGCTGGCGCCAACGCGGTTCGTTCCCTTCTCGTATTTTTGGATCTGCTGGAAAGTAATGCCGAGCTTTTCGCCGAGTTTCTCTTGGCTCAATCCAAGCATCTTCCGCCGCATTCGGATTCGGCTGCCGACGTAAATGTCGGTCGGATTCGGGCGCTTGCCCGTTGGCTGCGGTCGATTGATCACCGGGTCCTCACAAGAATTTCATCGTGCTTGGAAGCGCAAGCTCAGGCACGCCCAAGTGCCCTCGGCACGAGGTTGGAATCCGCGCGCCGTCACTCGCTCAAATGCCAGCCGACACCCCCCAAGTCTGAACAAGTCAATCATATGGCGGACGCACGGTAAAGAATCTTTGTGGCGGACATCAGCATGCAGACAGCCAGAGATAGAACGACCAGGAGCGCGCGCCACTGAGCGTAGAATGGAGGCGGGATGGCGGCGGGTAAAGAGGCTTCGATCATCGTCGCTTCGCCCAGTCGGCTGCGCGCTAGGCTTCTCCCGTAAGGGTCGATGATCGCCGAGATGCCGGTGTTGGCGGCGCGCACGAGCGGCAAGCCCTCCTCGACGCTGCGCACGCGCGCCTGATGGAAGTGTTGATGCGGACCGGTGGTGCGTCCGAACCAGCCGTCGTTCGTCACGTTGAGCAAGAAATCCGGGCGCGGTCCTTCGCGCAGCACCGCGCCGGGAAAGATGATCTCGTAGCAGATCAGCGGCGCGAAGGTGGCGCCGTTGGGAAGCGTGAGTGGCCGGCGGTGCGGGCCGGCCGCAAAGCCGCGGTCCGCCAGTTGCCGAAGCCCGAGCCGGCGCAGCATTTGCCCGCCCGGGACGAATTCGCCGAGTGGCACGAGGTCGATCTTGTCGTAAGCTTGCAGGATGGTGCCGTCGTCGCCGATCACATAAATCGCGTTGTAGTACAGCGGCTCGCCGCTCGGCAGAAACTCTTCGCGGTAGGCGCCGGTCACGAGCGAAGTGCCGTCCGGAAGCAGCTCGGCGATCGCCGCGAGCGTGCCGGGATGCTGCGTCAGCGGATATGGGAAGGCGGATTCGGGCCATACCAGCACGGTCCCGCTTTCGAGCGGAGCCGCATCGGGACTGCTCAGGCGGAAATATTCAGCGAGCACCTCATCCTTGTTCTCCGGGTCCCATTTCTGCAGCTGCGTTAGTGCCGGCTGCGCGATGCGGATGTGGGTCGCCGGGACTGTTGCCGTGTCGGCCTGGCCAAGCCGCAGCATCCCGAAAAGGCCCAGCGTCGCCAGCGCCGCGATGGCGAGCGTCGGCAGCGCGACGTGGCGGCGCTCTCCGCCCCCCGTTGCCACAAGCGTCGCGGGCGCGGCGAAGATCACGATGGCGATAACGTTGAGCGCGTAGATGCCGAAAAGCGCTGCCGACTGCATGAGGACTTCGCCCGCCGTCAGCGCGTAGCCGAGAGCGTTCCAAGGGAAGCCGGACAGGACGTGGCCCCGCGTCCATTCGGCCGCGCCGAGCCCGGCGGCAAGCGCGAAGACGCGGCGCCAGTCCTCGCTCCAGAGGAGCTGCGCGAACGCCGCGCCGAGCGCCCAGAACAGCGCCAGCATGGCGGGAAGGCCAAGCACGACCAGCGGCATCAGCCAGCCGAACTCGTCCGTCTCGATAAGGAAGGCGGCGCCCACCCACCAGAGTCCCGCGAGAAAATAGCCGAAGCCGAACCACCAGCCGGCCGAGAAAGCCGGACCGAGCCGGCTGATCCTGCCGCTCGGCGCTTTCTCCACGGCGCCGTCTATCAGCCAGACGAGAGTCGGCAGCGTCACCCAGAGGAGCGGGAACGCGAAGAATGGCGGCATGGCCAGCGCCGACAGCGCGCCGGCGCCGAAAGCTATGCCGCGGCGGCGCCAGCCCCAGGAGAGGATGACCGCATGTGCGAGGCGATCCATGGCCCGCCGATTCGTTGCCCTTGCTCGTAGCTGACGGGTGGCTTGGCCAAAATCAAGGCGGACTGGTCAGAGGCGGGATAAGTGACGCGGACCGGCCGTGAGAAGCAAGGCCGGTCGCGATGTGGCTCTGTCGTGGAGGCGGCAGCTCACCGCCTGCGGTTAGACAACGATATGGGCGCAGCCGAGCGCGATCTTCTGCTTCCACTCGGCGCGGTTCTCCATGACCACTTTGCCGAAGCGGCTCTCCATCTCGTCATGGCTCGCCGCCTCCAGCACGAACCGCTTCATGCCGTTCGGCATCTTGGCGAGCACGTCGTTTACGCAAGCGATCAGCGCGCGCTTCTTCTCGTGGTCGAGCGTGCTGACGCGTCCTTCCTTCTGGCTCATGAGGATGCGTTCGACGACGGCGGGAAAGCTGCTTCCCGCTTCGGCCGGGACGGTCCAGCCGGTCGCGACGGTCGCGAAAACGACAAGCGCCGCGCCGGTGCTGCGGATTGTCTTGCCTGCCATGGTATGACCCCTGTCCTAAGATGTGTTTGTTGGGGCGGTGCCTACGCAGAGAACGTTTCTACGATGTTTCCGCTCCCTTGGAATCCGGTTTCGATCCGCATGCATGGTTAACTCCCTGCTTTCGGCGGCCCGGCGGGCGTCGGGAACAGGCGTTGCATGAAGAGCGCAGCCGCGGGGCGGGGTGCGCTGGCGTCGTCGTTTGGTGTTGCTTTCGCGCTCTCTCTACGCACTAATCTTGCGGGGGAATTCTGGGGCAAGTCATGATGGTCGGACCTGCAATGCTGAAGGCCTTTTGGATCGGGGCGGTGGCAGCCATGCTCGCCCTGGGAATGCCGTCGCAAGGTACGGCGGAGCCGCCCAGTCACCTGGACAGCGACAATTTCTATAGCCAGCTTGCCGGGCGGGCGCGCACCGGCACCGTCGCTCCCGACAGGACGGTGCTGCTGGTGAGTGGGGTAATTGGCCCCGGCGCGCACCAGCAGTTTCGCGCGGCGCTATCGCGAGGGATCCCGGAGCTGGTTGTTCTCGACGGTCCCGGCGGCATCCTGGGCGAGGCGCTCTTGATCGCCGAGGAGGTAAGGCGCCGGCGTCTGAACACGCTGGTTGCCGACAACCGCTCCTGCGCCTCCGCGTGCGCGATCGTATTCCTCTCCGGACGCACCAAATATCTGGGCTCCGGCGCCGCCGTCGGACTGCATTCCGCCTCATTCGCGGACGGGCGCGCCGACCCGAAAGCCACCGAGATAATGGCGGCCTATCTGCGTCAGGTCGGCGTCCCCAGCTCGACGCTCCGGAACATGGCGCGTACGGCTCCGAGCGATATCCGCTGGCTGACGAGGGCCGAGCAGCGGGCGGTCGGGATCAGGGCGTACCAGCAGACGCGATGAGGGCGGAAGCTACCCCGCCGCGGCGCGCATCTGCCTCACCGGTGCCTTGGCTTTCGCGCGGTCGCGGATCTTCACGCGCTTGATGCGCCGCGGGTCGGCGTCGAGCACCTCGAAGTCGAAGCCGGGGATCGCCTCCACCATCTCCCCTTTGGGGGGGATGCGGCCGGTCGCTGCGAAGACGAGGCCGCCGATCGTCTCGATCTCCTCGCTCTTCTCGCCAACCTGAAAACCGGGGCCGATCACCTCGGCGGCGTTGTCGAGCTCGGCGCGCGCGTCGGCGATGAAGATGCCGTCGGCTACCTTCAGCACGACCGGCTCGTCGTCGAGGTCGTGCTCGTCCTCGATCTCCCCAACGATGACTTCGACGATGTCCTCGATGGAAACGAGCCCGTCCGTGCCCCCGTACTCATCAATGACCAGGGCCATCTGCGTGCGGCTTGTCTGCATGCGCTTCAAGAGCGTCCGCGCCGGCATGGAGGGCGGCACGAAGAGCAGCGGCCGCACCAGCTTGGAATCCTCCAGCGTGGAGGAAAGGTCGACGGAGGTGAAATCGAAGCTCGGCGTCTGACCGTCGCCTAAGGGTTTCAGCGCGCGGTCGGCTACCCACGCCATCAGATCGCGGATGTGCACCATGCCGACCGGCTCGTCGAGCGTCTCTCGGTAGGCGGGGAGACGCGAATGCCCCGACTCGCGGTAGATGGCGATCACCTCGGCGAGCGAGCTTTCCACGTCGATCGCCTCGATGTCGGCGCGCGGCACCATCACGTCCTCCACGCGCATGTCGCCCAGCTTGAGGATGGCGCGCAGCATGGCGCGCTCGTCGGGAGAGAACGTGGCGCCGGCCGCCTCGTCGGCGGCGATGGCGTCTTCGATCTCCGCTCTGGCGGAACCGGTCTGGCGCACGCCGAAGGCGCTCAGAAGAGCTGCCCTGACACGTCCCACGATATCCGCTTGCTGGCCCGCGGCATCGGCCGACGGGCCGCCGGGACTTCGACTTCGGTCGTCGCTCATCGTCTGCGGGCGGCCGCGGTTGGATCGGAAATGCCGATCCGGCTCAACGCGGCCCGCTCCAAGCCCTCCATCTCTTCCGCCTCGGCCTCCACCTCATGGTCGTAACCGAGGAGATGGAGGAATCCGTGGACTATCAGGTGTGCCGTGTGGTCTTCAAGCGGCATTTCGGCAAGCGCCGCCTCCCGCCGCAGCGTCTCTGCGGCAAGCACGATGTCGCCGAGAAGCAGCGGACCGCCGGCTTTCGGGCCGGGCTGTGGGAATGACAAGACGTTGGTCGGCTTGTCTTTTCCCCGCCATCTGGCGTTCAGCTTTCGAATGGTGGAATCGTCGGTGAAGAGGATGCCGAGCGTCGCCCCCCGGGCCGGCGCGCGCCGGCCCAGAGTCCGGAGCGCTGCCTCGACGGCGCGCTCGGCGATGCTGCGAAGCGCGTCTTCGGAGGGCCAGTCCCCGCCGTCGACGGTGATGTCGACGATCGGCTTCCGTGGCGCGACCAAAATGCCCCGTTCCTTGTTCTGCGCGCGCCGCGTCAGGCGCTCGCCTCGCGCTCCAGCGCGCGCGCCAAGGCTGGGCGCGACAGGATGCGGTCGAAATAGGCGCGCACGCGGTCCGACTCCACGGCGAATTTGGCCGCTCGCGACCACTGTGCGCAGTGACCCAATATGATGTCGGGGGCGGTGAAGCGGTCGCCCAACGCGTAGTCGCCCGTTCCGAGCTTGGCCTCCAGCGTCTTGACTTCGCTGGCGAACTCCATCGCCGTCCAGGGGCCGACCTCCAGACGCAGCTCTTCCGGCAGGAGGAACCGGTGCTTGACCTTGTTCCACATCGGCGCCTCGAACTCCGACTGGGCAAAGAAGAGCCAGGAACTGATGCGCGCGCGCTCCGCCGGATCTCGTGGGCCCAGGCCCCGGTCGGCATGCTTCTCCGCCAGGTAGGCGCAGATGGCGGCCGAATCGGTGAGAACGAGATCCCCGTCGACGAGCGCCGGCATCTTCCCGCTCGGGTTGTACCGGTACATCGTCTCCGAGCGGCTGGCGGCTTTGACGATCTCGTACGGCTGGCCGAGTTCCTCGAGCATCCACAGGACGCGCGTCAGGCGCGATCTGGGCGATCCGATGGCCTGGTACATGTCCGTCTCCTGCTGCGCTCGCTGCGGGCAAAGCTAGAGCAGGAGCGGCGATCCGCCAACAGGCGTGCACGTCCGGCGATCGGACGACGGTCCGGCGGCGCAAACGAAGAGACCCGGGCCGCGCGTCCCGGGTCTCTCGCTGTCGGCGAGGGATCGTGTGGCTCAGGCGTACCAGTAGTCGCCGTTGTGCTTGTTGAGCTTCACCGTCTTCCACGGGCTGACGTTGAACTTCTTGACCTTGAAGGTGTAGATGTTGCCGTTGCACTCGACAGTGTTGACGTGCTTGAAGGCGGCCTTCAGGTGCTGCTTCGCCTGCCAGCAGGAGAGCGACAGCGGCTGAGGGTGCGGATAGTAGCCGCCGGCATTGCCGAACGAGAAGTGGCCGTGCGGGGTCGAGAAGTGGAAGCCGAAGCCGGTGGCGTTGGCGGCGGTGACGGGGGCGGCGATCGCGGTGGCGATGGCGACGGCGGCGATGGTGGTCTTCTTGAACATGTCCAGTCTCCATATCCCTAGTCGGTTGCGTGAGATCCGTTCGCGGTCTTGGTCTGACTTCGTGGTGCGTGAGGAGAATGGACGGGCTCTGTTTCCGCGCTATGTCCTTTTTGGCGGAATCCGGTTTCGCCAATGTTTCGCCGCCTGAGAGGCGCGGCTACCCGCGCCCCATGGCGAAGAACTCGTCGTTGGGACGCATGCCGGTGACGTTCGCCATGCGGTTCGACATGGCGAAGAAGGCGGCGATCGCCGCGATGTCCCAGGCGTCGGCGTCTGAGAACCCGTGTTTCTTCAGTGCGGAGAAATCCGCCTCGCCCACTTCGTGCGAGCGGAGCGCCACCTTCATGGCGAAGTCGAGCATGGCCTGCTGCCGCGCCGTGATGTCGGCCTTCCGGTAGTTCACCGCCACCTGGTCGGCGAGGAGCGGGTTCTTGGCGCGGATTCTGAGGATCGCGCCGTGCGCCACCACGCAGTACTGGCACTGGTTGGCGGCGCTCGTCGCCACCACGATCATCTCGCGCTCCGCCTTCGAGAGCCCGCCCTCCTTCTCCATCAGCGCGTCATGATAGGCGAAGAAGGCGCGGAACTCGTCCGGCCGGTGCGCCAGCACCAGGAAGACGTTGGGCACGAAGCCCGCCTTCTCCGCGACGGCTTCGATGCGGGCGCGGATGTCGGCGGGCAGCGTCTTGAGGGCGGGCACCTTGAAGCGGCTGATCTTCGGCTTGGCAATTGCTGGCTTGCGCATGGCTGGCCTCGGCTCGTCTCGCCGCGTCAGCATAGCCGCAAACGACGGGCGCGGAACCGCCGTCTCTGAATGCGCTCAGTCGAGCCGGCCGATGGTGACCGAGTCCCGCGTCCCGATCAGCCACGCGCCCAGCCCCTCGGCAATGGCGAAGGGCGGGGCGAGCGGATTGGTGAAGCGCACGCCTGCCGCCTCGCCGCGCTGCCAGACGAGCTCCACCCACCAGGCCCGCCCGGTCGCCGCGCAGGTAAGCTCGAAGAGATGGGGCAGCGCCACCTTGGCGTCGACCTGAAGCCGCGCGCCACGGTCGCTCACGTTGGCGATGCGGCATTCCACGCGCTCGCCGGCGTTGAGCGCCGCGAAGCCGCGCTCCGTGACGGACGTGCGCTGCGTGTGGCGGCGCTCGCTCACGCTCATCCTGAGCCCCACCACGCCGAAGCGGTCGATCGTGTCGCGCCACGAATCGAGCTCCTCCTCCGAGAGAAGGTAGCGCCGGCGCGCGTCGTCGAGCGTGAGCACGCCGGCGTCGACGGCGGCCACCACCGCCGCCTTGTAACGCGGCACCCAGTGCCGCGTGCCGGCGGGCGGCAGGTCGCCAAGCGGCACCACCGCCGCGTCGCGGGCCTTCCTGCGCGTGGCGGATGCGTCGCGGGCGTCAAGCCGCGCGCCCGGATGTCGCAGGGTTGAACGCAGTGCTTCGGCCATTGCCGTCCTCTTCGTGACCATGACGATCGCGCCAAGCATGCGCCGACCGCGTTAAACGGGCGCTAAGCGGCGGCGTTAAGCCGGCGCTAAACGGGCGGCCGGAATTTGAGCGGCGGCGGAAAGGCTAAGTATGGCCGCGATGCGGCGGGCGCGGGAAAGCGGCGCCGGTCTTGCGGATCGAAAGGCGGATCTTCGATCTGCAGGGACGGATGGGCAAGGATAACGGCCCCCTACCGCTTCTTCGCTTTCGCGGGCTTGGCCTTGGCCTTCGCCGTCTTGGACTTCGCCGTCTTGGCTGTCGCCGCCTCGGTTTTCGCCCCGGGCCCGGTCTTCGCCGCCTTGGCTTTCGCCGGCTCGGGCTTGGCTTTCGCCGTGCCAGCCTTTGTCTTGGCCGGCGTCTTGGCGGGCTTGGCGGCGGCCTCCTTGGCTTCCTGCGCCAGGCGCGCGGCCCGCAGCCGCTTGGTCTTGGCGCGGACGGCGGCAAGCTCGCTGTCGATCAGCGCCTGCGCCGTCTCGCTGGTCCTGCGGGCCTTGTCGAACCGCTCCTCGGCCCGGCTGCGGGCGTCGCTCGCGGGCTTCGCCATCCTTGTCCCCCGTCGCCTCGAATCTTGACTGTCGAGTCGCGAGATTATCCTTTTCCTCGCGAAAGATCGACTTCGGAACGCCGGAAAGCGGCGGCGGGCGATTGCTCGGCCCCGACGCACGGAACGGCCCGGGAGCGTTCTCCCAGGCCGTCCCTTGAAGGCGCGTGACGTGCCGCTCAGACGTACCAGTAATTGCCGTTCCACTTGTTGATCTGCACCGTCTTCCACGGGCCGATGTGGAGCTTCTTGACCTTGAAGGTGTAGACCGCGCCGTTGCACTCGATCGTGTTGACGTGCTTGAAGGCGCCCTTCAGGTGCTGCTTCGCTTGCCAGCAGGACATCCCCTGCGGCTGCGGGTAGTAGCCGCCGCCGTTGCCGAACGAGAAGTAGCCGTGCGGCGTCTGGATGCCGAAGGAGAAGTTGATCGGCGGCGGGGCCGCGTTGGCGGCGGTGATCGGCGTTGC
>CAZARE010000424.1:0-3871 GCA_964487455.1 uncultured Propylenella sp.
GCCGATGCGCGCGCGGCGGGGCATCCGGTCGTGCCCATTCCGGGCGCCTCTTCCGCCATCGCCGCGCTTTCCGCCGCCGGCCTACCCGCCGAGGCTTTCCTCTTCCTCGGCTTCCTGCCATCGAAGGCGGCCCAGCGGCGGAAGCGCCTCGCCGAGGCGACGCGCGCGCCGGCAACGCTGGTGCTGTTCGAATCGCCGAACCGCATCGCGGCGCTGCTTGCCGACGCCGCGCAGGAGCTTGGCGGCGAACGCCAGGCCGCACTTTGCCGCGAGCTCACCAAGCTGCATGAGACGTTCGACCGCGGGACGCTGGCCGAGCTGGCGGCGCGCTATGCCGGTCGCCCCGTCCGAGGCGAGATCGTGCTGCTCGTAGAGCCGGCCGGCCCAGCGGAGCCGCCGCCGGACGCCCAGGTCGACGCCTTGCTCGGCGAAGCGCTGCGCGCCATGGGCGTCAAAGAAGCGGCGGAGGCTGTCGCCGGGGCGACCGGCCTTTCGCGGCGCGCTCTCTATCAGCGCGCGCTCAAGCTGAAGGGCGGACAATGAAGACGCGGGCGCGCACGCGATACGCCGCCTACCGGCATGGCCACGTGGCTGAGGCCGCCGCGGCGCTCTTGCTTCTCGCCAAGGGCTACAGGCTGATCGCGCGCCGCTACAGGACGCCGCTCGGCGAGATCGACCTCATCGCCAAGCGCGGGCGGCTCATCGCGTTCGTGGAGGTGAAGGCGCGGCCGACGCGCGAGGAAGGGCTGGAATCGGTCGGACGCTTCTCCGAACGCCGTATCGTCGAGGCGGCCGACCTGTGGCTCGCCAGGCATCCGGACGCGGCCGGCCTCGATATCCGCTACGACATGATCGTGGTGACGCCCTGGGGGCTGCCGCGCCACCTCCCCGACGCCTTCCGCCCGGGCTGGACCAAGGCGGTATGATTGCGCTTCACGCGAAGCGCGGCTAACGCGGATTGCGACAGGACAAGGCACGCCATGACGCTCACGGTCGCGGTCCAGATGGACCACATCGCCACGCTCCACATCCGCGGCGACACCACGTTCGCGCTCATGCTGGAGGGGCATCGGCGCGGCCATCGGCTGCTCCACTACACGCCCGACCGGCTCGCCATGCGCGGCGGCAAGGTGACGGCGCGCGCCGAGCCGATCGACAAGCTCGCCGACGAGGAGGGCGGGCACTACGCGCTCGGCGAAGCCAGCCTTGTCGACCTGGCCGAATGCGACGCGGTGCTGCTGCGCCAGGACCCGCCCTTCGACATGGCCTACATCACACCGACGCATCTCTTGGAGCGCATCCATCCGAAGACGCTGGTCGTCAACGATCCGGCGCATGTCAGGAACGCGCCGGAGAAGATCTTCGTCACCGAATTCCCCGAGCTGATGCCGGAGACGCTGATCACACGCGACCCCAATTCGATCCGCGATTTCCGCAACGAGTTCGGCGACATCATCCTGAAACCGCTCTACGGCAATGGCGGCGCCGCCGTATTCCGCCTGCGCGAGGACGACGAGAACCTTTCCGCGCTGCTCGAGCTGTTCCTGGAGCGCTTCCGCGAGCCGTTCGTGGTGCAGCGCTATCTTCCCGCGGTGCGGCAGGGCGACAAGCGCATCATCCTGGTCGACGGCGAGGCGGTCGGCGCCATCAACCGCATCCCGGCGATGGGCGACGCGCGCTCCAACATGCATGTCGGCGGCAAGGCGGTGGCGAGCGAGCTGACCGCGCGCGACCGCGAGATCTGCGAGGCGATCGGCCCGGAGCTGAAGAGGCGCGGGCTGCTTCTCGCCGGCATCGACGTGATCGGCGACTGGCTGACCGAGATCAACGTCACCTCGCCGACGGGTATTCGCGAGGTGCAGCGGTTTGGGGGCGCAGACATTGCCAGCCTGTTCTGGGACAAGGTGGAGGAGAAGGCTGGCCGATGACAGACCCGGCTGGGAATCCGGACATCGGCGCAGCGCTCGCTCAGTACATCTCCGAATTCAAGATGGAGGTGCTCACTCAGGGCGATCGCCACCGGCTGGAGGCTTCCGGGTTCTTTCCAATCGAATGGAGGGAGCCTCGTCGCAGGAGCCTGCTTCGCAGAGGCAAGAACCAGTACCGGTTTGAAGAGGCGTCGACCGCCGCGCTTACCTTTTTCCTGGAGCGCCGACCGATATCCACGTTCTTTGATATCGGCGCCTATTGCGGCTATTTCAGCCTCCTCGCTCTCTCCCACAAGGCGCGGCCGATCCACGTGCATGCCTTCGAGCCGCAGCCAGAGCTCTACGCCGTGCTGGCGGCAAACCTGAAGGCCTGCACGACCGGCGGCGGGGCGGAACCCCTGCTCGCCGGACTGTCAGACCGGCATCTCGGCCAGCAGCCGGTTTGGCATTCGCAGACCAAGATGTTCGAGAGCGAGCCCGAGCGCCGCCACTACGGCGACAGCGCGTGGGTGAGGTTGAAATTCGCGCTGCGCGGCACGAGGGCCCGCGACGCGCCGCGGAAATCGCAAGCGACGATCACCAGCATCGACCATTATTGCGCTGACCGGGGCGTCGTTCCCGACGCCATCAAGATCGACGTGGATGGCTACGAGGCGAAGGTCATACCGGGTGGCATGGCGACCTTTCGCCGGCACAGGCCGGTCACCTTGCTGGAGCTTCACCGCGCCCGTTACATCTCGCGGTTCGGCGTCAGCCGCACTGCTATCCTGCGGCCCCTATTCGACGCCGGGTACAACGCCCTGCTTATCGAGGATCACATGAGCCACGGGTCTTCAGTGACGCCGGTGGAGGCCGATAGTCCCGTCATAGAGCGAGACCAAACGGACATGTACGTCTTCTATTGAAGTCGCGCTGCCAAAGGCCCCTCCCACCTTCGTCGTGGCTTGTGCGGGCGTTTGATTACGTCCGCCTCGGAATCGTTCAGTTCACCGAAACCACGTCGCCACGCTACGCCGCCCCATCCTCGACCCCGACGACAAGCCGTCGTCCGAGCACCGCAAGCGCCTGACTGAGCCGCGGCAGCTTGGTCGCATGCAGCGGATCGAGGATGCGGCGCGCCTCGTTCTCGCTGACATAGAGTCGCCGCGCGAGCTCCGACTTCGATATGCCGCGGCGAATGCCTCCAGAACCGCCAGCTTCGCCGCGACCTCGGGCGCGACAGTCACCGCAAGGCCTCCGCGCGTTCGGGCGCGCGGCAGCTTCAAGCCGCGCAGGGAATACGAGAGAAGCGCGGTCCCGAGCGCGTCTTCCGCTTGCCGAAGAGCCTCGGCCTCACCCTCGCCTTCCGTTATCGCCTCCGGGACATCGGGGAACGCGACCACGACGACCTCAGTCCTCTCGCCCGGCTCGAGAGATGCGCGATAGGTGAACGTTCGCATGGCTCCTTCTCGCACAAAAATGTGCGGATCTGATCTCACTACCCTGCTCCGCGTTGATGAACCTCGCTCTGGAAAATGTAATCCCCGCCTCCGCATCCTCCCTTACAATCCCCTCCCCGCCCTTCGCTGGAGGGTCCGTGTCGACCGGAGTTTCACGGGAAGGGCGGGCAGTCCGCGGCGGAGCGGCTTTCCGAGCCGCGCCGTCCCGGTCGGCTCCGACACTCCGCCCGACCGGCACTAGGACCGGTCTGCGGCTCGTTGCCCGCCTTAAGCCTGATCCGGAGGCGCTCCGCGCACCGGGCTGGCGGAGAGCTGGAGGACTGGGGCCGAAAGCACTGCGCGGGGCGCCTGCGGGGCGCCACTATTAAAACTTTGCGAGGCACTCTTCAGGCGCCCCGCTCCCTCCTCTTCGCGAGGAGGCGGAAGATCTCTGAAACCTCGGGCTGCAAGGCCGCGGGATGGACGAAGCGCGCCTACCTGTCGTCATTGCCGGACTTGATCCGG
>CAZARE010000425.1:0-8128 GCA_964487455.1 uncultured Propylenella sp.
CCTGCGAGCACCTCCATCTCCATGCCCTCCACGTCGATCTTCAGGAGATCCACACGCCCGCGGACGAGTCGGTCGAGGGTGAGGAGCGGCACCTCGCCCGCCGGGTCGGGGACGAAGTGGGTGGCGCCGAGGCCGGCCGTAACCGAGGCGACCGGGCGCAACATGCCCTCCCCCGCGCCAACCGCCTTTCCCAGGCATGAAAGCTCGACATTCGCCAGTCGGTTCTCGCCGACGGCCGCCCGGATCGCCGCAACCGCGCGCGGCAACGGCTCCACCGGAATCACGGCCTCTGCCTGCATGATTCCAGCGAAGAAGACCGTGTGGTTGCCGGTGTTGGCGCCGACATCGACGATGCGGAGCCCGCGCGACAGCCGTCCGGCCAGGAACTCCAGCTCCTCCTGCTCGAAGAAGAGGCCCCGCATGTTCTCCCGCTCGATGAGCGGGTTGAGCCCGGTATAGGGAAGAAACAACGTCACTGACCCGAACCGGACCGGCATGAACACCGGCTCGCGCTCCAGAATGGCGATCAGCCGGCGGCGATCCGCCTCCCCGACCGGCGGCACTTGGTCTTGAAAAAGCGTCAGGGCCTGCGCGGTCTTGTAGGCGCTGCAGCTCTTCCACAGAAAGTAGAGGTAGTCGGCGTAGAGACCCGTGGGCCGCACCGCCTCTGCCGCCGCCACGGCAAGCGCCGGGCGGACGAAATGGCTCGGCCCGATCCACCATCGGAGCGCCGCGTGGAAGAACGCCGGCATCGCTTGCGCGGCGAGGCGCGTAATGCGCTCCACCTTCAGGGGCGCATCCGCGCCGGATGCAACCGCGGCACCGCCCCACACCGCGTCGTGCAAGCGAAGCGCCGGCGCCGTCTTCACGAAAATGTCAGGCGCCAGTGTCTCATCCGCGCCGACGGCGAGCAGCCAATCGAAGCCGCCGCCCGCCGCCAGGGCGCCGGCCTGCCGCAGCGCCGCCGGCTGAGTAGCGGGAAGCGCCGCGCCGAGCGCCTCGATCTCCGCGAAGTCGCCGCACCCGGCAGCCTTGGCGGTCGCGAGCGAGCGCAGGAGCCGCTTCGCGTCGCCCGCCTCGCGCGGCAGGATCGCGACGGCGCACCGTGCCTCAGGCATGCGCGGGCCCAGCGCCGTGCGGCACGGACGGATCGACCTCCGCGAAGGAATGCCCGCGGCTGTAATTGTCGTGGTAGGCGACGATGGGCGCGCGCCCGGGCGGCGACCAGTAGAGACCGAGCTTGAAGTAAGGGCCTTCCGCCTCGTTCTCGTAGGCAAGCGGGCCGGCCCAGTCGATGATCCGCTCACCGCCGAGCCAAGCCTCGATCTCTGAGAAGCCGTGGCGCGACCAGAATACGCGGAACACGAAATCGAGCCACAAGCCCTTCGCGACCTCCGCGATGCTCGCGAACTCGTAGCGGATGTCGGGGTCGGGCGAGGCGACGCGGCCGTAGGCGCCGGTGAAGTAGAGCCGCCCGCCGCGGTAGCGCATGGCAAGGGGCGGCTTGCCGGAAGGCTCGCCGAGCTTCGCCTGGTCGTGCCACTGGGCGAACACGCAGCCGACCTCCGGCGGTAGGTCGAAATCGGGCGCGATCAACGTGGAGAAGCCGTACCAGACCTCCTCGTCCCAGACCACGTTGTAAGGGTCGCGCAGCTCAGCGCGATGCCCCTGGGAGACATAGTCGTCGGGCCGAAGCTCGAAGCGGCAAGCGCGGCTTCCGACGCGCACCACCTCGGACTGGATCACGGCCGAATGCGCGCCGGACAGCCGCTTGACGCTCCACCCTTCGAACGCGCCGCTTTCGAAGTCCAGATGCAGCGTCTCAAAAGAGCCCGGTCCAGACCGGCTTGAGGTGAGCAAGGTTCTTGTCCCAGATTGAGGTGAAAACCCGGCGTCACGCCGGCGACCGCTCAAGGAGGCGAGACCATGGCCCGGATTGCCACGCTCGTGAAGGGATATCCCCGCCTTTCGGAGACCTTCATCGCGCAGGAGATCCTCGGCCTGGAGAAGCGTGGAATCCAGCAACTCATCGTCTCGCTCCGCCATCCGACGGAGAAGGTGCGGCACGATCTCAACCACGAGATCGCCGCCGACGTGCTCTATCTTCCCGAATATCTGAAGGACGACCCGACGCGCGTGCGCGAAGGGCGCGCTTGGGCCACGGCGCGGCCCGGCTTTGCGCAAGCCTGGAAGGCGTTCCAGCGTGACCTGAAGCGCGACGCTTCAGTGAACCGCCGCCGGCGGTTCGGTCAGGCATGCGTCCTCGCGCGAGAGCTTCCGGCCGACGTCGACTGGCTGCACGCGCACTTCCTGCACACGCCGGCTTCGGTCGCACGCTACGCGGCGCTGATCCGCGGCACGGGCTGGTCGTTCTCCGCGCACGCCAAGGACATCTGGACCACGCCGCAATGGGAGCTCCGCGAGAAGATCGCCGAAGCCGATTGGGGGGTGACGTGCACGCGAGCCAACCTCGACTATCTCAGTTCGCTCAGCCGCACCGTCGGCAAGCTGCACCTCGTTTATCACGGGCTCGACTTCTCGCGTTTCCCGCCACCGCCGGAGCGCCGAGTCGAGGGGCGTGGGCCGCTCACCGTCGTCTCGGTCGGACGCCTGGTGGAGAAAAAGGGCTATGCGGATCTCCTGCGGGCGCTCGCCACCCTCGATGATGAGATCGTGTGGCGTTTCGAGCATGCCGGTGGCGGACCACTGTCGCAGAGGCTGAAGCGACAGGCCGAAACGCTATCCATTTCCGGCCGCGTCGCCTGGCACGGGGCCAAGGACCGCGGCTTCATCTTCGATCTCCTCCGCCGCGCCGATCTCTTCGTGCTTCCCTCGCGCCTGACGCGGTCGGGCGACCGCGACGGCCTGCCTAACGTGCTGATGGAGGCGCAAGCCTTCGCCGTGCCGGTGCTCGCGACCAATGTCTCCGGCATCCCGGAGCTGGTGACGCATTGCGAGACCGGATGGCTGGTGCGGGAGCGCGATCCAGAGGCCCTCGCCGACGCGATCCGGCGGCTGATTGGTGATCCGGCGTTCCGGCTAACTCTCGGAAGGAAGGGGGCGGCGAACGTACGCGAGCGCTTCTCTTCCGAGCCGGGCATCGATTTCATCGCCGAGAAGCTCAACGCCTCGCGCCGGAGCCAGGCGGCATGAGCGCTCGAGACCCGGACGGGGACGCGGCGCGCGACCGCTTCGCCAAGCTGCTCGCCGCGGCGGAGGCGCGCTCCGCCAAGATACCCATCTGGTGGCGCGACGACGACGCCACGACCGCGACGCCTGAGCTCGAGCAGCTTCTCTCCATGGCTCGAAGCCATCGCGTACCGCTGGGGCTCGCCGTCATCCCCAAGGAAGCGACGGCCGATCTGGCCCAAAGGCTTGCCGATGAAGCGCAGGCGGCGGTCCTCCAGCACGGCTGGCGACACCGAAATCACAGTCCTCCGGAGGAGAAGAAGACGGAACTCGGCCCGCACCGCGCGCTCGATGCGATCGGGGCTGAGCTGGGCCGAGGGCACGCGCGGCTCACCGCTCTCTTCCCGGAGAGGTTCCTTCCCGTCCTCGTGCCGCCCTGGAACCGCATGGCGGAATCCGTGCATGAGGTGCGGCGGACGATAGGACTCGCAGGATTTTCAGCATTCGGTCCCGCCCCTATCGGAGAGGCGCATTGGGTCAACACGCATGTCGACATCATCGACTGGCGGACGCGAGGGCCCCTCTCCCGCTCCGCCGCCTATGCGCTGCTCGCCGAAGAGTTGGAAAGGCGGCTCGGCGGCGACCCGGAGCCGCTCGGCATCCTGACGCATCATCTCATCCACCAGCCCGCGAGCTGGGCGTTTCTCGACGAGCTGTTCGAGACCATCGCCCGACATCCAGTTGTCGCCTGGCCACCGGTGGCGGAGTTGTTCGGCCTGGATATGCCGTCGTCGCAGGCGCGATCATTGAGTTGATGCGGGTCGAGCCCGCCGGCTAAGAGCGCCTTTAAGCGTCGGTCGTTGGGCACCAGGACTCCGGGCGTCCGGTGAAGGGCCGAAAACCGTGCGGCGCACCCGCCCGCTACTGGTCACCGTTCACGCGGAGGCGAGCCCTCGAATAGCAGTCTTGGTCGATGCTAGTTCCCGCCGCCTGAAACCGCCGAGGAGACAGAGGACCGGTCGCAGGCCCGGACACGGACCTTGCACCCGCTACCGGTCACACCCCCACACGCGAACCTGACAGACGCGTTGGCTGCCGTAGCCAGCCCGAGCCCTGCACTCCGAAAGGGCCCGGGCCTGGGCACCCTGTGCGCTGTTCTGTGCGCCCCAGCCCCAGGCGGTGCCGCTCGGTCGCATGTCGGCGGCGTAGGCGGCGCAGGTTCCGTTGAAGCGCACCGCGACGTAGCAGCCCGAACCGCACTCGGAGAGCGCACGCGCGTCGGCCCCCCGTTGGCTCGAATAGCCGTAGGAATAGCCGTAGCTGTGTGCCTTGTTGGAATCTACTGCAAGGGCACCGAAGGCGTGGCCAAGGTCGGGCGCGGCCGCGAGCGCGGCGAAGATTGCGAGCGTTAGGAGTTTCCACATTGTACTTCTGTGGTTGCGACGGCGGCAATTATGGGCGATCGGCGCATAGCAGCTCCTTTCGTGCGCGTGGAGCGTGAACGCTCGCGCTGCAAAATACAAGCATGACACGGAAGAATCGCCAGTGCCCCTCCGATCGGAGGGGGCGCGAGTCAGCAAGGCGGGATTTCTGGATACTAGCCGACCAGCGGGTTGGAGAAGCCGGCGACGAGCTTCACCAGGTCGGCCTGGTGGCGCGCCGCCGACCACTACGACCGCGAAGACCACGCGCATCTCCGTCGGGGTGGCTTATAGGTCCTGGCGATGATCTTGGGCGGAACTCCAACGGCGCGCGCCATCGGAGGTCGACTGGCTTACCTTTGCCGCTGATAGCGCCGGAACCAGTCGACGAACCTGGTAAGCCCAGTCTCGAACGGCGTCGCCGGCTGGAAGCCGAAGTCCCTTGCGATCGCCGAGATGTCGGCGCAGGTCACGAGCATCTCTCCCGGCTGAGCGGGAAGCAGCTCAAGCTCGGTCCTGCGTCCGATGATGCCCTCCAGCATGGCGATCATGTCCAGCAGCAGCACCGGCGCGTTGTTGCCGATATTGTAGATGCGGTGGGGCGGCCCGCCCGCCGGCGCCTCGGCAACCGCCAGCACACCCGCGACGATATCGTCGATGTAGGTGAAGTCGCGCTGCATATTGCCCTCGTTGAAAACTTTGATCGGCCGGCCAGCGAGGATCGCCTCGGTGAAGAGCCAATAGGCCATGTCCGGTCTGCCCCACGGCCCGTAGACGGAGAAGAAGCGCAAGCCGATCTGCGGGATGCCGAAGAGCGAAGCGTAGACCTCGCTCATCATCTCCTGCGACTTCTTCGAGGCGGCGTAGAGCGAGGTCGGGTGGTCGGTGGCGGCGTCCTCACGGAACGGCACGTCGGCCGTCCTGCCGTAGACGGAGCTCGACGAGGCGTAGACAAGCATCTCCACCCCGCCGGCGTGGCGGAAATGCTCAAGGATGTTGAGGTGTCCGACGATATTCGAATCGACGTATGCGTAGGGGTTCTCCAGCGCGTAACGCACGTTGGCCTGGGCCGCCAAATGAAAGACCCGGCGGACCGACTCGCCGGTAAGCGCCTCGGCAAGCGCCTTGCGGTCCGCCAGATCGACGCGCTTGAAGACGAAGTTCGGAAAGGTCGAGAGCTGGGTCAGCCGCCGCCGCTTCAGGTCGGTGCCGTAGAAAGGGGTGAGGTTGTCGAGGCCGATGACGCGCTCGCCGCGATCGGCCAGCCGCCGCGCGACATGATAGCCGATGAAGCCGGCGGCGCCGGTGACGAGGAGGGTCATACGGGGAGTTGGAAGCCGAGGCGGGGCGGGGGGTCAAGGGCCAAGGGAAAGCGAATCTGGCCCGATCGACCCTACTCGGCTACCGCTTCCGGTATCCTTCCCCCTTCAAAGAACTTCCGAGCGAAGCAGTATCACTTCAACGATATCACCAAGCCGCTGAAGTCGGCATTGACCATCAATCCGGTCTGTCTGCCTTGCAGCTCGAGGACCGCACCCTTTTCGTTCGTGAGAACGATCGCACCCGCCCCACGCCCGATCGCGCCTCCGGCACCGGCGGCCCCGTAGACCCCTTCGACATCCGAAGCACGATTGATGCGGCTTACGGTTCCCGATAGCGTCGCCCTCGCCCCGCCGAACGTGAAGCCCACGCTCAGGCCACCAATGGCAAGCGGGTAGCTCCGGCCCTTAAACACAAGCGTGCCGCTGCCGCCCGAACCGCCGATGATCCAGCCCGCCTTCACGATGCTGAGCCGGATCGTGCCGCTATCGGCAAGGGCCGTGGATGAGATGTTGACAGCGAGCCCAGCGATCACGGCGATGAGCCACGCACGCAACCCGGGAGAATTTCGCATGGTGAAAGCCTCCGATGCGCCCGTCGGGAATCACCGACGGGCGATAGTACTTCTTGTAGCACATGCGGCGCACCCTGACGGAGATGCCGGAACGACGGCCGCAGCTCCACCGGCCGGCGAGGCGGTCACTGCCGTGACGCCGCGAGATTGACCCCGAGCGACACCAGGATGCCGCCCCCAATCTGGCGGGCAAGGCGGACCGCCGCCTCGGACGCGACGAGCAGCTTTGTCATCCTCTCCGAAAGCAGGACACACACGGCATCGGTGGCCGAGAACATGCAGTTCACGATCAAACCGAGGATGACGATCTGCCCCCAAACCGGCAGCGCGGCGGATATGTCGGTGAACTGCGGCAGGAAAGCCAGATAGAACAGGGCCGTCTTCGGATTCAAAATTTCGACCGCGATGCTGTTGCGTATCGCCCCTTGGCGGCTCGCCGGCGCGGGTTGCGCGACCGCGACGGCAAGCGGTCCCGGCGAGCTGAACAGCTTCACGCCGAGCCAGATCAAATAGGCGGCGCCGGCGAGCTTCACGATCGCATAGAGGACCGGGACCGTCTCCAGCAGCACGGCCAATCCAAAGGCCGCCGCCAGAACGTGCGCATAGCCGCCGATATGAAGTCCGGCCGCCGAAAGCCAACCCGCGCGGCGTCCCTGCGCAATGGTCTGGGCTGCCGCATAGAGCATCCCCGGGCCGGGCACGCACGCGAAGATCGAGGTCGCCACGAAGAACGGTATCACGAGATCAAGGGAAGGCATCGACGAGGCTCACGATCGCTTCGCGAGCCTGTAGCACGGGATGCGTGCCGACGAGCGTGGGTCCGGGGTGGCGAATGGCCGCCCTTGGCATCCCGCTTCGCAGTTTGGCGAAATCAAAGCCCGGAACGCGAAAGCAGGATGGTGGGTGTAGCAGGGCTCGAACCTGCGACCCGCTGATTAAGAGTCAGCTGCTCTACCAACTGAGCTATACACCCCGCCTGCCGCCGGTTTTATAGGGATGCGGCCGCGCGTCCGCAAGGTTCGCAACGTCCCCCTTCCGCTCGCAACCGCAGGAGCTCGCCCCTTGCCCTCCCCCGCTCTCATCATGTCGCGCATTGCCGGCGCCGACCGCGCGCCGGACGGCGGTGAGCGGTTTCCCGACATCAATCCGGCTACCGGCGAGGTGCTCTGCGACGTGGCGGCGGCCGACGCGGCGCTGCTGGACGAAGCCGTCGCCGCGGCGGCCAGCGCGCAGAAGGAATGGATCGCGCTTCCCGCGTCTGAGCGCGGACGCGCTCTGAACCGCATTGCCGCGCTGCTGCGCGAGCGCAAGCAGGAGCTGGCGCGGCTGGAGGTGCTCGACACCGGCAAGCCCATCCAGGAGGCGCCGGAGGCGGACATCGGCTCAGCCGCCGACTGCTTCGAGTTCTTCGCCGGACTGACCCAGATCGTGCACGGCGAGCACATTCCGCTCGGGGACAGCGCCTTCGCCTATACGCGACGCGAGCCGCTCGGCGTCTGCGCCGGAATCGGCGCCTGGAACTATCCGCTCCAGATCGCCAGCTGGAAGACGGCACCGGCGCTCGCCGCCGGCAACGCCATGATCTTCAAGCCGAGCGAGCTGACGCCGGTCACGGCGATAGAGCTGGCGAAGATCGTCGAGGCGGCCGGCCTCCCCGCCGGGCTCTTCAATGTCCTCCTCGGCA
>CAZARE010000426.1:0-3814 GCA_964487455.1 uncultured Propylenella sp.
TTGACGTGCCGGCGATGATCCACGTCACCTCGTCGTGCAATCCGAGCTTCCACTTCACCGGCGCCCACTACATCAACGCCGACACGACCGCTTTCATGCAGCTCATCCAGGGCGATCTCTTCAAGGACTTCCCGACGCTGAAGCTCGTCATCCCGCACGGCGGCGGAGCGGCGCCCTTCCATTGGGGGCGTTATCGCGGCCTGGCGCAAGCGATGGGGAAGCCGCTGCTTTCCGAGCACCTGCTCGGCAACGTCTTCTTCGACACCTGCGTCTACCACCTGCCCGGCATCGAGCTGATGGCCAAGGTCATCCCGATCGACAACATTCTGTTCGCCTCCGAGATGCTGGGAGCGGTGAAGGGGATCGACCCCGAGACCGGGCGGCATTTCGACGACACCAAGCGCTACATCGACCAGCTGACGGACTTGAGCGAGGCCGACCGTTACAAGGTCTTCGAAGGCAATGCCCGGCGTGTCTATCCGCGGCTCGACGCGCTGCTCGCCGCACGCGGGCATCCCGGCCGCAACGTCTGAGAGGAACCGCATGGCCGAATTGCCGCGTCTCAACGGGATCATCAAAGCGCTCGAATTCGGTCGCCATGCCTTCGCGCTGTTCGCGCCGATGGAGATCGAGACGGCGATCTCGCTGCAGAGCTCGCCCTATGACGGCGTGGTGTTCGAGGGAGAGCACCGCGGCTGGGACGTCAGGGCGCTGCGCGACAGCCTGCAATATCTCCTCAATCGCCGCCAGATCGCCGCCTCCGGCTCCATGGTCCCCGCCGTTACGCCGACGGCGCGGATTCCGGCCAACGGCGCGGAGATGAACCAGTTCCTCGCGAAGCAGGCGCTCGACCTCGGCTGCTACGGCGTGGTCTGGCCGCATATCTCCACCGTCGAAGAGGCCTACAACGCCGTGGCCGCCTGCCGCTATCAGCGCCTCGAGGACAAGCCGCTCTACGAGCCGGCTGGCATCCGCGGCGATGGGCCGGCGCAGGCCGTGCGCTACTGGGGCGTGACGCAGCAGGAATATTACCGACGCGCCGACGTCTGGCCGCTGGCGCCTGAGGGCGAGATCCTCGTCGTCATCCAGATCGAGGACACGGCGGGCATCTCGAACCTCGCCGACATGCTGAAGAACGTGCCCGGCATCGGCGCGGTGCTGATCGGCGAGGGCGACCTCAGCCAGGAGCTGGGCTTCCCGCGCCAGTACGAGCACGAGGCGGTGCTCGACGCGATGGCCGAGATCGTATCGATCTGCAAGGCGCACGATGTGGTGGTCGGGCATCCGCATGTCACCGCCAAGAACGCCGAGCGAGTCATCGCCGAGGGCTACCGCTACCTGATGTGCGCCGCGCCCCCGAGCTTCGCCGAGGTAGAAGCCGCGCGGGCCGCCGCCGACCGCCCGAGGTGAAGGCGCGCCAGTGAGATGACACAGCCTCTGCGGGAAGGCATACTTCCGCCCGAGCGCTGCCAAAAAATAGCGCGCTGCCACAGGGAGGATTCCGTATGAGACGTATCACGCTGTTGAGCCTTGCCGCCGTGACGACACTCGGCATTTCGACCGGCGTGGCCGGTTCCCAGGAGGTGACGCTGACGGCCTCTCACCAGTTTCCGGGCGGCAAAGGCGACGTCCGCGACGAGATGGTGCAGATCATCGCGCGCGAGGTCGAGAACGCCGACGTCGGGCTGAAAGTCCAGGTTCATCCTGGCGCTTCTCTGTTCAAGCCCACCGAACAATGGAACGCGATGGTCACCGGCCAGCTCGACATGTCCGCCTTTCCGCTCGACTACGCTAGCGGCAAAGTGCGCGAGTTCGGCGCCACGCTGATGCCCGGGTTGGTCCGCAGCCACGACAAGGCCGAGCGGCTGAACGATTCGCCGTTCATGGATACGATCAGGGCGAAGATAGAGGAGGCGGGCGTCATCGTGCTCGCCGACGCCTGGCTCGCCGGGGCGGTCGGCTCAAAGGAAGGCTGCATCCGCACGCCCGATGACATGAAGGGCCTGAAGATCCGTTCCGCCGGCGCGACGTTCGCCGCCATGTGGCAGCAGGCCGGCGCCAACATCGTGTCGATACCCTCGAGCGAGGTCTATACCGCGCTGCAAACCGGCGTCGCCGATGCGACTGACACCAGCGCCGGCAGCTTTGTCTCCTTCCGCCTCTATGAGCAGCTGAAGTGCCTGACCGCACCGGGCGAGAACGCACTGTGGTTCATGTACGAGCCGGTGCTGATGTCGAAGCGGAGCTTCGAGCGCCTGACCCAGGAGCAGCAGGACGCCCTGCTGGAGGCGGGCAAGAAGTCGGAGGAGTATTTCGCCCGTGAATCCAGGGGCCTGGATGAGAAGATGGTCGAGGCCTATCAGGAGAATGGCGTTGAGGTCGTCACAATGACCGAGGACGAGTACAACGCTTGGCTCGATGTGGCCAAGGAGAGCTCCTACAAGCAGTTCGCAGAAGAGGTCCCCGGCGGCCAGGAGCTGATCGACGCCGCCCTGGCGGTCGAATAGCCGGCTCCATCCCCGCGTCCGGCCGGCGAACGCGCTGGCCGGGCGCCTTTCCTAGACGCAGATCTGGAGCCTCGGGCGGGACTTGTGGAATCCATGGTCCGGGAGGGGAGCGGAATGGGCTATTTCGTCCGGACGGTTGCGTTCCTCTCCCAGGTCTGCGGGATCGTCGCCGGCGCGCTTATCGCGTCGGCGGTCTTCGTCGTCTGCCACATGGTCTTCACGCGCTATGTGCTGAACGAGAACACGATCTGGCAGACCGACTTCGTCACCTACAGCCTGATCGCCGCCACCTTCATCGGCAGTCCTTACGTTCTGCTCACCCGCGGCCACGTCAATGTCGACGTGCTGCCGATATACCTTGCGCCGAGGGCGCGCTTCTGGCTGGCGCTCGTAGCGTCCGTCATGGCGCTCGCCTTTTGCCTCACCTTGATGGTGCTGAGCTTCCTCCTTTTCAAGGAGGCCTGGGACAGCAACTGGGTGTCGTTCACGATGTGGCGGGCGCGCCTCTGGATTCCCTACAGCTCGATGCCCCTCGGCCTTGGCATTCTGTCGCTGCAATACGTGGCCGACATCCTCAGCCTGCTGACGGGCCGGGCGCCCCCCTTCGGCATCGATCAGGAAGGGCCGGCATGAGTCCGCTCGTTCAGGGTCTTTTCGTTCTCGGCGTCACCATCCTGGTCCTGACTTCCGGCATCCCGGTGGCCTTCGGCCTGGGGCTCGTCGCCATCGGATTCCTGATCGTCTTTCACGGGCCCGCCTCGCTGCAGGTTGTCGCCGAGACCTTCTACGCCTCGCTCGACGACTTCACCCTGGTCTCCATCCCGATGTTCATCATGATGGGCGCGGCGATCGGCTCCTCGCCGGCCAGCAAGGATCTCTACGAGGCTCTCGACCGCTGGCTTTACCGCCTGCCCGGCGGACTGGTGATTTCAAATCTTGGGGCTTGCGCGATCTTCTCGGCGCTCTCCGGCTCATCGCCGGCCACGTGCGCGGCCATCGGCAAGATGGGCATTCCGGAAATGCGCAAGCGCGGCTACCCGAAGGAGATCGCGGCCGGATCGATCGCCGCCGGCGGCACGCTCGGCATCCTGATTCCGCCGTCGATCACCTTCATCCTCTACGGCATCGCCACCGAGACCTCGATCGGCCGCCTTTTCCTGGCCGGCGTGCTGCCGGGGCTGATGCTGACCGGGCTCTTCATCGTGTGGACGCTCTACGCCATGTGGCGGCAGGGCTTCCGCTCGCACGCAGCGGACTTCCGCTATAGCTGGAGGGAAAAGTTCAGCGGCCTGCCGCGGGTGCTGCCC
>CAZARE010000427.1:0-10725 GCA_964487455.1 uncultured Propylenella sp.
CGCAAGCACGAGGCTCTCGCCGGGCGGAAATCGGTGCCGATCGATCCGGCGAACGTCGCGCGCTACGACGTCGTGCTCATCGTGACGGACCACGACGGTATCGACTGGAACGCGGTGGTCGGCGCTGCCGCGCTTGTGGTCGACACGCGCAACGCCACGAAGAATGTGACCGCGCACCGGGATCGCATCGTCAAGGCTTGAGGCGCCTCGATATCAGGCCGTCAAACTTTCCTGTGCGTTCGCGACGCGGCGCGCCGGCTCCGGAACCCAGGCGAGCAAGACCAGCCCAACCGCAAAGAAGGCTACGATCGTGGCGATTCCTGCCCGCTGGCTTCCGGTCGCAGCAGTGACGGATGCCACCAGCGCCGGGCCGACAAAAGCCGTGGCCTTCCCAGAGAGGGCGTAGAGCCCGAAATACGAAGCCCGGTTGCCGGGCTCGGTCAGCCGCGCCATCAGCGAGCGGCTCGCCGCCTGCGCCGGGCCGACGAAAATGCCGATAGCGATCCCCGCGACCCAGAGCCACGTCAGCGTAGTGGCGGAAACCGCGAGAAGGGACGCACCAATCAGTCCGAGCAGCGCCGTCACGATCACGCGCTTGGAGCCAAGCCAGTCGTCAAGCCACGCAAACAGCAGCGCTCCGGCTCCGGCTGCCACGTTGATGACAATCCCGAACAAGATAACCTCCGCCAGGTCGAGGCCGAATGCGCCCGCCGCGTACACGCCACCGAACGCAAACAGCGTGATCAGGCCATCGGCATAGATCATATGCGCCAGGAGGTAGATGGCGATCGTTCGGTTGGCGGGCAGCGTGGCAAGCGTCAGTCGGAGATCGGCGAGTCCGGTACGCACCGCTTGTGTGACCGCAATTGCCCGGCTCGGCCGGTCCGGTGTGAAGAGAAAGAGCGGGACGGAGAATATCGCCAGCCACAATCCCACCATCGGGCCGAGGATGCGCACGTGCTCCGCGGCGTCCTTGTCCAGGCCGAGCGGCGCCGTCTCCGGCCAGATGAAGACGACAAGCGCAACCACCAGCGCGGCAAGCCCACCGGCGTAGCCGAAGCCCCATGCCCACCCGGACAAGCGTCCAAGCCGCCGTTCCGGCACGATGTCAGGCAGCATGGCGTTGTTGAAGACAATGCCGAACTCGAAGCCGATATTGGCGATCATCACGCAGCCGAGACTGAACCAGACCCAGGCCGCCGACGGCTCCGCCAACCAGAGCATCGCCGAGCCGATCACGCATAGCCAGGTGAAAACGAAGATCCACGGCTTGCGCGGGCCGCTAGCGTCGGCGATCGCGCCCAAGGCAGGGGCGAGAATTGCGACGGCAAGTCCGCTTCCCGCGATGGCATAGCCCCAAAGCGCTTGGCCGCTAACCGCGTCCTTGACCACCGCCTGCTGAAAATAAGCGGGAAAAATGAAGGTAATGACGAGTGTCGTGAATGGCGAGTTCGCCCAATCATAGAGCGCCCACGAAAAGCGCCCTCCTCGGCCTTCCTGCACGCTCATGCGCCTTGCACCCCCGTGCCCCGGCAGGCAATGTCACCGCATCGTCGGACACCTGCAAGAGCATGGAGGCCACAGGAGACCCGAATTGAGACAAGCGGAAAGGAAGCTGCGTCAAGCGATCATCGAGCAAGCATGCTGGATGAACGCAAACGGTCTCAACCAGGGCACGTCTGGCAACATATCGGCGCGCTTCGGCGGCGAGATGCTGATCACGCCAAGCGCGGTCGCCTATGAGGACATGCGGCCCTCGGTGATCGTCTCCATGCCGATCGACGGCGAGTACGGGGCCTGGAGCGGCGAGCTGCCGCCCTCCACGGAGTGGCGCTTCCACCTCGACATCATGCGCGCGCGGCCGGAGGTGGGCGGCGTCGTCCACGCGCATCCGACTTTCGCGACAGCGCTCTCGATCGTCAGGCGCTCGATCCCGGCCTGCCATTACATGATCGCGGCCTTCGGAGGCGCCGATATACGCTGCGCCGACTATGCGACGCAGGCGAGCAAGGCGCTGTCGCAAAACACGCTGAAGGCGCTCGAAGGGCGAAGCGCTTGTCTCCTCGCAAACCACGGCATGATTGCGGCTGGGAGCGATCTCGATCACGCGATGTGGCTGGCCATCGAGCTGGAGGCGCTGGCCAGGCACTACTACTATTCGCTGCTGATCGGCGGCCCCGTCATCCTGACCGACGCGGCCGTCGAGGACGTCCGCAAGTCAATCGACAGCTATCGCCTGCGCCGCGAACCGCGGGCGGGGACACGCGCGTGACACGGGAGCCGGCGCGACGGCCTACTCCGCTGCGGAGACGGCAGTCTCGGCTACCGCAGTCTCGGAATTGAACCAGTCCAATATCTCCTCGCCTGTCCACATCACGATCTCATCATGCGCAAGAATGTGGTCGTAGAGCGCTTCCAGATACTTGATCCGGTGCGGCACGCCGGTGAGGTAGGGGTGGATGGAGATGGCCATGACGCGCGGCACGTCTTCCCCCTCCCGATAGAGCCGGTCGAAGGTATCGCGGCCGCGGCGCAGCAGCTCATCGGACGGCTGCTGTTGCACGGCGGAGATGACAACGTCGTTGACCTCAAGCGTGTACGGCAAGGCAACGATGCCGCCCTTCGGCGTCATCATGCGCACCGGCTGGTCGTCGAGCGGCCAATTGCAAACATACTCAATCCCGGCCTCGATCAGATGATCGAGCGTTGCGATTGTCTCCGACAAGCCGGGGCTTTCCCAACCGCGCGGCGTCTTTCCGGTCACCTCGCGGATCGCCGCAATGGTGTCACCGATCGCGGCCCTCTCGTCCACGACCCGGTGCATGGGCACCTGCACGTAGCCGTGACCAATGAACTCCCACCCGGCATTGAGCGCTGCGGCGCAGACCTTTTCGTAAACGCGGCAGACGCTACCGTTCAACGCCAGGCTTGCTCTGATATGGCGGCTGCCGAGCACTTCGATGAAACGCCAGAACCCCACACGCATCCCGTACTCGTGCCAAGACCAGTTCGGCACATCGGGCAGCAGCGGCTGACCCATGGGCGGCGCGAGGATGGTCCGCGGCATCGGGCCGTCGGCAAGCCAGTTCTCGACGTTGACGATGGTCCAGACCGCGACGCGCGCGCCGCCGGGGAGCCTGAGATTCCTGCGCTGGGTGATCGGCTCGTAAGGTATGCGCGCACGGATGATTGAGTCTGCGTCGGTCAGTTCGGGCATGCCCAGGTCTCCTTCCTCGCCCTGGACCTAGATGGTTGGATGCGACGTGTCGAGGCCAGGCGGACCGTCGAAAACCGGGGTGGCTCCCTGCTCACGCCACATGCGCGACCGCGAGCGTTCTGCGGAGACAACACCGCAGCGGGACATTCAAAAGCGTTCCAACGCGCTCCACTAGGCAGGCTCGTAGCCCGGCTGCTTCGACGGATGCGTCTCACGAAACGCCTCCATGGCCATACAGGTCTCGAAAATGCGCTTGCAGGTCGGAAACTCGTCGATGTCGCAGTCATAAAGCATCATGGCGCTGGTGAAATGCGGCACCAGACAGAGATCGGCGACGGTCGGCCGGTCGCCGCAGCAGAATGTTCCCGTTCGGCTGTCGTGTGCCAGCAAGTTTTCGACGGCACGGCCGCCGGCATCGAGCCAGTGCTTGACCCAAGCTGTCACGCCGGATTGGTCGAGGCCAAACTGCATCGCGATGTACTTGCGAACGCGCGGTACGATGAAGGGATGCGTGTCTGCCGCCATCATCTGGCCGATGGCACGGCTGTGCGCGCGGAGCCGTGGATCGGACGGAAGCAGCGTCGGGTTGGGATGCAGCTCGTCGAGATACTCGATGATCGCCAGCGACTCCACCAACGGCGGGCCGTCGCCGTCGATGAGTGTCGGCACGACGGCGCCTGGATTGAGGGTTCGATAGGCGTCGCTGTGCTGCTCGCCCTTCAAGAGATCGATTGATTCGATATCGAAATCGATCCCCTTCAGTGCGAGCGCGATCCGCACCCGGTAGGCGGCCTGGGACCGCCAATAGGAATAAAGCAGAACGCCCATCTTATGACCTCCGCCGCGCCTAAATGCCTTCCACGATCACCAGCTCGACTTCGCCGGCGCCTTCCCGGCGAAAAGCGGAGGCCTCCGTGTATTCCGGCGAGTCGTGGCAGGCGACAGCAGCTTCCAGCGACGGGAACTCGATGACAACGAAGCGGTGAAAATTCTCCGGCCCCTCGAGAATCTTGTAGTTGCCGCCGCGCGCCAGAACGCGCCCACCGAACTTGCCGATGATCTCGGGGACGCGCTCGGTGTATTTCTTGTACTCGACAGGATCGAAGACGTTGGCGCGCGCCACCCAATATCCACTCATCCTGGCCTCCCTATGCTTATCCGCTTCTCGTCTATCGCCAAGCGGCGCCATTTCAAAGCCGCCTCAGCGGATCGGCATCGGCGCAACCGTCCGGCCGATCTGCTGACTGGCCACGACGCTCGCCATGATCAACGCGGCGCCGATCGCCTGCGTGACGCTCGGCACCAGGCCACGGAAGGTCAGGTCGAGCACGAATGCAACCAGCGGGCTGAAAAGCACAAGCGAAGCGACCCGGTTCGCCCCGGCATTTACGATTCCGTAGAACCATAGAAACGACGGCAGCGCGGTCCCCAACAGGCAGAGATAGGCGAACGCGGCAAGGTTCACGCCGCTGATGGCGACGGGAAAATCGCCAATCAACGCGGAGAGCGCGAAGAGCTCGACAGCGGCGATAACAAGTTGCCACCAGGTAAGCGCGATCATGGATTCCGGCCGCCCCCAGCGATCGAGAAGGACCGCGCCCATCCCAAATGACACCGCGGAGCCGAGCGCGGCCGACACGCCGATCCAGTCGAGGGCGACGGGGCCCCTCGACAAGAGCAGCGCCACACCCACGCTGCCGACAAGAGTGAACGCAATCCGCGCGATCGACGGCGGCTGGCCGAGTAAGGGCCAAGCGAAGAACACGGCGAAAAGCGGCACCAGCGATTGCAGCGTTGCGGCGATGCCCCCCGGCAGCCGGTAGGCCCCGATGAAGAGCAGCGCGAAGAAGATGCCGCAATTGAAGGTCCCGAGCACCGCAGCCCGCGCAAGCCACACCCTGTCGGGAAGCGAGCGGGCGATGAGCATGAGAGGCAATGCCCCGCCAGCCGCCCGCACCGCCGCCACGAAGATAGGGTTGTGCGGCATGACGTCGGTCACAACGTAGGTGCTGCCCCAAATGGATGCCGCGAGGGCCGCGGCAAATCTGGGATTCATGGGCTGTCCTGAACAGGGAAACGGAGGGCGCGGCGAGGCCAGAGAAAACGCACAGCGACGCGCGCCGTTCAAGCCCCAGGCGGAAATTCGTTCTCCGAGACAGCGATGCGGTCAGGGAATCTCCGCCAGCCACACAGGAAGCTCGGCGAGGGAGCCAAGCTCCCTGAAACGCGGATGCGCCGTAGGCGTGTCGGCCGTTTCATGCACCCAGACGAAGGGATATGGGATCAGCGCGGCATAGCTTCCCGCCTCGAGCGCCGGCAGGACGTCGGAACGCACCGAGTTGCCTGCCATTACCGCGCGCTCTGCCCCCTCGCCATGCCGGGCGAAGATGCCGCGATAGGTCTCGGCGCTCTTCTCGCTCACGATCTCCACGCCCGAGAAGAACTCGCCGAGACCGGAGGCGGCCAGCTTGGTCTCCTGGTGGAAAAGGTCTCCCTTGGTGATCAGGACCATGCGGTGGTCCGCGGCTAGTTGCTCAAGAGCTTCGCGCACGCCCGGCAGCGGCTCCACCGGATGCGTCATCATCTCGCGCCCGGCCGCGAAGATTTCGCCGATCACGCCGGTCGAAACGAGTCCGCCACTGACCTCAAGCGCCGTTTCCAGCATGGACAGCGTGAAGCCCTTCGCGCCATAGCCGAAGACGCCGAGATTGCGCCGCTCGGTCTCCGCAAGGCGCGACTCAAGGGTAGCGGCGTCGGCGAACGGCGCGAGCAGCTCGTTGAAACGCTCGTGGGTCAGGCGGAAGATCGATTCATTGTGCCAGAGCGTGTCGTCGGCATCGAGGCCCACTGTCCTCACTGGCATTGTTGGGTCCTCGCTATCTCTGTGGCAACGTCAGGCGCGCTTCACCCCCGACATCGCCTCCAGCACCGCGCACACCGCAGCAACATCGAGATCGCCGAAGCCCATGCCATTGCCGGCGGCATAGATCGGTATCGTGGAGCTGAACAAGGGCGTCGGCGCGCCCAGCGCAGAGGCGAAGCTCCCGATGACGGCCATGTCCTTCTGCCACGTGGACATGCGCATGGTGGCGGGCTCGTAGCGGTTGTCGGCCATCATCGGTGCGCGCAGCTCGAATATGCGAGAATTGGCGGCGCCCGCCGAAACCAGCTTGACGACCTGCCGCAGGTCGAGACCCGCCTTCTCGGCGAGCACCATCGCCTCCGCGGAGGCAACATTGTTGATGGCGACAAGGAGGTTCGCGACAAACTTCATCCGGCTGCCATTGCCGTAGGCGCCGACGTCATGTGCCTCGCGCGAGAAATCGGCGAAGAGAGGCATGAGGGAAGCGATCAGAGCCGGATCCCCGCTCGCATAAACGACTATATCGGCGGTCGCCGCCTGCGCACCGGTCCCCGATAGCGGGCAGTCGAGCACGCCATGGCCCGCAGACTCCAGGACGCGTTGTATCTCGTCCTTGTCCTCAAGCGCGAGCGTGCTCGTCTCCACCACGACTCGCCTGTCGCTCACGGCCGCCAGCTCGCCGGCCACCTTAAGCGCCGCGGCGGGGCTCGGAAGGCTCATGATGATCGTCGGCGTCCCGTCAGCGACCGCGGCCGCGCGGCCGACAAGTCTGACGCCAGCGGCGCCAGCCTTTTTCCGTGCGACCTCATCGACGTCGAACCCGACGGTCTCCCAGCCCGCCCTTATCAGGCTCCCCGCGATGGCGCCGCCCATGATGCCAAGCCCGACGATGCCGACCGCGCCCTTCATTTCCATGTCCTCAAGCCGCGTCGACCTGGCTATCTGCCGCCGGTCACCGGAAGAACGGCGCCGGTGACATAGGACGCCGCGTCGGAGAGCAGCCAGACGATCGCCTCGGCGCACTCCTCCGCGGTGCCGGCGCGCCCTATGGGTACGCTCGGAACCAGCCGCTTGAGGCGCGCCTCGCCGAACTCTCCCGCATGGATATCCGTGTCGATAAGGCCCGGCAGGATGGCATTCACCCTGACGCCCTCGGCGGCCACCTCGCGCGCAAGACCAAGTGTGAAGGTCGAGACGCCACCCTTCGAGGCGCCGTAGGGCGTATATTCGTTGGCCGCCCCCTCGCGCGCCGCGACCGACGAGAGGTTGACGATAGCACCGCCCTGGCCCCCGCGCTTGGTAGACATCCGCTTCAGCGCTTCGCGGCAGCACAAAATCAATCCGAAGAGATTCACGTCGATCACGCGCTTTATGGCGGCCGTGTCGTAGCTTTCGAGCCGCCCCGCCGGGCCGATGATACCAGCGTTGTTCACGAGCGCGCTCAGGGGGCCTCCCTGGCGGTCCACCGCCTCGAACATATCGAGGATCGCGCGCTCCTCGCCGATATCCGACTGCAGCACGAACGCCGCGCCGCCGTTTAAGCGGATGTCATCGGCGACCGCGTTTGCGGCCTTCTCATCTGAGACGTAGCTGATGCCTACGCGGTAGCCCCGCGACGCCGCCAGCCGCGCCGTGGCAGCTCCAATGCCGCGGCTCCCGCCGGTGATCAGTGCAGTCTTCGCCATCGCGTCCCCCGGCTCTCCCCTTCACGCCGCGCCCAGTAGGCCGGCTGGACGGAGGAGTCGAGCCCCTATCCGGTCGACCGGCGCATCCAGCAGGGACTCGCGGCGGCGGGAGGAGCTATCGGGGAAGGACAGGTTCGACGAGCAGCGGCGGCTCGTGAAGATAGCGTGTCGCCGCGCGCTTCGCCTTGATGTCGCGCCACACCTGCTCGACCTGCTCTGCATCCAGGTCGGCCCGAGCGGCGACCTTCTCAGCGCCGATACCGTGCTCCAGCCCGTAGAGGCAAAGGTCCATCACCGGATAGGGAACGGAGAAGTAGAATTCCTCCTGGCTCTGGGCAAGCGACCAGGTGTCGGTGGTTGGAGGGCGCGCCTGGATCTCCTCAGGCAGACCCAAATGCGCGGCGAGCTGATACACTTGCGTCTTGTAGAGATGCGCGATCGGCTTCACGTCGGCGGCGCCGTCGCCGTTCTTCACGAAGAAACCCTGGTCGTATTCGAGCCGGTTGGGCGTGCCAACCACCGCGTAGTTCAGCCGGTCGGCATGGTAGTACTCGATCTGCTTGCGGGTGCGCTGCTTCATATTGGTCGCCGCGACCACGCCGAGGTAGATGTCGAGCGGCATCCTAAGCGTTCGACGGTTGCCGGCGGGGCATTCCACCACGAGATGGGTGATGTTGTAGGCGCCGCCCGACAACGCAACCTTGCAGCGCCACCCCTCGCCATATTCCGGCACGAGCTGGCGTATGAATGCGTCCCTCCGGGAGTAGCAGCCGCTGGCGTAGAGGATCGGAGCAATGTCCTCCGTCACCGTATCGATGCCAAGCGATTCCGCCACGAGCAGGCCGAGGCGGAGGCTTTCCGGATCGGAGTCGCGCTCCGGCATCAGCAGGGCCACGACGCGGTCCGCCCCGAAGGCGGCAGCAGCCAGCGCGGCGCAGACGCTGGAGTCGATACCCCCGGAAAGTCCGAGCACGACGCCGCGCCGCCGCAGGCGGCGAAGCACCTGCTCGCGCATGACGTCGGCGATCCGCGCGACCTCGCGCGCGGTGTCGAGGCGGAGCCAGTCGCAATCGACCGAGAGTTCGGCTTCCTCGGAGGACACTCCGGTGGGAAGAGCCACGTTCACGCCATGGCTCCCGTCTCGGTTTCGACGACGCCGCGACGGTCGATTTTGCCGTTCTCCGACTTTGGCAGCGCGTCACGGAACTCGACGGCCTTGGGAACCATGAAGTCCTCCAGATGCCGGGCGCAGTGTCGCATCACCTCCTCCGCGGTCAGCGACGCATCGTGTTCAAGCGCCACCACCGCCTTGATCGCCATGCCGAGGATCGGGTCGGCGACGCCAACCACCACTGCCTCGCGCACCCCGGGCAGCGCGTAGAGAACGCTCTCCACCTCCTTGGGGCTGACCTTCTCGCCGCGCGACTTGATGATGTCGTCCTTGCGCCCGACGAAATAGAGAAAGCCGTCCTCGTCGGCACGGAATAGGTCGCCGGTTTGGAGCACCTTCTCCCACGGAAACAGGCCGGGCCGCAGCGCCCGTGCAGTGGCCGCCTCGTCCCGCCAGTAGCCTTGCATCACGTGCGGCCCGCGAATGACCAGCTCGCCGACCACGCCCGGCGCAACGCGGTCCCCCCGATCATCGGCCACATAAGCCTCGGTGTTCGGGATGGCGATTCCGACGGAGCCGGGGCGGCGCTGGAGTTCGCTCGGCGGGAGCCAGGTACAGCGTTTGCACTCGGTCTGTCCGTACATCGAGTAGAGACGCACCCCGGGAAAGAGCGTCTGCAGTCGCGCGATGTGCGCCGGGGGCAGCGCTGCCGCCGTGTTGGTGACGTAGCGAAGATCGGGCAAGCTGCCGGGCTTCAAATCGCGCATCTGTAGGATCAGCGCGGCCATGGTCGGCACGATCGGAAAGCCGGTGACGCGCTCCGCCCGCATCTTCTCGAATATCGCCTGCGGGAAGACGAAGGACTTCTCCAGCACGAGCGTCGCGCCAAGCCTGATCGCCATCAGCATCTGGTAGAGGCCGTAGTCGAACGAGATCGGCAGCACGTTTAGGATCACATCGTCGGGCGTGTTCTCAAGGTAGGTCGTGATGGAGGTCGCCGCGGCGTCGATGTTCCGGTGCGTCATCATCACGCCCTTGGGGAAGCCGGTGGACCCCGAGGTGTAGATGATCATGGCAAGGTCGATGTCGATCCCCGGGCAGGCGGGCGGGGCCGCGTCCGTGGCCAAGGCATCTCGCCAATGCAGCCCACCGCGAAGCGTCGGCGCTTGCTGGCCGCCTGCCACGACGGCCAGCTTGACCGACGGCGCTTCCGCCAGCGCATCCGCAGCGGCGGAGCTAAGCCTGTGCTGCGTGACCAGAGCCGTCGCCCCGCAATTGTTGAGGATGTAAGCCAGCTTCTCCGCTTTGGTGGAAGCGTTGACGGGCGAAAAGACTGCGCCGGCCTTTAGCGTTGCGAAGATGGCGACGACCGCTTCGACGCAATTGTCCATGAAAACAACGACGCGGTCGCCGCGTTCCACCCCGCGCGCGCCGAGGGTCGTCGCCAGGCGGTCGGAGGCGACGTCGATGTCTTTGAACGTCAAGCGTAACTCGCCGGCCACGAGCGCGACCTTGTCCGGAAGCCGCCTGGCACTTGCCCTTAGGAACTCTTCAACGCGCATCGAACCAGCTCCGCCCCGCCGCTGAATCATGCCGCCGCTTCAACGGTGAGCTTGCGGTCGAGGTAATTCCCGATCGCTACAATCGAATCGAGGTTCTCAGGAACGATCTCCGCGTCGGCCATCTGGATGGAGAACTCAGTCTCCAGGAAGGCCACAAGCTCGAGAATACCGGTGGAATCCATCACGCCGTTTTCCAGCAGCGATTCGTCGTCCGCCAAATGGGAGATATCCTCGCGGAAGAGGAAGTTCTCCTCCACAAAGGACCTAATGCGGCTCAAGAACTGTGC